>NZ_LWHB01000045.1 GCF_001889065.1 Suttonella ornithocola | reverse complement strand
ACAAAACAAAACAAAACAAAACAAAACAAAACAAAACAAAACAAAACAAAACAAAACAAAACAAAACAAAAACAAAACAAAACAATATCTTATATTTTTTCTCCTGTATGCAATTTTTAAAATTTTTGCTATGTGACTAACGCAAAATACCTACCATTTTCTTACCTCTAAAAAGTTCCCGCGAAGCTTAATGCGGTAAAGATAAAAGTATTTTCAAAACAAAAATTTCTATATTTTTCTATTAACTAATTGTTTAATAAGAAATTTAATAATATAAAAAATTTCTTGTAACGATAGTGATCAATACAAGTACATAATATAGATGAATGCTATTATTGGCGATTTTAATTGTTGCTGAACCGCTGCTCTTATATACTTAAAGCATTATTCAATAGGAGACCGTAATATGAAACGTTTAGTATTGCTACGTCATGGCGAAAGTGAGTGGAATCAAAAAAATCTGTTCACTGGCTGGACAGATGTTGATCTCACTGAAAAAGGCTGTAATGAAGCTAAAAAAGCCGGCGAATTATTAAAAACAGAAGGGTTTCATTTCAAAAAAGCTTTTACCTCATATCTGAAACGCGCTGTTAAAACGCTTAGTTTTGCCTTAGATAAAATGGATTTAGATTGGATTCCAGTTGAAAAAAGCTGGCGTTTGAATGAAAAACATTATGGTGAATTACAAGGCTTAAATAAAGCTGAAACGGCTGAAAAATATGGCGAAGAACAAGTTCTTGTTTGGCGTCGTAGTTATGACGTGCCGCCTGCACCATTGGCAAAAGATGATCCACGTTCACCGCTTTTAGACCCTCGCTATAAAGATGTTGATCCTAATGAGCTCCCTTTGACGGAATCATTAAAAGAAACCGTTGAGCGTATCCTACCTTATTGGGAAAGCACCATTAAACCTACTTTAGAAAAAGAAGGGGAAATTATCGTTGCTGCACATGGTAATAGTCTTCGCGGAATTGTTAAACATCTAAAAGGTATTTCAGATGAAGATATCGTTAAGCTAAATCTTCCGACAGGTGTTCCCTACTTATTCGAATTTGATGATGACATGAACCTTGTTCGCGATACTTTCTTAGGTGACCCTGAAGAAGTCCGTAAGCTACAAGCAGCAGTTGCAAATCAAGGCAAAAAACAATAATAAACTTCTACAAAAGCGGAAAAAGCCGCTTTTGTAGCTTATTAAGCAAATTACTATAGCCAAAGAAGACTAAAGTTGGTATAAGGCTTACCGAGTGCAGATAGTACGGTTGTACAGTAAGTGAAGGCAACACCGTACCAATTTAGTATTTCTTCGACTATATGATACTGCATTAAGATATTTATACTGCTATTCGTCGCGCTGACAGAGAGCTCAATCCAAAATAGGGAAGCTTTAGAGCAGATCAGCGAAGAAAAATTCAATGAGTTATTAGACTCACTAGGAATTGCTAGTACAGCAGTATCTTATTATTATCGTCTCTTCAAATCTACAACAATACAAACAGATACCAATCAAATTTCTCGCGCAAATTTTCTATTACCAAATCATTGCCATTTTCTATAGCTAAATGCCTTTAACCCACATACAGCGTTAGCTCGTTTTGCCGTACTGAGATTGTCTGAAACCGTTGCAAAACCTCTAAAAATAGAGAAATTTCAATTTTTTAAATTTTAAAAACATATTAAAATCATGGTGTTAATTTTTATGCTATAGCCAAAGGCTAATAAAAGAGTTACAGAAATTAGATGGTTATTCCAGTAAAGTATGTGTACTTACTTTATTCATCTATCTTAACACTATAACCATTCTAGTAGTCTTTCACTATAATGGTAAAAATTCGTGTGAAACGGAATTTTGCAAATGTCTCTAGCTGTCTGTGGTTCGTCAGTTTGTATGCAAACTAAACCCATTCAGCTATATAACAGAGATTAAAAATCTACTTATCTAACACCAAAATCAAATTCCCTTTTTCTCTACGCCAATCAAAATATTTTAAAAACTGCATCCCTAATAAAACCTCATCATCCATATTTGGCATAATGGTTGCAGGAACATTGCGCATACGAATAGATGCTACTTTTAATAATGCAATTTGCGTGGTAGGTGCTTCTAGTGTGCCATTTGCCGTAGAAACGGTTATCTTAGCTCCAGGTCGTAAACCCGCTTCATCAGCAATCGTTTGCCCTACAGCAATACCAGATGCCCCAGTATCCAATAAGAAAGTTACCTCGACACCATTAATCTCTCCCTTTATGCGATAGTGATGATCTTGTGAGGGCTGAATAACCATTTCTTGACCGTTCACACCTTGCATCATTTCTACCTTAGAAGATTGATTAAAATACCCAACTAAATATAAATAAAACCCTACTGCTAATAACAACAAGGTTATTAGAGCAAATCCTGTCCCCCAACGGCGGATATCATTATTCTCTTGCATTAACTTTCCTTATCTTAATAAGATACTTTACTAAAAACAGGCACACTATGGCATCCATATAAAATAAAGTATTTCACTAAATAGCAATACCTTAATTGAATAGAATAGACTGTTTTCGCTTTATCAACTGGAGAATATTATGAATATTAACAATCTGCTTAATCAAGTATTAGGCGCTGGGCAACAGCTTAATCAAAGAAGTAACGGTAATGTTACTGGACAAGGATTGGGCGGGCTTTTACAAAGCGTATTAGGCAATAGCAATAGTGGAAGTAATAGCCTTATCGATACCTTAGGCGGACTAATGAAAGATAAAAATGCATTAAAAAAACTAGGAGGAAGTGCAGCAGCTGCGGGAATTTTATCAATGGTGCTAGGTGGCAGTAATGGCTCTCGCGGTATGTCTAATTCTATTGCCAAGATGGGTTCTCTAGCAGCTATTGGAACTTTGGCTTATAAAGCTTATCAAAGCTGGCAACAAAATGATGCTAAAGCCAACGCAAATACACAATCTATTCAGCCTTCTGCGCAAAGAAGTCAATCTGAAGCAGAAAATAATAGTCGCGTTGTTTTAAAAGCAATGATTGCTGCTGCCAAAGCAGATGGCGAAATTTCTGCTGCTGAACAAAATGCTATTTTGAACCAAGTCGGTCAAGAAGACCAAGAAGCACAAAACTGGTTAAATCAAATCCTACAAAACATACCTACGCCACAGCAAATTGCCGCTGAAGTAGGCAATGACTCCGCATTAGCAGCTGAAGTCTATCTGGCTTCTCGAATCGTTTGTGGAGATTTGGATAGAAAAGAAATTATATTCCTTGCTAATCTACAACAAGCTCTAGGATTAGAAGATAATTTTGTTGAACAGCTAGAAAAACAAGCTGGTTTTTAATTCCTTATTAAGGGCGCTGTGATGCGTCCTTATCATTTCTCTATTCGAATGCACGGAAAAAGTGCTTAAAATGTTACAATGGATGCTTTTAGCATTTGGATGAATACATGCCTTATCAAGCTTTTTCCCCACCTAGTGGCGCACGAATTGCCGTTGGTATTTCTGGTGGGGTAGATTCTTCTGTAGCTGCTTATCTATTAAAAAAGCAAGGCTATGATGTTTTTGGTATTTTTATGAAGAACTGGGAAGAATCTTTTTCCAGCGGCTACTGTACAGTAGAAGAAGATTTAGAAGACGCTAAAGAAGTCTGCGAAACCTTAGGTATCAAATTACACACCGTCAACTTTGTTAAAGCTTATCACGAGCGCGTGTTCTCGCTTTTTTTAGAGGAATATCGCGCGGGTCGAACGCCCAATCCTGATGTTTTATGTAATCGAGAAATTAAATTTGCAGAATTAGCATACTATAGCGAAAATTTAGGTGCAGATTTTCTCGCCACGGGACATTACGCGCGCCGTATGCAAAATGGTCATCAAGCGGCTTTATTTAAAGGACAAGATCACAATAAAGATCAATCCTATTTTTTACATCAAATCACGCCAACTCAGCTAAATAAAGCTCTCTTCCCACTTGGAGAATTAGAAAAAACGGAAGTGCGTAAAATTGCCGAAGCGCAAGGCTTATCTACCTTTGACAAAAAAGATTCAACCGGTATTTGCTTTATTGGTGAACGCCCTTTTCGAGATTTTCTTCGTCAATACTTACCTGCTCAACCCGGCAAAATGCAAACCCCTGAAGGCGTTATCGTTGGTGAACATATTGGACTCATGTATTACACCATTGGACAACGGCAAGGGTTAGGCATTGGCGGAATAGCCGGTGCAACAGATGAGCCTTGGTATGTTCTTGATAAAGACTTAACGCGCAATATTTTAATTGTAGGACAAGGAGAGCACTCAGAGCTTTATCATCAATCGCTCAGTGCAAGTCATTTATCTTGGCTTGAAGAAGCACCACAACCCAATAAATCTTATTTAGCAAAAACCAGATATCGTCAAGCGGATCAGCCTTGTAGTATCGAATATCAAGGAAACCATATGATTGTGCATTTTGATACGCCACAAAGAGCCATAACCCCCGGACAGTATGTGGTTATTTATGAGGGAGAGCGATGCTTAGGTGGAGGCATTATTGAACAACGTTGGCAGGAAAAACCATGAAACTTTCTGATATACAAACACAAGCATGGGCAATCTCTGCAATGTTTTTTTCTGCCGACGGTGTCGTTTCACTGTCAGAAAAAGGACACTGGAAAGAAGACAATTTTGCCACTTTATTACCCTCACTTATTCGGTTTAATTGCGAAAACATATCAGAATATTACGACCATACTGCCAATTTACAGCGTGGTCGAGAATTACTAGAAGAGCAAATGAGCGAAGGTGTGCCAGAACCGCAATTACGATATGTTTTACAACTGCTTCATATCGAAAGACGTTTATCTAAAAATACCGCTCTCATGGAAACGCTCATCCAAGGTTTAACACAAAGCTCTCGTCAAGTAGAAGCCTTTGGCTTACTACATGATAACGTTTTCGCTAAATTTTCTTCTCTATACCAACAAACTGCTAGCCAAGCGGCACGTCGCATTCTTATCAAAGGCAATCCGAGATATTTGCAGGATGCACAAACCGTCGCAAGGTTAAGAACATTATTATTATGCGCTTTACGCGCTGCTGCCCTTTGGCGTGCTAATGGCGGTAATCGTTGGCAGATGCTTTTCGGTCGTAAAGGACTGGTTGACGCGGCTAGCGAACTCTCTTTTTAATTAACATCATCAAAATAAAAGGTTAAATATGTCATTCATCATGAGCCACTATTCTTTATGGAAAAGTTTACACATCATTTTTATGGTCTGCTGGTTTACTTCTCTATTTTATTTACCACGTTTTTTCGTTTACCACACACAAGCGCTAAAAGCTGGAGATGAAAACGCCATGCGCTATTTCCGAACAATGGAGAAGAAGCTCTACATCATTGGGCATATTGGCATGGGATTAATGATTATTTTTGCAGGACTTTTACTCATCGCCAATCCTGCATGGCTAAAAGGACAAGGCTGGTTACATGCTAAATTAGTCTGTGTTGTGCTCTTAATGATTTACTACATTTCCTGCGGGAAAATCATGAAAAAATTTGCCAAAGGAGAAAATTCATATAGTGAAACTTTTTATCGTTGGTTCAATGAAATTCCGGGCTTACTACTTATCATCATTGTTTGCCTTGCTGGGCTCAAACCTTTCTAAACATGCTACAATCCGAATCATTGCTTCAACGGGAAAACACTATGCAAAGTGCCTCACTAACTGCCACTGCTTCCTTTAATCAATATGGCGAAGCCTTTTGGGATAAAAAAGGACCTTACCGCAGCTTGCATCACATCAATCCTGCGCGATTAGCCTTTATCCGCCAACATATTACGATTAAAGGAAAGCGTATCTTAGATATTGGCTGTGGTGGCGGTATATTGAGCGAATCTTTGGCAAAAGCAGGGGCAATCGTAACAGGAATTGATTTAAGCCCTGTTGTTTTAGATGCTGCGCGTCAGCACGCCCAACTGAGCGGACTGATGATTGACTACCGAGAATGCGCTAGCGCTGAATGCGTCACCAATAAAGAACAATACGACCACATCGTTTGCATGGAAATGCTAGAACACGTCATCAACCCCGCCGCTATTTTGCGAGATATTTTTCATTTGCTCAAGCCGGGTGGATATGCGTTTCTCTCAACCCTCAATCGCACACCCAAAAGCTATTTAGCCACCATTGTTGCCGCTGAATATCTGACAAGATTAGTTCCGAAAGGCACCCATCAACACGAACATTTTATCCGCCCAGAAGAGCTGGTGAATATGGCAGAACACGCAGGCTTTACCGCTATTGCGCTATGCGGTATGGATTATCATCCTTTACTCAAAACCGCTTTTTTAAGTCGTAACCTTTCTGTGAACTATTTATTAGCCATTCAGAAACCATGCTAAATTTTGCTTACGATGCCGTCTTTTTTGATTTAGACGGCACCTTATACGACACCGCAAAAGATATAATCCCAACCATCATTGCCACTTGTGAGCAAGCCAATATCTCTCCTGCTGCTTACGAAGAAATTGCGCCCATGAGCGCTTATAGCAGTCGGCATATGTTGGCAGCGGCATTGCGCACCTCTCTTACCGACGAACGATTAGACAAACTAATGCCCATTTTTTACCAACTTTACACCGAACAAGCCGGTAAAATTGCTCGCCCATTTCCGGGCATAGAAGCTCTTATTCAATTTTTAGAGCAACATAAAATTGCTTGGGGCATTGTTACCAATAAAGCTACTCAACCAACCAAAGCACTACTCAAACGCCAACACCTCACGCATCGACTATCCGCCCTCGTTTGTGCAGATACCTTACCTTATGCCAAACCCTATCCCGACCCAATTTTATTGGCTTGTGCGCAATGTAATATAGCCCCCAATCGAGCCATATTTTTAGGCGATGCTCCAAGTGATATTCAGGCAGGGAATGCAGCGGGCGTAACCACAGTTGCCTGCCTTTGGGGATATTTAACACAAGATGCCCAACCCGAAAACTGGAGCGCTGACTTTCTGATTCATCATCCAAACGATTTACTTTCATTATTAAACACATTATGAACCAAACCATACTCATTACTGGCGCCTGCGGAAACATTGGCAACGCACTGGCCAAACATTGGGACACTCAACATCATTTACTGTTATTAGACAATGACAGCCTTGCATTGCAAAAACTAGATGATGAACTCTCTGGCGACCACACACTTATTCCCTTTGACCTGTGGACATCCGAGCCTGACTTATATCAAACCCTTGCCACCATGATTTGCGAAGACTATGGAAAAATTGATGCGCTTGTTCATCTTGCTGCCTATTGCGGCAACTTACGACCTTTAATCCAAACCGACCCAGAAAAATGGCTAAAAAGTCTACAAGTTAATCTCACTGCGCCACTTTGGCTATGCCAGACCCTATTGCCATTACTCGAAAAAAGTCCGCACGGAAAAATTGGCTTTACAACTTTTGATACTTTAGGACGAGATAGCGCTCATCAAGCCCATTACTGGCATGGTTTTGGTGTCGCACAAGCAGGGCTTTCTCGCCTCATTCGCGACTTACAAGAAGAAAGCGCCGCTTATCCACAATTAAGCATTATAGAAATACGCCCACCATGGATAGACAGCCGAATGACACGCGCGATTTATCCTGATGCCAAACCAGATTGGGGCGTTACAGAAGACATTCTACCTTTATACGACCAATTTTTAGCCACACCAATTGCTCAACATGGAATAATTTCCCCATGATGATAAATCCTGAAGATTGGCTTAAAGCAGCACAAAACGTTCTTGAAATCGAATCAGATGCTATTCGTGCACAAACAGCGACTCTAAACGGTGATTTTATCCAAGCCTGCGAAACCATTTTGCAAACCGAAGGACATCTCATCATTACTGGGATGGGCAAATCTGGACATATTGGCGCTAAAATTGCTGCCACTTTTGCCAGTACAGGCACACCCGCATTCTTCGTTCACCCTGCTGAAGCTGGGCATGGTGATTTAGGGATGATTACTGCTAAAGATACCTTAATTGCACTTTCTTATTCTGGAGAAAGTGCCGAAATTATGACCATGATTTCCGTTATCCGCGAGATGGGCATTAAAATTATTAGCTTAACAGCGCGTTTACATTCTCAAATTGCCCAAGCTTCTGATATCGTCTTACCGCTACACATAGAAAAAGAAGCCTGCCCGCTTGGATTAGCACCTACCAGCAGTTCAACAGCAACATTAGCACTCGGAGACGCACTAGCCATCACCGTAATGCAAGCAAGAAATTTTAAAGAACAAGACTTTGCTCGTAGCCATCCTTTTGGACGTTTAGGCAGACGACTCATCACAAAAGTCAAAGACGTTATGCGTAGCGGTTCAGAACTCCCTATTAACCATGCTGAAGACAGCATTCAGACTGCGCTTTTCCAAATTACCGATAAACGACTCGGCTTAACATTAATTACCGATGACCAACAAAAACTTCTCGGGATTTATACCGATGGTGATTTACGCCGTAGCTTAGCAGCGGATGCGCAAGCCTTAGAAAAAACACTTAATAGCGCGATGACACATTCACCAAAAACCATTACCTCACAAGTGCTAGCAGCAGAAGCCTTGCAACTCATGCAAGAAAAACACATTACTGCATTACCAGTCGTAGAAAATGGACAACTCATTGGTATCGTACATATTCATGATTTACTTGCTGCAGGTGTAGCATGAATTACTCATTACGACAAATTTTACTCTTAATATTTCTAGCCGTTATTGTCTTGGTAAGCTTCTTATTTAATCGACAACAATCAGTAAAAACAGAACCAGTATCTGCACCGCCATTATTAGTGATTAACAACAGTGAAACCTATCGCTATAATGCGCAAGGCGTTACAGATATGCACCTACAAAGCCAAAAAACCATTTATTATAACGATGACCGCGGGACACACTTTCAAGCACCTGTTCTAACACAAATCAATCCCCCTATCAAACAAATCCTACAAGCCAACACTGCTGTTCAAAATCACGCAAAAACCGAAATATTTATGCAAGGTAATGTGATTGGTCAACGAAATAATACACAAAATACTCAGCAAACTTTAACCTTTAAAACCCCTGCCTTAACCTACCGAGTCTCTGAAAATACAGCAGAAACGAATACACACGTCACAATTTTGACCCCTAATAGCACAACTTATGCCACTGGCGCATTATGGCATTTAAAACAAAATTTATTTATACTGAAAAAAAACGTAAGGAGTACCTATGCGCCTGCTTATTAGCTTAATTCTTATGCTACTGATTCCTTTAAGTGCCGCTCAAACCAATAATCCACAAAAACTTCCCATTTCTTTAACTGCTGATAGTGGCGAATATGATGCCAATGCTGATAAAGCAACCTATACAGGTAACGTTGTCATTACACAGGGAGAAATGAAGCTCACTGGCGATAAAGTTGTCATTAGTATTAAAGACGGCGAAGTAACGATGATTGAATCTTGGGGAAATTTAGCAACCTTTCATTATGCGCCTGCAAATGAACCGCCAATTGACGGAAAAGCCAAATATCTAAAATATACCATTGCTACCTCTACGGTAGATATGGATAAAAACGCTTGGGTTAAACAACAAAAAAATGAAACCCGTGCGGAACATCTAAGCTATAACCTCAAAGCTGAAAAAATCAAAGGACAGCGTGTCAACATGACCCTTTTCCCAAAAAGTAACTAATATGACAACTGGCTTAATCGCGCAACATCTTAAAAAAAGCTATAAAAAGCGTCTTATTCTGAAAGATTTTTCACTAAATGTACAAGAAGCTGAAGTCGTTGGTCTACTTGGCCCCAATGGTGCGGGTAAAACCACCAGCTTTTACATGATTATTGGACTGATTAAACCAGATGAAGGTCACATCTTTTTAGACCAACAAGATATGACGCATTTACCCATTCACAAGCGCGCACGACTAGGACTTTCCTACCTTCCTCAAGAAGCCAGCGTTTTTAGAAAACTTAGTGTCAGAGACAATATCCTTGCTATTTTAGAACTCGCCTCTCCGCTTAAACAAAAAGAGCGCTCTGCACGTGCCCAACATCTGATGCAAGAGCTGGGAATAGAACATCTTGCTGATACCTTAGGACTTGCCCTTTCTGGTGGAGAAAGACGTCGATGTGAAATTGCCAGAGCCTTAGCCACTGAACCGCGCTTTATCCTACTAGATGAACCTTTTGCAGGAGTTGACCCAATTGCTGTTGGGGAAATCCGCCATATTATTACCCACCTCACCGATAGAAACATTGGCGTATTAATTACTGACCACAACGTTAGAGAAACCCTAAAAAGCTGCGATCGTGCCTATATATTAGGAAATGGAGAAGTGATTGCGCAAGGCAGTGCTGCGGAAATCATTGCTAACCCTCAAGCACGAGAAATCTATCTTGGTGATGATTTTACACTAAGCTAGGCGAGTAAATATGGCGCTCAATCACACACAAAACCTTGACCTTAGCCTTAAGCAGCAACTTTCT
The DNA here is from genome assembly GCF_001889065.1 of Suttonella ornithocola. Taxonomy (GTDB): domain Bacteria; phylum Pseudomonadota; class Gammaproteobacteria; order Cardiobacteriales; family Cardiobacteriaceae; genus Suttonella_A; species Suttonella_A ornithocola. The sequence continues at coordinate 4,991 of NZ_LWHB01000045.1, read as the reverse complement.
CTAACACCACAGCTGCAACAAGCCATTAAGATTCTAAATATGAATGGTACTGAATTGGCACTTGAAGTTCAGCAAATGCTCGAACAAAACTTTATGCTCAACTTAGACAATCAAGATTACCAGCTAGAAGCAATTGAATATTTAGAAGAACGATCCTCTGAAGGTTTATTAGAAGCATTAAGTGAAGAGCTAGAATATGATAGCAGCTGGGAAGAACATTATGATCATGATTGGGAAGCCCACAGCCCCCACCGAGAAGAAGAAAACAATTTAGAACAATACATTAGTGAACAATACACTTTAGACAGCTATTTACAAGAACAAATAGCCCAAATGTCGCTTCCTTTAGAAAGTCGCCAAATTGCAGAAATACTTATTTATCATTTAGATGAAGATGGCTATTTTCGTGACAACATCAATGACATTGCTAAACAATATCATCTAAAACCTCAGCAAATCAAAGAAGGGCTAGAAATTATCAAGCAATGTCAACCCACAGGAGTAGGCGCAATTGATTTAGAAGAATGCCTTAATCTGCAAATAGCTATGCTTGCGAAAAACACACCTCACTTAGAAACACTTAAACGCATTATGGCAAGACATTTCCTCTTTATCACCAAAAATCCTAAATTGGTTCAAGAGCGACTAAATATTAGTGAACACGAATTTCAGCAAGCCATTACCCTACTTAAAAGTCTTGATCCTAGACCCGGACAAAAATACACAAACCGTCCACCACCCTATATCGAACCAGAAATCATCGTTCGAGAAAAAGGCGGAATTAGTTACATTGAAACAGAAGAACACCTCATCCCTTCTATTAGTATCAATGAAACTTATGCTCAACTAGCTAAGCATGCAAATGCACAAGAAAAAACACTATTACAAGCGCAACTTAATGAGGCACGCTGGTTTATTAACGCTATAGATAAACGCGCAGATACTATTAGACGTGTAGCAGGTATCATCGTTGCTATCCAACAAGATTTCTTTCAGGAAGGGGAAAAAGCCATGCAACCGCTAACAAGGCAAAAAGTTGCTGACATGCTAAACATACATGAAAGCACCGTCTCACGTGCTGTCAACGGTAAATACCTCATGTGCAAGCGCGGTATCTTTGAACTTCGCTATTTCTTTTCTAACCAATTAGAAACCACCGACGGTGAAGATCAATCAACCACCGCAATTAAAGCCATTATTAGCGACATTATTGAAAAAGAAGACTCTAAAAATCCGTTTTCTGATAAACATATTGCAGATATATTAAGCGAACAAGGCTATAAAATAGCGCGTCGAACCATTGCAAAATACAGAGAAGCCCTTAATATTCCAACTAGCTCACAACGCCGCCAACGCTAACTCGCCTCATGAAAGCAGAACAATTAGAAATATTTAAAATAGAAAATCCGTGTAAACGTCAGTGCGAAACTGGTAAAAACGGTATTTGTACCACTTGCTACCGTAATCGCGAAGAACGATTTACTTGGAATCAACTAAATGATACACAAAAAAGCGACATTCTCAAACGTATCACTAAGCGAAAAAGAGCTATTTTAGCAAAACTCAGAGCGAACCAAATTCATAACCCTCATATAAAACAACCCACTTATCATCAAAAAGACTTATTTAACTTACAAGGAAAACCAACCTACACCAATCATCAACGCTCCTTATTCCATTTATTAGCAGCCGTAAAAACAACAGAAACACCAAAACCACAGCCAATTGAACCTCGCCCTAAAAATAAAACCATAAAAGTAGATCACTTAGGTCAGCAAAGTCTTTTCTAAAAAATCCCGCTCATCATTAGCGGGACAGATTTTAATTAGGCTCTAGACTATCAGGAATAACCTGTTAGTCTAGAAAAATGAAATCTAACAGCAAACTAAGTACATATAAGCTCAAAAAAATCGTACAATGCTTTTGTATTGATATTGACGCAACCAAAACAGCTCTTCTGCTGAATGTAAACCGTAATACCATTAACCGCTGGTACGCTATCTTTCGCCAAGAAATTTATCAGTATCAACTAAACCAAAAAACCTTTTATATGGCTCAATTGAGATCAATGAATCCTATTTTGGCGCAAAGCGTCAAAGGGATTATCATGACAAGCTCAAACGTGTTCGTGGGACTTTAAAACAATCCGTCTTTGGTATCTTTGAAAGACAAGGTCGTATCTATACTGAGATCATTCCCGACTGTAAGAAAAAGACCTTGCAAGGTGTTATAGTCAAATCAGCTAAAAAACAGAACGTTATCTACCGCTAGAATGGTTAGATAAGAGCTATAGGATGTTTTGTTTTTTAGCTGATTGCACTATATTCTTGGTAAAGTAGCGCTTGATAGTGTCATATACTCGGATGGTTGGCGTGGTTACAATGGCTTGGTCAACGTTGGCTATGCGAAACATTTTAGAGTAGACCATGGCAATAACGAGTTTGCTCATAGGCATTGCCATATCAATGGTATTGAGTCTTTTTGGAGCTTTAACAAGCGGAGGCTGAGCAAGTTTAACGGTGTTACAGTCAATTTTGAGCTTTACTTAAAAGAGAGGTTGGAGAAATCGCTTAATCAAGTTCCAAAGATGGCGTTGCAGATCATTAGAGTTCTGATTCCAACGCCACTCGCTCTGCTAGTCTAAAGCCATTGTTTTTTTTGCAAAGGTCTCAAATTGTATAGCCAACTTCCCAAAAAATGTATTCAACGTTAACTCAACATCCATTTTGAAAACAACATACTATCTTCAAATACTGTATGCATTTTTGGAGAGTCCTGCTATAGAGATTAACTGACTTATTTCAAACAATTCTCTAAATGATTAGACAGATTTTTCATGAGTTGTTCATACAATTTCGATCCAGCTTTTAAATCCGCACCAATAGGATCTAATACCGCTGTTTTTACCGATGTTCCTGCAACTAATTTTTGCGTCAATTTAGAAGGAAATTGTGGCTCATTGAAAACACAACGCACACCATTTTCTTTAAATAACTGATGAATTTCTGCAATACGCTTTGCCCCCGGTTCATGTTCAGGATCTGCTCTAACTACACCTATAGGATGTAAATAAAACTCCTCCTCAAAATAAGGATAAGCATCATGAAAAACCATATAAGGCTTATTCTCAACAGGTTTTAATTGCTGAGAAATTGTGTCTTTTAAAGTTCCCAATTTCTCTAATGCAACCTTAGCATTGGCTTGATATTGTTCAGCATGCTCGCTATCCATTTCACTTAATTTTCCAGCTGTTGCTCGAATAAGTTTGACAGCACTCTCTGTACTTAACCATAAGTGCGGATTATATTCTCCATGATGATGGTGATGCCCATGGTCATGGTCATGGTCATGGTCATGGTCATGATGATGCCCATGCTCGTGATGATCGTTGTCATCTTCTTCTTCCCATAAACCACCGCTGCGGTTTTTTAACAAGTGCATTTCGGGAATTTCCTGCCATACAATAGATTGTGCCTTATCGCCAAGCTTCTCTACCGTTTTCGGCATAAAAGTTTCTAAATCATCGCTGACCCACATCAATAAATCTGCATTACTCAAATTCTGAACATCTGAGGGTTTCAAAGAATAACCATGAGGCGAACCTTCTTTAATTAGTAACTCAGGTTCACCAACGCCTTGCATGACTTGGGATACTAAACTATGTAAGGGCTTAATCGTTGTTACGACAGTTGGCACTTTAGCCATTACACTACAACTGATACCTAGCACAAAGCTTGATAATAAAATTTTTTTCAACATACTTCTGCTCCAACAAGCTAAACTTTCAACTTGTTATAGTATAACAGAACAGTTAGTAATACAAAATTTAGTAGTGGTTTGAAAAGTATGCTGAGTAATTTCTGTAAAAAATATCAATCCAATATATGAAATTTAATATTTTATTATTGTTGAAATTATTGAGTCATAGTCCAGTATACTTTTCAAACCACTACCCAAGATTTTACTGCCTAGACTACACTTTCACTGCCGCAGCACATAATTGCTCTACTTGTTGCCAGTCTTTAGCCACTAGCAATTTTTATCAACCATCCATGAGCCTCCGCAGGCAATAACGTTCTTAAGGGCTAAATAATCCTCAATATTACCCAAATGAATGCCACACCTGTCGGCATGATTTTGAGCATAGCATAGAGTGCTAATAAGGCTTTAAGCATGGCAACGCTGCCAGAGGCTTCTGCTGGGAAAACTTCACAGCTTCTATAGTGCAATCATCAAAAACCCAACCCAATCCAAAGCAGATAAAAGAATAAAGTATCAATACAATCCATCCGCCATTCTTTGCGGATTTGCTTAATCCAAGCCCACATCTTTTCAATAGGATTTAAGTCTGGACTATAAGGGGGTAACCAAACTATCTCATGCCCATGCTCTTCAATGATTGCTTGAATATCACTGCGTTTATGAAAAGCGGCATTGTCCATGACAATTACACTGTTTTTAGGTAACTCAGGTAACAGTGCTTCTCTCACCCAATGAGAGAAAATATCGCTGTTAATAGAACCATTATATAAGCGTAAGGCAAACAATTCTCCATTGATAATGGCTCCAATCGCATTGCTCTGGTTCTTTAAATGCCAGTTATCACTTCCATGACAAACTTGTCCTTTTGTGCTGTAGCCATAAGCTCTATGAGCAAAGGCTTTAAAACCACATTCATCAAGATAGACTATCGGTTTGTCTTGAGCGGTCTTATCTACTATTTGTTCTTGAAAGTGCTCTCTTTTCTCTGTGTCGGCTTTTGGATGTTGGTTAATCTTTTTTTATGCGTTATCTTTAGTCGCTTTAGAGCATAACAAATCGCTGATTGCGAGCAATTAAAACGTCTAGCGCTTTCCCATTGGTAATCATCAGGATACTGCTCAATATCCTTAAGCAAGGCTTCATCATCAATCTTTGAGGGCTTACGCTCAGTAAAGCCTTTAGGATGGGGATTTTTAATCCAGCTATAGACGGTGAATTTGCTGATCTTG
>NZ_LWHB01000044.1 GCF_001889065.1 Suttonella ornithocola | reverse complement strand
TGCCGCTTTTCATAAACGCAGTGATATTCAAGCAATCATTGAAGAGCATGGGCATGAGATACTTTGGTTACCCCCTTATAGTCCAGACTTAAATCCTATTGAAAAGATGTGGGCTTGGATTAAGCAAATACGCAAAGAATGGCGGATGGATTGTATTGATACTTTATTCTTTTATCTGCTTTGGATTGGGTTGGGTTTTAGATGATTGCACTATAACTGTAAAGGCACACCAATTTTGCCCTCAACTTTTTCACCTTTTGCGACTTTAGCTGCTGTTTCTACACCAATCTCGCCAATTTTCTCTGGTTGTTGAGCAATTGTTGCGCCCAATAATCCAGCTTTTACGGCTTTTACACCATCATCGGTACCATCAAAACCAACTAATAAAACATTTTTGCCAGATGCCTGAATTGCGCGCAATGCACCTAAAGCCATTTCATCATTTTGAGCAAATACTGCCTGAACATCGGGTTGAGCTGTCAGCAAGTTTTCCATTACATTAAGCCCTTTACTACGGTCAAAATCTGCTGGCTGTTTTGCTAGCACATTAAATTGATGCGTTTTAGTTGCTTTAGCAAAGCCTTCTCCACGCTCACGCGCTGCTGATGTACCTGCAATACCTTCTAGCTCAATAACCTTAACATTATTGCCAAGCTTATCTGCAATATAATTGCCTGCCATTTCTCCATCTGCAACATTATCTGATGCAATATGGCTAACGACTTCTCCTTTATTCGCGGCACGGTCTAAAGTAATCACAGGAATTCCTTTCTTATTAGCAACTCCAACAGCATTCCCAACGGCATCCGAATCTGTAGGATTAATTAATAAGACCTTAGCACCACGCACAGTAACGTCTTCTACATTTGCCAACTCTTTGGCAGGATCATTTTGAGAATCTAATACCAATAAATCATAATCCAAGGCTTTTGCTTGCTTCTCTGCGCCATCTTTTAAGCTCACAAAAAATGGATTATCCAAAGTTGACACCACTAAAGCTAGCGTATCTTTTGCCATTGCTTGTGCGCTTAAAGCCGTTGCGATTACGACAGCTAAAGTTAACGTTGTTTTCTTAAAAGTCATCATCTACTCTCCTGCGTTAAGACACGAACAACCGTAGAACTACTGTATTACTTCGTAGCGCCACGAGATAATAGATTATCCACCAAAACTGCAACCAAAATAACAACTGCTTTAGCTATCATTTGATAATAGGCAGATACATCTAATAAATTTAAAGCATTATTTAAAAAGCCAATAATTAAAGCCCCAATTAGCGTTCCAAATAATCGCCCTTTTCCTCCCATTAAACTGGTTCCCCCTACCACAACGGCAGCGATAGCATCTAATTCATACGCCATCCCAGCTGTTGGCTGCGCTGAGGAAAGACGCGCAGTTAAAATCATGCCTGCAAGCGCCGATAGCATCCCACTAACCGCATAAACAAAAATCAATACTCTAGCAACGTGAATACCTGATAGCGCGCTTGCTGCCATATTGCCACCAACTGCATAAATATGACGACCAATCGGCGTATAATTTAAAACATACCATCCACACACAAATACAAACAACATAATCCATACAGGAATTGGGGCGCCAAGGAAATATCCTGTACCAAGTTGTGCAAATGCCATCGAATTACTTTCAAATCCCGTATCAATTGGACGACCACCTGTAAAAACCATAGTTACTCCACGTAATAACGTCATCGTAACCAACGTTGCAATAAATGCTTGAACCTTTCCCTTTGCAACCAAAAGACCACTCACGCTACCGAGTAATAATCCAATAAGCAAAACAGCCGGCACGACTACCCAAATTGGCAAACCACTTCTCACCATTGCCGCAGCGAATGCGCCCGTTAAAGCTAATACCGACCCCACGGATAAATCGATTCCTGCTGTGAGAATAACCATTGTCATTCCTACCGCAATAATCGCATTGATAGACGTTTGCCTTAAGGTATTAAGTAAATTATCTATTCGAATAAAATTTGGATTGATACACGCAACGACAACTATTAACACTAACAGTGCAATTAAAGAGCGATATTCAATGAGTAATTGTTTAAATCTTGAATCTGAACTCGCCATTTCTTCTCCTTATTTCAAATCTATTTATGCAATTTCAGTCGCCTGTTGAGAAGTAACAATACTGGCTTGTAATAACTTTTCTTGCGTTGCTTCTTCTCTTAAAAATTCAGCCGTTAACCGCCCTTTTTGCAAAGTCAGAATTCGATCACTCATTCCTAAAATCTCCGGCATATCAGAAGAAACCATAATAATAGCAATTCCTTTTTCCTTAAGAACATTGAGTAATTGATAAATCTCTTTACGCGCGCCCACATCTATCCCGCGTGTTGGTTCATCAATAATTAAAACAATAGGTTCAATTAATAAACCCTTTGCAATTGCTACCTTTTGTTGATTGCCACCTGATAACAAACCGACCATTTTTTGGACAGAAGGTGTGCGAATATTCATTTGAGTTCGATACTGCTCGGCTACCTTTGTTTCTTCCTTTAAATTAATTTTTCCATAGTGAACAAATTGCTGTAGGGCAGAAAGCGAAATATTTTCCTTAACGGGCATTCCCAATACCAAACCATCTTTTTTGCGATCTTCAGAAACATAGGCAATACCGTGACGTAAACCTTCTCTTGGCGTACGACAACGAATGCTTTTCCCTTGTAACATCATAGAACCACTTTGAGCAGGTAATGCGCCATAAATCATTTTTACCAACTCAGTACGACCTGCGCCCATTAGCCCAAAAATCCCAACAATCTCACCGGCACGCACCGAAAAACTCGCTTTTTCAATACCATGACCAGACAACTGCTTAACTTCTAGAACCTTTTCTCCAGCCTCTATTTTTACATGAGGATATTGATCCGTTAACGTACGCCCTACCATAAATTCAATTAACTGGGCTTCCGTAATCTCCGCAACACTTTTCTCACAGACAAAGGCACCATCTCGTAATACTGTTACCTTATCGCAAATAGCAAAAATTTCTGGCAGACGGTGAGAAATATAAACAATTCCTCGTCCTTTATCACGCAAGCGGGCAACAATTCGATGTAGCGCTTTAGTTTCCTTATCTGTTAAAGCATCTGTCGGTTCATCCATGATAATTACCTTTGATGCAAAGCTAAGTACCTTCGCAATTTCTACCATTTGTTGTTGCCCAATAGATAAATTTGCTACCTTTTCATGTGCAGAAAAGCTTACCTCTAAAGTTGCTAACAACGCTTCTGCTTGCGCATATAACTGTGACCACTGAATTTTTCCCCAATGTGTAATTTCTCGTCCTAGAAAAATATTTTCTGCAACGCTAAGCTCACTAATTAAATTTAACTCTTGGTGAATAATACTAATTCCCGCTTCTTGAGATTCTCGGGGACCAGAAAATTGAGCCGGCTTTCCTTGATAAAGAATATTTCCGCTATCTGCCTGATAAATACCGGTCAAGACCTTCATCAGTGTAGATTTACCTGCGCCATTCTCCCCAATAAGCGCCATTACCTCTCCGGAATAAACATTTAACGACGCTTGATTTAGCGCTTTCACACCAGGAAAAGACTTATCAATTGCAGATAAAGATAAAATAGGTTCGAGCTCAGACATCAGAACACCACGCCACTATAAAGCAAAATATTTGCATACGGCGTACATTCGCCAGTACGTACAACAGCTTTGCTTGTTTGTGTTAACCGTTTGAATGCCTCATGGGAAACATATTCAATTATTTGAATATTATGCTTTTTAAGAAGCGCTAAAATCTTCTGATGGATTTCAGGATTTTTTGATTGAATTTCTGATGCCAATACCACTCGCTCAATACATACTTCTGTCAGAACAGCCTGCAAGACATCCATAAAACTGGGAATTCCTTGTCGCAACGCTAAATCAATTCGCTCAGGACCACTAGGAATGGGCAATCCTGCATCAGCAATGGCAATTGCATCTGTATGCCCCATTGAAGCAATCACAGCTGAAATTGACGCATTTAATAAAACACCCGTTTTCATCATTCCTCCTCTACTTCTTTTATTCACTTAAAAAGTTGTAAATGACGCAACACTCATTCTAAATTCATCATTATCTTGGACTTAAATGTATCTATAGATACATAAAAAATTTAGATAATCACTTTATTGTTCAAAGTCTAAAGATAAAGTAATAATTTATCAACATCAATTTCAATAAAAATCATACCGCCAATACCATAAATCTAACCATTGACCCTGTTTATAGCCAATATCTGTTAATACAGCAGCTTTAGTGAAACCCAATTTTTCATGTAAACGATGACTCGGCAGATTATCCGCAACAACAACACCATAAAGTGAACGAACTTTGCTTTGTGCGGCAATTCCTTCAATCAAGGCTTTATATAGCGCTTCTCCCATGCCTTTACAAAGTGCTTTATCGCGAGAATGCCGTAAATAAATTGTGCTTTCATACGTACGTGCAAATCCTGCCATCTTTCCCCATGGTTTAGCATACGCATACCCCATGACTTCTCCTTCTAATTCTGCAACAAAATAAGGTGACAATGCCCGTATATCTTCGGCTAACGCCGCCGTTTGAGCCGCATCAGGTGCGGTTTCTGCAAAAGAAATAGTTGTATGGCAAACATAGTAAGCAAAAATCTCTGCAATCGCGGCGGCATCTTCTGGTTGATAAGAACGAATTTGATAAGTCATAAAAATTATTAAAAACTGATTAAAATTAAACTTTTAAAAAAGAACTATTTTGAAACATCATCGATGAAAAGCCAAAGATTTATGATAGTTAAACCAATATCATTATGATTATTTTCCTTATTGCTTAAGCTAAAATATTATTGATACCAAATAATCAATTAGAGGATATAAATGTTAAATCAACAAACCGCACTTTTATTAATTGATATTCAAAACGATTTTATGCCGACAGGCGCACTGCCTGTTGCTCGCGGTGATGAAATTGTACCTATCGTTAACCAATTACTCCCTGATTATTCATTAGTCGTTGCCAGTCAAGACTGGCATCCGCAACACCATCAAAGCTTTGCTAACCAGCACCCTCAGCATCAAGTTTTTGATAACATCATGCTTCACGGACTACCACAAACGCTCTGGCCTGAACACTGCATTCAACAAACCTCTGGCGCAGCGTTTCATCCCGACCTAAATACTCGTCCTATTGCCGCAATTTTCCGTAAAGGCATGAATCCAGAAATTGATAGTTACAGCGCTTTTTTCGATAACGGACATCGTCAACACACTGGGCTAAGTGCTTACCTTAAAAGTCACCAAATAACGCATATCCACGTTGCAGGACTGGCTGCAGATTTTTGCGTGTATTACACCATTAACGATGCGCTAGCAGAAGGCTTTGAAGTTAGCTTATTAGAAACCGCCACGCGCGCAATTAATAACGCCTCATGGCAACAGAAAAAAGAACAGTTACTAAAAAATCCTCATTTTTCTTTAAAAGAATAAATACCTATTAACTATACTAATTTCATATCTTTTTAATTTTAACATTCATCAAAACCTTTAATTTAATGATGAAAAAAAGAAATTTTCTTTTTCCTTTTTCATCATTTGTTATTTTTCCCTCATAATTCCAAAATCCAGTATCATAAGCGCACTTTCGCTTTAATTGAGGTCAATATGTTTGCTTTTGCTCACCCCCAATCCGATTTACGTCAAGCCATTACTCAAGCCTATTCACGCCCAGAAGCGGAAGCAGTTGCGGATTTACTCAAAGCCGCACAAATGAGTGAGGAAGAAAAATCGGCAGCAGATGCACTTGCGCGACGTTTAGTCAAACAGGTGCGCGAAAACCGCCGTAAATCCAGTGGAGTAGATGCTTTAATGCAAGAATTTTCACTTTCGAGTGAAGAAGGTGTTGCCTTAATGTGTTTGGCAGAAGCCCTATTGCGCATTCCTGATACTGAAACGCGTGATAAATTAATTGCAGATAAATTATCTGACGGAGATTGGAAAAGCCATCTCAATCAAAGTCCTTCTCTCTTCGTCAATGCTGCTGCTTGGGGATTATTAGTTACTGGCAAACTAACCCGTCAACAATCTCTAGATTCTGCGCTTTCTCGCGTCATTAGTAAAGGCGGTGCGCCGTTAATTCGTCAAGGCGTCAATTATGCTATGCGTCTATTGGGTAAACAGTTCGTTACTGGACAGACCATTGAAGAAGCGCTAAAAAATGGGAAAGAACGCGAGCAACGCGGTTATCGTTTTTCCTTTGATATGCTTGGCGAAGCAGCAATGACACAAGCCGATGCTGACCGCTACTATCAAGATTACGTGCAAGCTATTCACGCGATTGGCAAAGATGCAGGCGATGCGGGTGTTTATGAAGGCAATGGCATTTCTGTCAAACTCTCTGCTATTCACCCGCGCTATTCTCGCGCACAGCACCAACGTGTGATGGATGAATTATTACCTCGCCTAAAAGAACTTTTCTTACTCGCTAAACGTTACAACATCGGATTAAATATTGATGCCGAAGAAGCCAACCGTTTAGAACTCTCTTTAGACCTCATGGAAGCCTTAGTTTCTGACCCAGATTTGGCAAGCTTTAATGGCATTGGTTTTGTGGTGCAGGCTTATCAAAAACGCTGCCCATTTGTCATTGATTATCTCATTGACTTAGCACGCCGCAACCAACAAAAATTGATGATTCGCTTAGTGAAAGGGGCTTATTGGGATAGCGAAATCAAATGGGCGCAAGTTGATGGCTTAGACGGATACCCTGTTTATACCCGTAAAGTCCATACCGATGTTTCTTATCTTGCTTGCGCACGCAAACTGCTCAGCGCACAAGACTGCATTTTCCCACAATTTGCAACGCATAATGCCTATACATTGGCAGCTATTTATGAAATGGGTAAAGGTAAAGATTTTGAACATCAATGTTTGCATGGTATGGGTGAAACCCTTTATGACCAAGTTGTTGGTGAAGCCAACCTTGGACGCCGTTGCCGTATTTATGCGCCTGTTGGCACACATGAAACCCTGCTCGCTTACCTTGTTCGCCGCCTCTTAGAAAACGGTGCAAACTCCTCTTTTGTCAACCAAATTGTTGATGAAAACGTCAGTATTGATGACTTAGTGCGCTGCCCATTAACCATTGCCGAAAAAACACAAGGCACAATGCACGCTGCACTTCCATTACCGCGCAACCTTTATGGCAAAGCCCGTCTAAACTCAAAAGGCATCAACCTAAGCAATGAAATCAGCTTAAAAGCCTTAGAAACTGCCATGAACGAAGCTGTTACAAACCCTTATCATGCAGCACCGCTTACTGCAAAAGAAAGCGCAACAGCTGAAGCGCATCAAGTCAAAAATCCAGCAGAACATAGCGATATTATTGGCACAGTCGCTTTTAACACGCCTGAAGCCATTGCAGAGATTATCACCACTGCCAAAGCGGCAGAAAGCGAATGGGCGCAAACTGCCCCTGAAACACGCGACAAAGTGCTACGCCAATTTGCTGACCTACTTGAAGAAAACATGCCCAAACTGATGGCATTGGCGGTTCGCGAAGCAGGCAAAACCTTAAACAATGCCATTGCAGAAGTCCGCGAAGCGGTCGATTTTTGTCGTTACTATGCCGAACAATGCGAGACCCTTTGCCGCGAGCGTGCGCCAATTGGGACTATCGTGGCTATCAGCCCTTGGAACTTCCCGCTTGCCATTTTCGTTGGTGAAATTACCGCAGCGGTTGCCGTTGGTAATACCGTTGTTGCCAAACCTGCCGAACAAACTGCCATGATTGCCCATGCTGCGATTACCCTACTTCATCAAGCAGGCGTACCGAGCAATGTCGTGCAATTAGTCTTAGGTGGTGGGGATATTGGCGCAGCACTCACCCAAGATACGCGTATCAATGGCGTAATTTTCACTGGTTCAACGGAAGTTGCGAAAAGCATCAACCGCACCCTTGCTGAACGTAACGACCAACCTGTACTCATTGCCGAAACAGGCGGACAAAATGCGATGATTGTTGACAGCACCGCGCTTGCTGAACAAGTGTGTGTAGATGTTTTAAATTCAGCTTTCGATAGCGCGGGTCAACGCTGCTCTGCGCTGCGCATTCTCTGCTTACAAGAAGACATTGCTGAGCGCACGCTCACCATGATTAAAGGCGCATTAGATGAACTACGCGTTGGCAATCCAAAATGCCTATCTACCGATGTTGGCCCCGTTATCGACCAAGAAGCGCAAGAAAATCTACAAAAACACATCGAGCGCACCGAACAAATTGCCAAAAACACGCATCGTTTAACCTTACCTAAAGAATTAAACGGCACTTATATTGCCCCCGTTATCTTTGAATTAGATAACCTCGATGCGTTAGAAAAAGAAGTGTTTGGTCCTGTGCTACACGTCGTGCGCTACCGTGCCAACGAATTAGACGCGCTGATTGATAAAATCAATGCCAAAGGCTATGCGCTCACACATGGCATTCATAGCCGTATTGATAGCACCATCGAACACATCAGCAACCGTATTGAAGCGGGCAATATCTATGTTAACCGCAATATCGTTGGTGCTGTCGTTGGCGTGCAACCTTTTGGTGGACACGGACGCTCAGGCACAGGTCCAAAAGCAGGCGGACCATTCTATTTACAACGCCTCAGCCGTGGCGAATGGCAAATACCAACCTTAACCACAGAAGGACGCGCAGATGAAAACGCCTTAGCAATGCTTGATAAACTCATGCGCCAAATGCAATTTAGCCATGCGCAACAAGTTACCTTTGCTAGACTCATGGGTGAAGCGCGCATTCATACCTTGCGTGCGGCAGAAGCTGTCCTGACAGGTCCAACGGGTGAACGCAATAGCCTGCATTGGCATACGCCTAAAGCAGTGTGGTTATATGGTGGTGATTTAGCGACCGCATTTGCTGCCTTTATCAAACTCGCGGCGGCAGGTATTCATACCATTGTCACACCAGAACATCCACTGGCTGCTTGGGCAACCCATAGCGAAGATTACCTAAGCATTGCTAGCGAACCGCAATGCCAAAAAGTGCTTTATTTAGAAGGATTACCACAATCACTTAAAGCAGAACTGGCTGAGAAATCAGGCGCAATCATTCAATGCTATGATGGACGCGAACAAGTCGATTTATTGCCACTATTCCTAGAAATCAGTATCAGTAACAACACGACTGCTGCGGGTGGTAATGCGAGCTTAATGGCGATGGCTGAAAGTTAATTTTCAAACATTTAAATTTAAATAGCGCGGGAAACCGCGCTATTTGATAAATGTTTAGCTAAATGTTGCATTAGGTTTATAAACCCTACTATTTAAATTGACACTGACCATCTGGAGTGGATAACACCATATATTTAGGTATGTTTTTTCTTAAAATTTCTTTTTTACTGTCATTCTGTGCAACTAAAACTGGTTCAGGTTCATCTGCTGATAAACTTAACGTTAATTTATCCTCTAATAAATCTATCTGATGGCAAGAATTATGTGCTTTATTATGATCTTCCCAATACCGTGAGATAGGCACCATATCAGAATAATCGAAAAGATAAGCAGATAAAGACGAATAATAGCTGTCTTTTTTCAGCATCAGCACGGTTTCCCCCTGACAATACAAACGAACAAACGCATTTTCTCGTAAGTCGTCTGCAAAGTGAATTTGATAATCATGCCAGAAAATAGTGGGAGAATGATTTTTAGCATCGAATTGAAATCTCTCGCTGCACGCTGTCAATGTTGGTGATGTCGCGAAAATCTTACGCCAATTGAATACGGGCAAAGATGGAGATTGGATATGCTGAATTAGCAGGTCATCATTAATTCTCGGTCTTATGTACCAAAACGAATACTCCCTATCCTGATAAAAACGCCACTGTTGTCGAAAAATCTCTTTGCCGTCTCTCAGACGAATCAGCCTTGTTTCCACTTTATTTTTACCAATATCATACTGTTCATAACGGTGAGTGATCTCTCGTAATATGGGCAGCGGTGATTTGATTAACATATCGCGAGAATACCCCCACCCCCGCTGTAACTTACCGTTTTCTACGACTTCATCTGGTAAAGAAACCGCCCATGGATGCTCTGAAGTATTGAAAACTTCAATTAAGGCGTTTTGCGGCAGCGGCTCTAAACGCTCAAAGTCCACAATGGTTTTCACACCTGAAAGTGGTAAGCGCATATAAAACATACCGAAACGTCCGTATTTATCGCGTTCTTTCGCATTGGCTTGCTGATAGTGAATTTCGTTAATAATAAGGGGAGTGATACTAAGGACGACAGCCAACAGTTTCAACTGCCGATGCTGTTTTAACGTGATAACTTTTTCAGGTGGCGTTAGACCGGCAACAGCCATAATGATTAAGGCAACAAACCAATAGTAAAAGCCAATACCCAAAGCATCAATGTCCGAACCATCCAGTTTATCCGAAAGCAAGGCTTGTGAGGCAAGCAGCAGCATCAATATGACGGCAACTGGCGCACGCTTATCCTTTATCATGATCCAAAAGTAAATCAGATTGGCGTATGGCGCAAAAACACCAATCATCCATCCCCACTGCACCCCTAAAATCAGAATGACGATACCCGGCATGATACCGCTGCTATCAGGCGGATATACCGGTGTCAGCAATGCTAATGAGTAAATAATCAGAGAAAGATTTTTCAATGTATTGCATAGGATATAGCGTTTTCCTTCCATACCTTTCCCCTTTATCCTCTATGATGGTTCGTTAATAGTATCCTTAAATCTCTTTCCATGAAAGATGATATTTCGCTAAATATTTCCGCAATCTATCACTATCATTTTGATGTGTTTTTTGTTGTCGGGACACATTAAACAATCGTCGTCCCGCTTCAGCAAGGGTTAGGCTTTCTTGGCAGACTTTTAATACCGCATTTAGCTGTACTTGCTCAATGTAGTCTAAATTTTCAGGATTAACGTATTTTGCGAGCAGATTATCTTCTGATTTTTCCTCATAAACGGGTTGCCACAGGTTTTTTAACCGCGCAATTTCCGTATGAACTTGCACCTCATCAATCATGCCGTTCTCTGCCAAGGTTGCTAGTCGCATCATGCTAGCGGCTAAATCTCGGAAGTTGCCTTTCCACTGTGCTTCACTAGATTCTGCAAATTGCAAATAAATGGCGCGCGCTTTTTCTTTAAAACGAATACGACGACCAAACTCAGCAGCAATCAGCGCTAATTGATGGTCAATATTCGGTTCAATATCTTCCCGCCGCTCTGCCAATGTTGGCAAGCGATACTGCCAAATATTGATTCGCGCATATAAATCTTCCCGAAAAGTTCCAGCAGCAACAGCTTGTTGTAAATCCATATTCGTACCAGCAATCAGCTGAAAATCGCTTTCAACTTCTCTGTCACTGCCTAAGGGATAATAGCGTTTTTCTTCTAGGGCTTTGAGCAACATGGCTTGTTCGTCTAAACCAAGTTCACCGATTTCATCAAGAAAAAGTACGCCGCCGTCCGCGCTTTTTAGGTAACCGTCCCGCGCGGTGGCTGCGCCAGTAAATGCGCCTTTAGTATGTCCAAACAAAGCCGCTGCCGCATTATCGCCACGCAAGGTGGCACAATTCACATCAACTAACCGCCCTTTCACCAAATGACGCGCTTTTTTCAGTTCGTAAATCCGCTTTGCCAACATGGATTTTCCAGTACCAGTCGCGCCAGTCAGCAATATTGGCGCAGGGGAACGCAAGGCAACTTGCTCAATTTCCGCAATCATGCGATTAAAGATAGGATTACGAGTCGCAATACCGCTTTTTAAATACGCAACCGCATCGGCCTGTACATGCGCTAGGCGTTCTGCTAACGCATCATAACGCGCAAGATTAAGGTCAATGAGTTCATGATGCCCAACATCTCCTTGTAACAGACTATGTTTCTGCCGCTTTGGTGGGGAAAGTTGTAGCAGCTGTGCGGGAATAATATGAGTAGCGACTAGCAGAAACAGACAAATTTGTACAACGTGCGTTCCCGTCGTGATATTTACCCAATAAGTTTCTTTTTCTGTATCAAAAGGATAATTTTTTGCCCAATCAAAAAGTTTGCCGTAAACTTCCGCGAAATCCCAAGCATCTTCAAATGCCATATCATGCAGTTGGACGCTTGTTTGTGGAGAAAGATGTGCAATATCAGTAACGACCTGTTCAGCAATAGTTTGATAACTTTGTTGATAAAACAGTTCGCAACGCTTTAATTGAAAGGCGGTTTGTTGATGAATAGCGATAGACGGTCGCCATTTTTGCCACCGTTTCCGCCCCTGTCCCGCATCTAATTTACTGCCAATAGTGCCAATTAAAACAATATCGTGAACTTCTGCATCTGTTTTTGCAACTGGAATATCTCTTGGCGCAATCTCTTGCGCAAATAAGGTCTGCGCTGCCTTTCTGTCTTCTATGCGATAGATAATTGCGTGTTGCTGTTTTTGCAAAATTCCTAAAACACCCGCTTCAATGAGCGGTTGAGCAGCTTCAATTAGCGCGCGTTGTGCTGCATCACGATAAGACAAGACCTGCGGCGGATGTATACCCGCCATCAGTTCGGCTAACCATATTTGCGCGTTCATTGCTTTTAACCTGCAATATAAGCGTCATATAGCGTTCCGTTTTCGTCCACCTCAACTAAGATGCTATGACCATAAAAAATATCATCGTCATCGTAGAAAAAGGTCATTTCTGTGCCTCCAATACTCAATTCTGATAATGAAACACGCTTAGAAAGCTGTTCAGCGGTTAACTCTGGTGCGCCCTCCTCTGCCCAATCATTAGCAGATTCCAACAATTTTTCCGCAAGATAAGTACGCGCTTTTTCATCCCATTCCGCTGCATTGGCGACAACTTCTTCCGCGAAAGAAAAAATCTCTGCCTCGCTCATGGTGTCGTCAACTTCATCAATATAAAGACAAATTTCATTACCCAACCAATCTACCTCCCCCGATGCACCTTTATAATGCTTATCCCATTCAAACTGCCCCAGTGTTTTTGAGTGAAAATAAACAGGCATTTGATATTGTTGCCAATAGGCTTCCAAATCTGCATTTAATACATTGCTTTCGATAATTTCTTCTAGCATCAGCACTTTATCATTTTGATGATGGCGGACTTTCAGGCGGTAAATTTTGCCTGCGGCAAACCAGTCTTCCCTACTGTCTTCAGTTAACCATCGCAAATCAAACTCCCCTTCAACAAAACGTTGCGACTGCTCATCAATATAAGCCAATACAGTGCAATGCGCCGTCCATAGTTTTTCTAATGATGTTCTTGCCGCACCACAGTCACCTAGCATCAAAGCGGTGATGATTTCTGATTGTGGTTGAAACTGTGCTTCAAAATTTTGCTGTTCCATTTTTCTCTCCGATTAAAAAGCGATATTTTTCTATAATGATAGATATTATTCTAGTTTTAACTTTGAGAAAAGCATTTGGTTACGACAAGCACTTTTTATAAAACCATTATTCATCAAAATATTATAATCAAGATGTCAATAAAATCTTATTTGGCACACTATCGGCAGTATATAAAGCGAGTATAAAAAAGGAAAAATCTATGAAACTGGCTGAAGCATTAAGTGAAAGAGCAGATTTACAACGTCGCCTGTTCCAACTGCAAGATAGATTAACGCGCAATGCGCAATATCAAGAAGGTGAAACGCCTGCGGAAGAGCCGCACGCGCTACTTGAAGAATATGAGCGAACATCTGCTGCCTTAGAAACATTGGTTATTCGCATCAATCGCAGTAATCATCATCTTCAGTTAGAAAATGGTTTACCGATGATTGATGCATTAGCCAAACGAGAACGCTTACAAGCAAAACACAATATGCTTATTCAACTGGCAAACGCTGCCATGCCTGAGCAAACGCGTTACAGCCGAAGTGAAATTAAAATGTTAGCCGCTGTTTCCGTGAAAGCGATTCGTCAACAGGCAGATGAAGTGGCAAAAACCTGTCGCCTATTGGATTTACAAATTCAAGCGGCGAATTGGCAACATGAGCTAATCGAATAACAATTTTTGTGCAGGAAAAGTAAGGCGAACACACTTTCTCTTGTTATATGGTCAAGCAAAAAATACACGGCGAGCAGTGCTAAATTTACGGTGTCGCTCTGTATGGTGAACAACAAACAAGAAACATTGTATGGCGTATTACCCTGTGTTGATTACTTTTCTCTGCGGGTGGGTTGGTGGGAATTATGGGCGTGCTGGCACTGAAGGGAGCGCCACTGCCAAAAACGTTTGTCGGTACGGCAGTCCGAGTAACATCGGGCAAGATAGGTGAGTAATAGCGTCAACACGGTTGAGGATGCAGGTGCTGGCTCTGCGTAAGGGTCTACCACTGGCGCGCGTTTCCAATGGCGTTATTGGCTTGTAGTAATGCACAAGTTATTTTGTTGTTGCGGGTTCGACTCCCGTCACGTCCACCATTTTTACGTCTATTAACGATAACAATTATTTAAACAAGGTCATCCAATGAACTATCAAGAAATTCAACAAGAAAATACGGTTCCTATCAAAATGTGGGTTGAGGGCGTACCCGTTGAAGACGCCGCCAAACAACAATTACTAAACTTAGCGCAATTACCCATTATTTTTCATCATATTGCCGCAATGCCAGACGTGCATTATGGGATTGGCGCAACAGTTGGTTCTGTTGTTCCGACTTATCAAGCCATCATTCCCGCTGCGGTTGGCGTAGATATTGGCTGCGGAATGATTGCGTGTAAAACCACACTTAACGCCGCCGATTTACCCGATAATCTTGCACCTTTACGCGGCGCGATTGAACGCAATGTACCGCATGGACGTACTACGCGTGGCAGAGATTATGGCTCATGGTATCAAACACCAACGATTGTTGATAATGCTTGGGCAAGTTTAAAAACGCGCTTTGATGCAATTTGCGCAAAATATCCACAACTTGAGAAAACCAATCACCATATTCATCTCGGCACTTTAGGCACAGGCAATCATTTTATTGAAGTCTGCTTAGATGAAAATAATAGCGTTTGGATTATGTTGCATTCGGGTTCTCGCGGTGTGGGAAACGCAATTGGGAATTTATTTATCAATCTCGCCAAAGAAGAAGCGATAAAAAACAATGTTCACTTGCCTGACCAAAATCTTGCTTATTTTGCTGAAGGCAGCACTTATTTTGAGGATTATTGCGAAGCGGTTGAATGAGCGCAAGATTATGCACGAATCAATCGCGAAATCATGATGATACATACAATTGAAGCTTTACGTCATATTATTCCTAAGCCGTTTGAAACGCATTTAGAAGCCGTAAATTGTCATCATAATTATGTGCAACGAGAGCAACATTTTGGTAAAGATATTTTTGTGACTCGTAAAGGAGCAGTTAGCGCACAAAAAGGACAACTCGGTATTATTCCGGGGAGTATGGGGGCAAAAAGCTATATCGTGCGCGGTTTAGGTAACGAAGAAAGCTTTTGCTCTTGTAGTCATGGCGCAGGACGAAAAATGAGCCGAAATGCTGCGAAAAAAGCTTATACGGTTGCCGACCAAATTGCCGCCACAGAAGGCGTGGAATGTCGCAAAGATGCGGATGTGATTGATGAAATCCCAATGGCATATAAAGATATTGATGCGGTAATGCACGCGCAAAAAGATTTGGTCGAAGTGGTGCATACTTTAAAACAAGTCCTTTGCGTAAAAGGATGAGTTTTTAATGCTTGAAATTGCATTGGTTTGATAGGTCATTTAGCCAATTCTTTCTCTAAATTTGCTCATTGACTTCGTCAAACCATTATCCTAAGATTCTGAAAATAAGATTGATAGAAGGATAACGGATGACTTCAGCAACCAGAGAAAAAATACTTATTACCATTTTTGCTTTTGTTATAGTGCAATCATCTAAAACCCAACCCAATCCAAAGCAGATAAAAGCATAAAGTATCAATACAATCCATCCGCCATTCTTTGCGTATTTGCTTAATCCAAGCCCACATCTTTTCAATAGGATTTAAGTCTGGACTATAAGGGGGTAACCAAACTATCTCATGCCCATGCTCTTCAATGATTGCTTGAATATCACTGCGTTTATGAAAAGCGGCATTGTCCATGACAATTACACTGTTTTTAGGTAACTCAGGTAACAGTGGTACTTCTCTCACCCAATGAGAG
>NZ_LWHB01000043.1 GCF_001889065.1 Suttonella ornithocola | reverse complement strand
GCATGAGATAGTTTGGTTACCCCCTTATAGTCCAGACTTAAATCCTATTGAAAAGATGTGGGCTTGGATTAAGCAAATAGCAAAGAATGGCGGATGGATTGTATTGATACTTTATGCTTTTATCTGCTTTGGATTGGGTTGGGTTTTAGATGATTGCACTATATGTACTTAGTTTGCTGTTAAATTTCATTTTTCTAGACTAACAGACTGTTACTGCTAGTCTAGCAACCTTGATAATTTTCTTTTAAATACGCTCATATTTACTGATAAAATGCTAATTTTTTAGTATTGAGTCTTTATGTCGTTATTTCTTTCGTTAATACGTCCTCGTACTCTACCTTTAGCTTTTGTGGTCATTCTTTGTGGAAATGCGCTTGCATTTTATGCCGGAAGTTGGCGAGTAGATATCTGTCTGTTAAGTTTGTTAACGGCTTTAAGTCTACAAATCTTATCAAATATTAGTAATGACTATGGAGATGGCATTAGAGGAACAGATAATACACGCTCTGAACTTCATCCTAAACGGCTCACGGGACAAGGTATCATTTCTCCTCATATCATTAAATACTATATTATTATTTGTTTAATTATCACACTGTCTTTAGGTATCATATTGATTATTATTAGCACGCGCTCTCTAGAAGAACGTTGGATTTTCATTTTACTTGGTGCTTTTTCTGCTGCTGCTGCATTAGGCTATACACTAGGGCGGTATGCTTATGGTTATCATGGCTTAGGAGAAATCGCTGTTTTTATTTTTTTTGGTTGGGTAGGTGTCATTGGCAGCTATGTTTTACAGACTGGAGAACTCTCTTTAGCATTATTTTTACCAGCCAGTGGTGCAGGATTACTTGCAGCTGTTGTATTAAATGTTAATAATATTCGTGATATTGACAGTGATCGTTTAGCGGGTAAACGTACATTAGCAGTAAGACTTGGTTTTATTCGTAGTCGTTTTTTTCATGCAGGATTATTACTTACAGCAGTGCTTTGTTATCTGTTATTTTCATTGTTATACATTTGGCAAAGCGCCCTATTTTTATTTGCCCTTCCTATCCTACGTAAACATGGAAAAGCTATCTTAGGCACGCCTACGCCCGTACTAGCAGCTAAAGAGTTAAAAACAGCCGTCCAGCTTAATATTGTGGTTAATACTTTATTTGTTACTGGTATATTGATAGCTGCTTGGCGGCTTAGATAAAAAATGGCGTATTATTACGCCATTTTTTATAGTGGTATTAAAGCAGCTTAGAAAAGCGGCTCATTAAAATCAAAATCAAAATGTTCCATTGCTGAAATCATTCCATCTCCCTGTAAATATTGAATATCATGAGGCCACACTCTAGAAAGCTGTGCTGGTGATTCCATACGGTCAGCAATCAATATCGTTTGATGCGCTTGTGCATATTCTTTCACAGCTGACATAAAGCGATCTTCTTCATCATCTTCAAAGGTATCAATTTCTTGCATATCCAGTTTTAATACTTCCGGCTGGATACGTTCTAAGATCTCTTTAATTTCTTCGTCAAATCGACCAATTTCTGAAATAGCAAAACGCGCTTTTAAAGGTCGCATTTTATCAATTAAACGTTTTGCACCTGAATAAGCATTATTTGCTGTATCTACTTTTAGATCAAAAACAATTTGCGCCGGCGAAATACCTGTTTGATTAAATAAACTTTCTAACCATTCAGGAAACGTTTCATCTTCAAGTGTATCAGCGCTAACCGATAGAAATCCTGTCAACCCACGCTGATCGCCATCATAAGATAAAATGTCTTGACAAAATTGGGTAAATTTTACTTGATCAATTCTTCGCCCTAACCCATACCTGTCGGCTAACTGTAGCAAAGTATCCACTTCTATTTCTTCTTCTAAACCTTCAACTGTATCAGGATTAGGAAGAATCTCTAGCTTATCAGCATAACGAGAAATACCATCAGGATTGGAAAGCATAACAATAGGTTGATACCAAAAACGTATTCTTTGTTGATCTAACATATGCGTAATTTCATTCACCCGACGCTCATCTTTACGTGTCATGTTTGCCGCAGCAGGTTCTGCAATACGTTCTTTAGATTGACTCACAGCCAATCCCCTTACAGCACGATAGCTTTTAGACAATAACTCTTCAAATGTGCTAGTTTTTCTTACCTCTAACATACCAGCAAAAGCATAAGGATGAATGAGCCGACCAATATTCTCTGGTACAAGTTCATCTAAATAGTTGACTAAATTTTGAATACGCGTAATGGCTTGCTCTTTATCTCCTGTAATCCATAGTAAAATAGAATCATCACAAAAACGCACCATTTCTGTTGAAGGCGGTAACAAACGTTCTGCTGCTTGCACGACTGCTCGAATCAAAATTTCGGCTGGTTTATATCCATCTTTCTGAAAGACTTCACGATAATTTTCCAACCAAAGATAGACCCATGTCCCTAATAACTCACTTTCACTTCTTTCTTGTGTTTGACGAATGGACGCGCGTAATAGTGTTGCATTGCCTAATCCTGTTGTTGGATCTAAGCCTCCGCCAGCGCCACCGCTTGCCGCCGCATCTCGTAAATACATTTGAACAGCCGTTTCCCCATTGATTTGCACCCGGCTTACATGTACAACCATATCTAACTTCTCCCCTTCTTTATTGTGCAATTCTATTTTCTCTGCGGGGACAACATCTTTTTCTAATGCCATTTTCATCAGCTGTTTAATATTACGTTCACTTTTTAATGGCACAAAATTCATAAAAGTTAGCTCGTTTAAAGCTTGCTCATCTTTTACTTTAAACACTTTTAAAAAAGCGGGATTGGCAGATAAAAACAAACCATCTTGGAGATAACATAGTGGATCAGGCAAATCAGCAAATAAACGCTCATAGCGCATTGCAAGCGCCTCCATATGCGTTTGAGTATCTGACATTTGATCTTCATTACCTGCTAAACGCATAATATGTTGAACAGCACGAATCGCTGATAATAAATCGCGTCTCGCACAAACAAACTCTGCACCTTGCTTAACGTATGTATCTGACGGTTCAGTAGAATCTGACTTTATCACCAATACAGGAATATTCTTACCAAGCCGATAAAGCAACTGCTTAAGCTTATCCATCTCTGGCATTTGACTATCTGCACTTAATACAATTAAGTCAGGACTAAAATTAAGCAACTGAGTTTCAGTGGCTTCTAAAGAATCAATAACTTTCTCTGTGGATAAGAAAAAACGATTTACCCCTTTTTGAAAGGCATTCATCCATTCCATATCTTGACTAATCAGTAAAAGTGCACAGGTAGGTTTTGTCTCTGCCATGAGTCATCCTTTAATCAAACAATCTTTTTAAGGTAAAGAAATATTGTATCAGAAACCAGAAAATTGCTCGTTATCTCTACGAATCTCTTTTAAAAATCATCTCCTAGCTTCCTTAATATTTTACTTCCTTACTTTGTTTTCCTCTATGAAAACTATATAATTCTGTACTCAAAACAAACTTATGGGCAGCTTATGACATTTCCGTCAAATTCTCTTCATCACGCATTATCCGCACGTTATCCTTTATGGCAAGCACCTTTACCGTTTTCTCTCATTTCTGCGTCACAAAGTGGAGAAATCTCTGAAGCTGGTGCAGTGGGTATGCTAAGAATCGGGGAAACTGCAAATTGTGCGATGCTCAACCAACAACTATCAGATTATCGACAAATGCATTCTCGCCCTTCTGTTTGTTTCATGCATCGCTTGCCTCAGAAAATGCACTGTACCTTTACTCACCATGAGAAAATCCAACAAATTCTTAGCACTATTGACTCTCCTTACACACTACCTGAACCAGATCATTTTCTAGATTTACTCGATACCGTGATTGCGACCTCTCCACGTCTCATTGGTTTTGCTTGCGGTATTCCTGAGAAAGACACTATTCACTTCATTAAAAGCCAAGATATCTTAACCTTTGCTGTTTGTCGTAATCTCTTAGAAGCTCTGGTTGCAATAGACTTTGAAATCGATATTCTCGTTTTACAAGGCAGTGAATCGGGCGGAGAACAATGTCGATTTAACAACCAACTTCCTGAGCAATCAGGTAGCGCTCTTAGCCTTCTTCAACAAGTTCGTCCACACACTAATCATCCTATTATTTTATGGGGAGATTTTACCCATGGGGCAGACATCGTAGCCGCCATTATTTCTGGAGCGCAAGGCGTCATGTTAGACAGAGCATTTGTTCAGTGTAGTCTTACTGCTGAGCAGCAAGAAAAACTCCAAACAGCTACCGAATATCACTTTTCAATAGAAGACACTCTGACCATTCATCCCTTACGCTGTTTAGCCAAACACCATTTACCTCACGAAATTTATCATCTAAATGAAATTGAAAGGGAAGCATTATTAACCTTATATTATCAGCAATTTCCAGAACAAATACCTATTTGTGCTAGCGCAACGACCAACACTTTACCTACCCAACTTAATGAATTACTGAGTACATTAGAACAACAAGTATCCACTTATCTTAACTAATGCTTTTACAATATGCTACGCTAGATTTTGTTCACTCTACACCGAATAGTGAGCAATTTAACGATATTTACTATCAACCTGAACATGGGCAGGCAGAAGCTGACCATGTCTTTATTGATGGCAACCATCTCAAAGCACGGTTTTCTGCGTTATCGCCGCATTCTCAATTTACCATTGGAGAAACAGGATTTGGAACAGGCTTAAATGTCCTACGTGCTAGCACACATTTTCTTACTTATGCTCCTAAAAATGCACAGCTCAATCTTATTAGCTGTGAGAAATATCCGATTGAATTATCCTATTTAAAAAGAATTCATCAAAACTGGGAGTTGCCCGATTGGTGGAATGCCCTTTATCAGCAATACCCTGCCAATCATCCCGGGCATCATTTGCTACGGCTTCATCCTCGGATAACGCTTTTACTGCTTATGGGCGATGCAGTTGAACAACTCCAACAAACCCATGCGCAAGTCGATGCTTGGTTTTTAGACGGATTTGCACCTGCAAAAAATCCTGAGCTCTGGCAACCCGCACTTTATCAGCAACTAGCTCGTCTTAGCACAGAAAATGCAACATTAGCCACATTCACCGCAGCGCGCATAGTAAAAGAAGGACTAATTGCTGCTGGATTTTCTATTACTAAGACAAGTGGTTACGGTCGCAAACGCGATATGATTACAGCCACATTGACCACTCCATTTACCCATTCACCGTATTGGACCGATTTGCCACCAGCCTTGTCAACGAATCATCCTATTAGAATTATTGGCGCTGGATTAGCGGGTGCGAGTACCGCTCGCGCATTAGCAGAACGCGGTTACCAAGTAACCCTTTATCATTCCCCACAGACTCATCCTGCTGCTAGCCAAGTTCCTGTTGCGGTACCTTACCTACAACCCGGCACGCAAGACACCCCCATGCGCCAATTTCATCTTGCCGCTTGGCATCATACTAAACGCTGGTTTAAGCGCCTACCGTCTCACCTTCTGGATAACATTCCGATTCATCTCACCGCTAAAGATGCTCGTCAAAAAAAACGCCATCAAACTGTCTATGCGCAACAACTACTCAATTTAGACGAGTGGGAAATTGATGACAACCATACCCTAATCTTAAAAGGATTGGGCGTTATTGACACACCTGAACTTCTTAAAGCCCTCTATACACATCCCTCTATTACCTTAAAAATAAAATCATTCACCCAGCTACCAAATGATGATATTACAACCATTCTAGCAACCGCTTGGGATTTATCCTTACTTCCCTCTGCTTGGCATAAACAACTACGCCCCTTACGCGGTCATGCCACTCTCTTTCGAGCCACTCGTCCATTACCCAATCACGCCTTTTGTGCTGGACATAGCATTCTTCCCTATCCTAACCGTCATCAAGGCTATATTGGTTCTGTCTATCATCCCAATAATGCAGATTTAACCCTTTATCCAGAAGATAACGCGCAATTATTGCATTCATTGACACAGACCTTACCCGAACATCCCGCGTGTTATCATCAACATTTTATTGGCATTCGTGCCGCTACGCGCGATTATCTTCCGTTAATTGGTCCTTTCCCTACAGTAGATATCCTTTATAACGACTATATGCCTTGGCAAAAAAATGCTAAAGCCTCCATTTTTGCTGCGCCTCAATTTTCAACACCAACCACCTATATTCATGCAGGGTTAGGTTCAAAAGGAACACTTACGGCTTTCTTAGGTGCTGATGTTATCGCTACTATGATTAGCGGCGCACCTTTACCTATTGCCTCAAATCTATTGCCATATCTGTTGCCTGCAAGAACACTCATTCGAAATATTATCCGCAATCAAATTTCAATCTAACGATTATCTTTCAATCAGTGATATCATGAATAGATTGAACTTTTCCTTTTTTAATTTTAAAAGGTATTTTTATGAAAGCACTTCTTTTTATTTTAGCCATTTGCGGATTTTACTATGGCATGAACTATTATGCCTTATCACCCGCCCCAGTTGACCGTTGGTTAAAAACCACACAATTTCCTAGTATGGAGGCTGCTGAGAAATTTTGCGATACCATTTCTCCACTAACAGAAGCTAACTACACCTATACCACAAACGGAAAAAAGAAACGTATCGCCGCCAAAACTGCCGATGATCTTTGTCCCTACTTTAAAAGTCGCGCGCTAGAAGGGACAAAATTATCTAACACAAGAATAAATATTGATAATTTACAAATTGAGCGTATCCAAAAATTCCCTTACAACGCCGCCATTGCAAAAGTTGATATCAAAATTGATGCTAACCCCAATAGAGATAACAAAAATCGTTACCAATACACACGTAAAGAAACTATCCATTTCAGCCGAAACTTTCTAGGTAACTACACCATTCACTCCTTTACTGGTAGCGAAGACATCATTCCACCTGAAGACAAACAAATTAAGCGCCGACTTTAACATTCTATGAAAAAAGCTGTCCTACTTTTAAGCGCATTTTTTTGTGCTAGCTTATATGCAAAGTACATTGAAAAACCTAATCCTTGGAGCAAAATTTCTCATCCTGTTGCTGGTTCACCACAAGCCATAGGTGGCTATTCTAATGGTTGCCAACAGGGTGCAGAAATCTTGCCTGAACAAGGCATTGGCTACTACGATATTCGTCGTTTTCGTCATCGCTACTACAGCCAACCGCAAACCATCGCCACTATCCAAGCGATTGGAAAACATGTTTATCAAACTACAGGCAACGCAATACTGATTGGGGATTTAAGTCAACCTATTGGTGGACTCATGAGCTATGCGCATATTAGCCATCAAAATGGTTTAGATGCTGATATCTATTTTGCAGCAATTCCGCAAGGCAGCATCCCTGATAGAGACCATGAACCTGATAGTGTTGTAGACCAAATCTCCGGTACTATGCGAATGGATAAATGGCAAAAAGCTTATCGAGAAGCGCTTTATGCAGCGGCACAGTCCCCCCAAACCACAAGAATTTTTGTTAATCCTATTATTAAACGCTATCTTTGTGATACTGAAGCCGATACCCGTTGGCTACAAAAAATTCGACCTTGGGGCGGACACGATAGCCATTTTCATATGCGATTGGCTTGCCCGCCCGATAGTCCATTATGCGTTAACCAAGCGCCTATTCCGCTGGGCGATGGTTGCACAGAAGACTTAAATCACTGGATTACCGACCAAAGTGAAGCTATTTTACATCCCAAACCAGCAAAACCTAAAAAGCCTAAGCCTCGCCCAGAACCTCCGAAAAGCTGTAAAGCATTGTTAATTAAAGCCTCATCCGCCAATGAAATAGCGCTATAATAGATACCGTTAACCCCTAAAAACACATATAGAGATAAATCATAACAAAACAAGAGATTATTTTTTACATCGTATGAATTTTTTGGAAATCTTGCTATAGTCAAGTTAGCTAAAAAAGACGTTTTATAAACCTTACCTAGCATTTCTAGTGATAAATAACTGTTTTTCGCTGATTGAACTATATACCCTTTCTTTTTATTGAAAATCTTATGAAAACAACTTTTAAAAAATCACCTCTTTTCCTTGCCTGCACAGCTGTACTCACTCTTACTGCCTGTGGTGGTGGCGGTGGTAGTAAAGAAATTAGCACGACTAGTAGTATTTCTAGCACCACTTCTCATACGCAATCTAGCACAATCATTATGACTTCTGATAATAATAATGGTCACAGCACTGCAAGTAATCCAGCCAAACTTACCGATACGTTAACAGGCACAACATACAAAATATATGAGCCAGATGGCGGTAAAGCTATCTATCAGGGAACATTTTCTCTTACCCCTACCCATAACAAAGATAACATCATCGTTGATGGACAAACGTTTTCCTTATTAGGAGAAATTGATGATGAGAGCAATGAAAATCTCTATCCTTTCGATAAAAATTTTACAGAAAGAGAAGATGGTCAAGATGATTCACTGGTTAGCAATTTCTTAAGCTACACACGTTTTGGGGCTTTTGGAAAAGACCTTAACAAGGATGACGATGATGACAGTGGCAATGCTTATCTATTCTACCAAGGCTATCAAACGCCTGTAGAAAATATGCCACAAAAAGGCACTGCGCACTATTTAGGTAATGCTATGTATAAAGACTATCGTCAAATGGATAAAAATAGCGGCACTGCATTTGCTAAGTCAGAATTTCGTGCAGATTTTGGTACAAAACGACTTTATGGACTGATTAGCGATGGAGTTTTTGAGCAAAAAATTGATAATCCCGCGGAAAGAGTCAATGGTAAGTTTGAACAAAGAAAACTCACCAATAATATTCGAATTGATGCCACTATTAAAGGCAGTGAATTTTCTGGACGAACTGCTGATGGCGGCGAAACCAGTGGCGCATTCTATGGGCCAAATGCCGATGAACTCGGCGGATTATTTAGAAAAGGGAATGAATATTTTGGTGCCTATGGCGCGAAGAAAAAATAAGCCTTTTAATTTTCATATAAAAAGCCTCGCATCAGCGAGGCTTTTTGTCGATAAAGAACTAATTATTTGCCCATACGCGCATTTATAGTGAAATCATCTAAAGCCCAACCCAATCCAAAGCAGATAAAAGAATAAAGTATCAATACAATCCATCCGCCATTCTTTGCGTATTTGCTTAATCCAAGCCCACATCTTTTCAATAGGATTTAAGTCTGGACTATAAGGGGGTAACCAAACTATCTCATGCCCATGCTCTTCAATGATTGCTTGAATATCACTGCGTTTATGAAAAGCGGCATTGTCC
>NZ_LWHB01000042.1 GCF_001889065.1 Suttonella ornithocola | reverse complement strand
GCTTACGCTTATATGATGGTTCTATTAACAGWCGATATTTTCTACTCATTGGGTGAGAGAAGCACTGTTACCTGAGTTACCTAAAAACAGTGTAATTGTCATGGACAATGCCGCTTTTCATAAACGCAGTGATATTCAAGCAATCATTGAAGAGCATGGGCATGAGATAGTTTGGTTACTCCCTTATAGTCCAGACTTAAATCCTATTGAAAAGATGTGGGCTTGGATTAAGCAAATACGCAAAGAATGGCAGATGGATTGTATTGATACTTTATTCTTTTATCTGCTTTGGATTGGGTTGGGCTTTAGATGATTGCACTATAGCGCCCAATCTCAAGGCACAAAATCAAGAAAAATAGACCGTGAACAACTTAAAACCTATGTAGAACAATACAATGACGCCTATTTATTTGAAATAGCAAAACACTTTGCCTGTACACCACAAGGCATATTTTATGCACTAAAATCAATCGGTATGACACTTAAAAAAAGACCACGACCTACAAAGAACAAGACCCAATCAAAGTAGAAAACGATCTAACCAAGCTTGCAACCTTCAATGACCATCAAAGGGTTTATATTGATGAAACGGGTATAGATACCTACTTACATCGACCCTTTGCAAGGTTATCCAAAGAGAAAACTGTTAAAAGCACCATTAGTGGCAAAAAATATAAACGAATATCCGTTGTTGCAGGTCAAATTGGCAATAAACTCATTGCCCCAATGACTTACGAAAATACCATGACAAGTGCCTTTTTTGAAAAATGGTTTGAAGAACACTTATTACCATCATTGAGTGTTAAATCAGTGATTATTATGGATAATGCTCAATTTCATCGAATGAAGGTTCTAAAAGCGTTAGCCGAAAAATTTGGTCACGTTGTTTTGCCTTTATCACCTTATTCGCCAGAGTTAAATCTAATCGAAAAGCAGTGGGGCAATCTTAAAAGTATTTACGTAAAGTTTTATCTAATTTTGATGTCTTTTGGGATGCTCTTTTGTCCTATTCTGGATTTAATTGACTATAAATATCAATATTAATAATAAAAAATATTTTATTTTCATGTTATCTAACTCTTGTTGACGGTTAATATTCCTTTAGGTAATTTTTTATCCTGTTTTTTAAATAATTATTTTAATCTCATAGTGAAATTGAATAAGTTAGTAATATTTTGCCAACGCTATATAATTTATCTATGGCTTAATATTTAATATTTTTTAACTAAAAGAGCAGTTTTTGTATCTCCTGTATTTGACTTATATGTTTGCCCCGTATTTGGGGAATTCATAACAGTATCTATATAGTCAAATCCGCTAAAAAACAGAACATTATTCACTACCAGAAGATTGGGTAAGGTTGATAGAATGTCTTGTTATTTAGCGGATTTGATTACCACTGAAAGCGTGAGTTTTTATATTTGTTAGCTATAGCCAACTTCCCAAAAAAAGCATACAACGTTAACTTAGCATCCACTTTGAAAACAGTCTTCTATCTCCAAGTACGGTATGCATTTTTTGGGAGCCCTGCTATAGCTATAGTGCCATCAGTACTAAAGGTTCATCGGTTAGTGCTTGATAGACGTTATCAATGGTCGGTTTATCGTAGAACATTGCAACAACTGTTATGGCTAAATACGCCCCGTTTTTGCTTGGCTGTTCGCGTATTTCGATACGGTCTTTTTCAGGAATGGTTTGATTGATAATGGCTAAAACCGCAGATTGAAATTCTGGCGTGTTTTTTCCCATGATTTTAATGGGGAAACGCGCGGGGAATTCAATCAGGGTTTCTTGTTCGGAAAATTCGTCTGTTGAAGGATGATTTTTAGGTTCGTCGGTCATTTTAGTTCTCCCACCAAAGTTTTAATCCATCCCAGCTGCGACGAAAAAAGCCGCCTTCTGGAACATTTTTTGCTGCGATTGCAGGTAAGGTTGTATAGGTTTTTGTGCCGTCAGTAAGGGTAATGGTGCCAACGGTATCGCCTTTTTTAATAGGGGCAATTAGCGTATCTAAATTGACATTGGCTTTAAGGGTAGGGGCATTTTTTGGCATCATTAAGCTAACGGCATGAGCGGGAATAACATCAACCGTCTTTTCTTCACCCTTATAAACAGTCGCTTGCATTAGGACTTGATTGGCTTTAAGCGGAGAAACTTGAGTAAATTGCGCAAAACCAATATTCAGCAATACTTGGCTAGCTTGAAAACGATCCGCTTCTTTTTTCGCGCCTAAAACCGCAGTGATTAGGCGGATGTCGCCACGTTTTTCAGAAGCGGCCAAACAATAGCCAGCGGCTTCGGTATGTCCTGTTTTGAGTCCGTCGACATTGGCATTAGAGAATAATAAGCGGTTACGGTTAGGTTGGGTAATTTTATTCCAGCGGAAAGATTTTTCACTGTAGTAGCGATAGTATTCGGGAAATTGGGTGATAATGGCGCGCGATAGGGTGGCGATATCGTGTGCGGTGGAGTAATGTCCTTCTGTTGGCAAGCCAGTAGGATTTTTATAATGGGTATGGTCCATGCCAAGCTTTTTAGCATCGGCATTCATGATTTCCACAAAGTTTTCCACACTACCACCGACATATTCTGCCAAAGCAATACTGGCATCATTACCTGACTGAATAATCATCCCACGAATCAAATCTTCTACGGGAACTTGTGAGCGGATTTCAATAAACATCCGTGAACCTTCTTGGCGATATGCACGTTCGCTAACAGGCACTTTATCAGTTAATTGAATTTTTCCGTTTTTGAGAGCATCAAAGACTACGTAAGCGGTCATTAGCTTAGTAATACTGGCGGGTGGTAGTTCTTCATTAGGATTGAGCGCGTCTAAAATTTGTCCGCTTTCGGCATCCATTAATACATAACTTTTCACCAATTCGTTTGGTGTGGCTTGTGCCCAAACTAGTAAGGGAAAGGTTAGAAATAAAAGAAATAGTTTTTTCATAAGATAAATCGTCTATAAAAAGAGGGAATCATTGATTGGGTGTTTCTTCAGGCATAGGCGGTAGCATCCGTTTGTGATGCGAACGGTTATGCCAAAAGGCAATACGTTTTTGGGCTGCTTTGCTGACTTTTTCTCCGCGTAAAAAGGTATCTAAGACGGTATAGTTAACGCCTAATTCATCTTCATCGGTTTGTCCTTCCCAAAGTCCCGCACTAGGGGCTTTATAGATAATTTGTGAGGGAACGCCTAATACTTCTGCTAACGCAAGAACTTGCTCTTTTCGTAAACGCGCCAATGGCAGAACATCTGCTGCGCCATCACCAAATTTGGTGAAATAGCCTGTATAAGATTCTGCAAGATTATCTGTTCCAACAACGACGGCACGATAGCTTTGGGCAAGCGTAAATAAAGTCACCATACGTAAACGCGCCATGACATTACCATGTAGAACTTTTACCCGTTCTGGATCAGGATGTAGTGCGCTAGCGACGCTAGTCATCACTGCTTGATACATCGGTTCAATAGAGATAACTTCTCCTGATAAACCGCAACCATCTAAGACAGCATTAGCATCGGTTAAATCGGTTTCAGAGGATACTGCCGCAGGCAGCATGTAACAATGGACGGGAGTCCCCGTTCTGGCGAGCAAATACGCACATACCGCAGAATCCACGCCACCGCTTACCCCTAAAACATAGCCATCCATTTTATAGAGCGTTTTTCGCTGATTTTCTAGCCAATTAACTAAATAATCGGCATAAGTTTGCATATTCATTCGTTTTCTCCGCTAATTTCTGCGAGCATAGATTGTTTGAGTTCCCATAATGGGCGAGATAAATCAACATAATAGCCGTGAGGGTTTTCTAATCGTTTCACTTCTGACCACATTTCTGCCAAAGATTGTTCACGATGTTGTTGAACCTCGGCTAATGTTGGCGATACTTTACAGCGTTTGCCATGTTGATAGACCAAGTTTAATAAAGGACGAACATAGAAGTTTCGAACATGCTTTTTCTTCCATGGGGAAATAGGGTCGAATAATAAATACGGCTGCTGTTCATCAATAACTTCATCGCGTAAGCTGACAACATCCGCTGTTGCCATTCCATCAGTATCATAAAAGCGCCAGACTTGTTTAAAGCCTGGTGTAGAAGTTTTAATGGTATCACCGCTCACTTTAATTTTAGGGATTAACAGTCCGTTTTCTTCTAATGCGACAATTTTATAAACGCCACCAAATACGGGCTCGCTGCGAGCAGTAATCAACCGTTCGCCCACGCCAAAAATATCAATGGCGGCTTCTTGTGTGAGTAAATCTTTAATTAAAAACTCATCAAGACCATTACTCACCGCGATTTTAACATCCGTTAATCCCGCAGCATCTAACATCTTACGCGCTTGTCGGCTTAAATATGCTAAATCGCCACTGTCTAAACGAATCCCTTGTAATTTTTTACCCATTGGCGCTAATACTTCTTGATGCGTGCGAATGGCATTGGGGACACCGCTTTTTAACGTGTCATACGTATCCACCAATAAAATCGTATTATCAGGATAGACTTCTGCATACGCTTTAAAAGCGGAAAATTCATCCTCAAAACTTTGCACAAAAGCATGAGCCATTGTTCCGCGAGCAGGCACACCAAAAGCGGCTTCTGCTAAAGTATTGGCGGAGGCTTCCACGCCACCAATAAAAGCCGCTCTTGCGCCATAAAGAGCGGCATCGCTGCCATGCGCGCGTCGTGAACCAAACTCTAAAACCGTCCGTCCCTGAGCTTGTGAGCAAATTCGGGCAGCTTTAGTGGCAATGAGAGATTGATGATTTAGAGTGAGTAATAAAATCGTTTCAATTAAATGACAATCAATTAGCGGTGCGTGGACAGTAACAACAGGCTCATTTGGGAAAATCACTGTGCCTTCATCAAAAGCATAAATTTCGCCACGAAAGTGAAAAGTGCTTAAAAAATTCAAAAAGTCTTCATCAAATCCGCCTTTGGCGCGCAAGAAAGCAATATCATCATCCGTAAAATGAAAATCTTGCAGAATATCTAATAGCGTTTCTAAACCTGCAAAAACCGCAAAGCCCCCTTTTTCGGGAACGCGGCGAAAATAATAATCAAATACCGCCCATTGCTCTGCACGCCCTTTGACAAAATGGGTATTTGCCATTGTGAGCGCATAAAAATCCATCAATAAAGCACGATTATCTAAGCCCATTATTTGCGCTCCTGATGTTCAATAAATTCCCCTTCAATCTTCGTCCCGTCTGCACGATGCGCTTCCACCGAACCATCATGTTCATACACATTATTAGGAACATCCTTACCAAAGCCAAAGCGTTTCATCACAATATCTGGCTTAAAAGCGCGCAGTAAAGAAAGTCCAATTAAGCCTCTTAATTTAGGGATTAACAAACATACTGCCAAAGCATCGCTGATAAAACCCGGCAAAATCAGCAATACCCCTGCCAATAAACGATACATCCCTTCTTGTAAGGCATTAGGTTGAAGCTGAAGCGTGCGTAAGCGCAACATAAAAAGCATTTGTTGACCGCGTAAGACCCAAATGCCGATGACTGCGCTTATTATCAATAAAAAAATCGTCCACAATGCGCCAATAGCACCTGCGACCGCTACCAATACCACTAATTCCAATAAACCCCATACGCCAAAAAACAATAATAATGGCATTTTGTCCTCCAAAAAATTCATTCTGACTAAGAAAATCAAGATAAAAGAATTTTCTCATCGCCTTTCTA
>NZ_LWHB01000041.1 GCF_001889065.1 Suttonella ornithocola | reverse complement strand
CATTTGTTGACCGCGTAAGACCCAAATGCCGATGACTGCGCTTATTATCAATAAAAAAATCGTCCACAATGCGCCAATAGCACCTGCGACCGCTACCAATACCACTAATTCCAATAAACCCCATACGCCAAAAAACAATAATAATGGCATTTTGTCCTCCAAAAAATTCATTCTGACTAAGAAAATCAAGATAAAAGAATTTTCTCATCGCCTTTCTATTTATACGCTATGATACAAAAAACCTATTATTGATGCGTGAACAAACAGAGATAAAATAAAAATTCAATTTTTTTGAAATAAAACCGTAAAAAATAAAGCTTACTGTAAAATTAACGAAAGAAGAGATAATCATTGATAAATACTCTACTAATCTGATGATATGAATGCTATTTTAATTATTGAAGATGAAATTGAAATTGCGGAATTAATTAGCTTTGCTTTAAAGCGAGAAGGATTTTGCGTTGACTATTGCCATAGCGCGCAAACTGGCTTGCAATTACTGGAACAATTACACCCCAGCTTACTTATTTTAGATGTAGGTTTACCTGATACCGATGGACTAACGTTTTTAAAAAACCTTAGAGCAAAAGACTTTACTTTACCCGTGATTATGCTAACCGCCCGTAATGATGAAATTGACCGCATATTAGGACTAGAATTGGGTGCGGATGATTATGTTGGTAAACCCTTTAGCCCACGAGAGTTGACCGCGCGAGTAAAAGCCGTTTTAAAACGCAGTCAGCTTATTTCCTCGCATCTGCCTGTAAAAATACTTCAAATGCATTCAGACAGGCAACAAATCACTTATCAAGAAAAAATCTTACCGTTAACCTTAGCCGAATATCGTTTACTTACCGTGCTACTCGCGCATCCTAAGCGCGTTTTTTCTCGCGAACAATTACTCACCAGCATTTTTACGTCCAATCATCCGTCTGATGCGCGCACAATTGATACCCATATTAAATCCCTACGTAAAAAACTGCGCGAAGCCGGTGCGGACGCAGCGTTAATCCAAACGCATCGTGGCATGGGGTATAGCTATCAAGAACCTAATTGAGACCTTTGCAAAAAAAACAATTTGGTAGTGGTTTGAAAAGTATGCTGGAATTTTATCAAATAATCCAATGGTAGTTAAATATTTAAATATCAATATATTAAAAGAAATATTTTTTGTAAGAGTATGGTTAGCATACTTTTCAAACCACTACTACAAAATTTTCTCACTTAATGCTTTTTATTTTTTCCACAAAAAATTGCAACTAGTAATAATCCAATAAAAGCCGCTAATGACCATGTTGGAATAGTAAACCATAAAAATTTATCAGGTACAGCACAATCTCCTGTCCCTTTCATAGACTGTAAAAGCCCACCCCAAAAACCTTTTTGATCTAATGTTCCCCAAAAATCAAATCCGCAAGCCGGAATTTGATCTGGAGGTAAATTTTGAATCCAGATATGACGAGCTGCCAATCCAATTCCCAAAAAAATAGCCGAAAATTTAAATAATTTCATTAACAAATCAGCAAAAGGTTTTTCTGGCCAAAAAATCGCTTCAATCATAAACATTAAACCAACTAAGAAAAATGCTAAACGCTGCATCATACATAATGGACATGGTGCTAAATAAAGAACATGTTCTAAATATGCCCAAGCGAATAAAATCAAGCTCCATGCGCCTATTCCACTGAACATTAGCGTTATTCTTTTTTGCTTATCTGCCATCTTTACTCCTAAAAACGATACCATTTCATTTGGATTATAGCTAAATACTTTTCAAGTATATATAACAATACAAACACATTTTAAAAAATACAAAAAAACAACTAAAAATCATACGCTTTTATAATAAAAATTTTTTATTTACATTTTTTATCATAATCTAGAATACAAAAAAGATAACTTTCTAATAAAATAATAAAAATTCATCTATTTTATAAAAGGACATATCTCATGAGCATTAATACCCAGCGAGTTCTAGATAATCCTAATCATAATACCATCTTTATGGTTTGGAATTTTCATCAAAACAGATCCTCTGAAATACTATCTGTCTTTCGCAAACTATGTGCATTGGTGATTAATTTAAATAACAGCTCTCAGACACGCTTTCCAAATGCTTGCGCTAGCATTGTTTTAGGGATTGGTTATGAAGCTTGGCAAGCCCTTCAATTACCGGCACCTTTACCAAAAGAATTTTCACCTTTTAAACCAATTAAAGGCAATAAATATACTGCTGTTTCTACTCGTGGTGACTTACATATTCATATTCGCAGTAATAGCCAAAGTCATTGCATTGATATTGCTGCTAATATTAGTGAATGTTTATATCCTGTCGCTGATAGTATCGAAGAGATTCATGGTTTTCGCTACTGGGATGGTCGCAGTATTTTAGGATTTGTCGATGGTACAGAAAATCCTCAGGGAGAAGCCAGAGCAGAATTTGGACTTATTGGCGATGAAGATCCTCAATATAAAGGAGGAAGCTATCTTTTTGTTCAGAAATATATTCATGATATGCGTGCTTGGCGTGCGCTGCCTATTCCAGAGCAGGAAAAGGTAATTGGTCGTAGTAAAGCTGACGACATTGAAATGGATGAAGAGACAAAACCCAGTAACGCTCATATTGCACTAACCAATATTGGTGATGATAAAAAAGTTATTCGTGATAATGTACCTTTTGGCAGCATTTCCGATAATGAAATGGGAACTTACTTTATTGCATACGCTAGATACTTCTCTACACTTGAGCACATGCTCGAACATATGTTTATTGGCGAACCAGAAGGAAATTATGACCGCATATTAGATTTTAGTGAAGCTAAAACTGGCACGCTATTCTTCGTCCCTTCACAAGATATGCTAGAAAGTTTCATTGACGAAGAATAATCTTATAAAAGTTAGACTATAATTAAGATTCCCAGCGTTTAAAAATTAATGAAGCATTTACACCACCAAATGCAAAATTATTACTCATTACATAATCTGCGTTAATTGCTCTAGCGCTTTCTTGAATATAGTCTAACTTTCCACAACGTGAATCTACTTCATGTAAATTGATTGTCGGCATAAATAGACTTTCGCGCATCATCTCAATAGAAAACCATGCTTCCATACTGCCACAGGCGCCTAAGGTATGCCCAAAATAGCTTTTTTGGCTTGAAATAGGTACATTTGGCATCAAAGCTGCTGTTGCTTGAGTTTCTGCAATATCTCCTTGCTCTGTCGCCGTACCGTGACCATTCACATAAGCAATTTGTTCTGGTTTCAATTGCGCAGATTTCAGCGCTAACGCCATACATTTTTCCATAGTAGCTGCTTCCGGGCGCGTCACATGTGTTCCGTCTGCATTACTACCATAGCCAACAATTTCTGCATATATGGTCGCTCCTCTCGCCAATGCGCTCTCTAAAGACTCTAAAACTAAAAAAGCCCCACCCTCACCAATAACCAAACCATCTCGATCTGTATCGTAAGGTGCTGGCGTCGCTTTAGGCGCTTGATTTTTTCTGCTAGTGGCATAAAGCGCATCAAAAACATAAGACTCTGAAACGCAAAGCTCTTCACCGCCTCCAGCTAACATCATGTCAATTTGCCCGTATCGAATCGCTTCAAAGCTATAGCCAATCGCTTGTGTCGCAGAAGCACAAGCACAGGAAGTCGGAATAATTCTTCCCGTCAATCCATAAAAGATTGCCACATTGGCAGCCGTTGTATGTGGCATCATTCGAATATAAGTATTTGCATTAAAATTGTGACTATCTCCTTGTGAGATAAGCTCCGCCATCGCTAAGATATCTGGTGTAGAACCTGTAGAAGAGCCTGAAGCAACGCCTAATCGCCCATCTTTAATATCCATCTCTGGATGATTTAATAAACCTGCCATTTCAAGCGCATGCTCTGCCGCTTCAACACAAAATTGCGATACTCTGCCTAAGCTACGTAATTGCTTTCTTGTCCAATATTCAGGCGGTTGATAATCCAAAATTGGAGCAGCTAGGCGTGTTTCTAATGATACATGCCTATCCCACTCTGGCATCGCGATAACCGCATTCTCATATCGCAACATTTTTTCACGAATGCTCTGCCAAGAATTACCGAAAGCGGTAACGCCCCCCATGCCTGTCACAACGACTCGCTTTAGCATAGACCACCATTAACCGCAATAACTTGTCGGGTAATATAAGCCGCTTGCTTAGAAAGCAGAAAAGCGACTGTATGCGCTACTTCTTCTGCTGTTCCCATTCGTGCGGCAGGAATTGCTTTTAAAATTTCCGCGACTGGCACATTTTCATCAATCATATCGCTTTCAATGAGTCCGGGAGCAACGCAGTTGACGGTAATTTTGCGTTTTGCCAACTCAACTGCCAATGCTTTTGCTGCACCAATCAATCCGGCTTTAGAAGCACTATAATTCACTTGCCCGCGATTCCCTACCAATCCTGAAACCGATGCCATACAAATAATTCGACCGGCTTTTCGTCTTCTAATCATCGGCATAATCAGCGGATGCAAAACATTATAAAAACCATCTAAATTGGTTCTTAGAACACTATCCCAATCTTCATCGGTAAAAGCAGGAAAAGCATTATCTCGCGTCAAACCGGCATTTAATACTACGCCATAATAAGCACCATTTTGCTCAATATCAGCTTCCAACGTAGCTTTAGCTGCCTCACGATTCGCAACATCAAATTGTAAAATACGGGTATTTATTCCTAGCTCGTGGATTTCTTTAGCTACTTGTTCGGCTAATTCACGGCGGTTACGGCAATGTAAAACCACATCATAACCCTCTTTTGCCGCATTTAAGGCAATTGCTCGTCCAATTCCGCGACTTGAACCTGTTACCAAAACAGTTTCTGTCATCATGAAGACTCTCCAATAAAATCTTGAATATTCGGCGGGCAAAATACATTAATATTTGCCTCTGCTAAAAGCATATTTTGTTGATTTAATAAGCGACAAGCATAAACACCAAAACCATTTGCATCAATCATGGCTTCTTCTATTTCGCTTCTCAAAATACAAGGAACCGCAAAACTTGCTTGAATAGCATTAAACTTTCTTGTCCCTAATAAAAAACCTGTTTTTACCGGTTCTCCTAGTGCTTGCGCTCTAACACCTGCTAAAGCCGCGATAGTCTGTGCCATAATTTCAATCGCCGCCCAAGCCGGCAGTTGACCTTCTTCTACAAAAATATGCTGCTCATCAATATCGCTTTCTGCCGAAAGCCAATTATCACCATATTCAACTATTCGGCTAATCATTGCCATACGACCACTTTGAGGCAATAAGTGACTGGCTGGCTCAATCATCATCTTCTACCTCCAATAATAAAGCCGTATTATTTCCGCCAAAAGCGAAAGAATTACTCAAAACCCTTCTATGCTTTAATTCATTATTTTCTGTTGATAAATGAATGGCAGATAATGAGGGATCAAGCAAATATCCTTGTGCCGGTAATTTTGCATTAGGATTAGTAGATTTTGCCGTAATTAGCCATGCAATCGCCGCTTCTATTGCACCAGCTGACCCTAAGCAATGTCCTGTACGGGATTTCGTCGAAGTCACTGGAACGGATGCGTCAAATAATTTTTCAATGGCTAAAGCTTCCATCGCATCATTTGCTTGCGTTCCTGTTCCATGTGCGTTAATCCAGCCAATTTCTTGAGAAGTACGCTTTGCTTTATGTAGCGCCTGCGACATAACCGCTAATGCGCCTACACCATCTGGACGA
Organism: Suttonella ornithocola; assembly: GCF_001889065.1. Taxonomy (GTDB): domain Bacteria; phylum Pseudomonadota; class Gammaproteobacteria; order Cardiobacteriales; family Cardiobacteriaceae; genus Suttonella_A; species Suttonella_A ornithocola. The sequence goes on along the minus strand of NZ_LWHB01000041.1, from coordinate 13,854 downwards.
GGTGTGGACATATGATAAGCATCGCTTCCAGCACCATAACCTGCTAAATGGACTTTATCTTGCGTTGGTTCACGAGTTGCAATAAAAATTGCTGCCCCTTCTCCAATATTGATTCCACTTCTATCTGCGCCAAAAGGATGACAAGGTGTTGGAGATAATACCGATAAACTATTAAAGCCATTTAAAGTAAATGGCGATAGACTATCAACACCACCACAAATAACGGCATCTACCATTCCGCTTTTCAATAAACGCGCTGCAGAAATTAACGTTTTCGCCCCAGAGGTGCAGGCTGTTGAAATGCCATAAGCAGGCGATGCAATCCCAAAGCGCCAAGCCAAATAAACCGCAGGCGAAGCTAATAATTGCTTATTTTGGCTATAGCCTGTTTCTTCCCATGGTGTTCCTTCTTCTACATAGCGTCGAAATGCCATTTCATTTTCATCGCTGCCAGTGGTAGAAGTTCCTAAGACGACAGCTACTCGCTCTTTGCCATAAAGCGTAATCGTTTGCGCTATTGCAGGTGCAATTTGTTGTAAAGCCGTTTCTAATAAACGATTATTTCGGCTTTTTAAATACTCTGGCGTATCTTCGGGAAAATCTGCTAATGTTTCATGCACGCGCCCAACAGTCATCTCTTGCTCAGCATCAGGCATAAACCCCGCTTCTTGACTAAGCGTATCCTTATCCGAAAAGAGACTGTTTAGCGTTTCTTGTGCGCCACTGCCCAGTGCGCTGATAATGGCTGGTTGTTCAAGATAAATTCTCATGGCAGACGATGCACGGTTAAAACGGTTTGTTTCGGATAGAGCGTAAGCTCTATAGTAGTATTTGATGAACACTGCTGTTCAAGCTGTGAAACTATTGAATGTTCCTCTTTCAATTTTTCTACACAAGTATAGAGAAATAATAATGGTATAGGCTTAAATGCCGATGGTGGTTGCTCAGTTCTCTTGAAAATATGAAAAGATTTTTTAATCTCAGATTTTTTTCCTAATACATCAGAAAGCGTACTTGATATCCCCATACCTAAGTTTGGAAAAACTTTTCCTCGCTCCTCTTTAGACATATCCAAAATCATCAATGCGGTAAATAAAGCCTTTGCCGTCGCATTTGGCGGTAATAGTCCATCCTCTTCCCATTTCTGATTAACTAATGTTTGACGAGCAATTGGAATGCCTAAAGCATCTGTCCACACCCAACGCCAATTTTTTCCTTCTGGAACGGCTACCACCAAACTAGGCGTTTCCGCCTGTTCAATTTGCCAACGAGCCTCGTGCGCTGTTGGCGCTACGATCGGTAATAAAAGGTTATTTTTACTGGCACAAGCTGTTATCAAAAGCAAACACCAGCATTTTTTAAGGGTGCGCAAGACCATACTCCCTAATCGCATTCGCAACCATATTCAATCGTCGCTCCGGTTCTACTACAAACGGATTACTTCTATCCCAAGCATAGCCCGCCAAAATCGAACTGATATAGCGTCGGATATCAGGACTGTCTTTGACTGAATAAATCACATCTTGAAAACGCCCATCATACCAACCATCTACATAAGTTTTAAATACCCGAATGCCAAAGCGCATTTCTTCTTCAAAAGCTGTTTGCCAATCCACCTGCTCGCCCTTAAATTGGCGGTCTAATAATTGCGTGGCTAAGCGTGCAGAATATACTGCAATAGCAACGCCAGAAGAAAAAACTGGATCTAAAAACTCTGCTGCATTTCCTAATAAAGCAAAACGCTCTCCGCATAAGGCTTTCACATTCGCCGAAAAGTTTTTAAAACACCGAACAGGAGCGCCAATTTCCCAATCTGCATTAACTAAAATTTCTTTAAAATAAGGGACTTTATCAGCATGTGCGCGTATCTGCGCTAAAGGATTCTCACATTCCATTTCTTCAGGTGTACCTAAAACGCCTGTTGAAGCCGTCCCATCTGAAAAAGGAATTAACCACATCCATTTTTGTCTATCATTTGGTAATGTAGCTAATGTAATCAAATCGCGATCATAATTTGCTGAATCAATCTTATCGCGAATATGAACAGAATAGACTTGTCGAGGTTTTAAGTCAGAAGGCGTTTCTAAATTGAGCAAACGCGGCAATACCCGTCCGTAACCACTCGCATCTAAAACAAATTGCCCACGAACTTGATATTTTTCTCCGTTTTCTGATTCAACAGCTAATACAACGCCTTTTTCATCTATTTGACAATCTGTGACTGTTTGTCCATAGCATACCTCTACTCCTTGTGCTTCAGCAGCATCAATGAGCAATTTATCAAATTCAGCACGCTTAACTTCATAAACTTCGCCATTAAAATTTCCAAAATTATCCCGAAAATCAATAAAGACGTTACACTCACCCCAAGTAAATCGTGCGCCAAATTTGCGTTGAAAACCGCCTGCTCTAACGGCATCACCTAGCCCAACTTCATCTAACATTGGCATTAAAGACGGCAACAAGCTCTCACCAATCACAAAGCGAGGAAAGTGCATTTTCTCTAAAACTAATACTTTATATCCTAACCGAACTAAACCTGCAGCGGCGACTGCTCCAGATGGACCAGCACCAATAATTAGTACATCTGCATCATTATTCTGACTCATGATTCTTCTCGGACTTTTTTTGTAAATATTTTGCTACTAACACACCACCTTCAAACAAAATTAACATTGGTACTGCCAATAAAATTTGCGAAAACATATCTGGAGGAGTTAGCACCATGCCAACGACAAAAGCAATTAACACAATATAAGGTCGTTTGCTAGTAAGTGTTTTTATCTCAACGACACCCATTTGCACTAAAATAACCGTTGCAACTGGCACCTCAAATACCAAACCAAATGCCATAAACATTTTTAAGCTTAAGCCTAGATAGTTGGTAATATCAGGCATCACTGCAACATCTGTTAACGCCGTTCCTTGCTTCAATAAAAAAGCGAACATCAATGGGAGAATTACGAAATAAGCGAAAATCACACCAATATAAAATAGCGCCGTTCCGCTGACCAAAATAGGAAGCATCATACGTTTTTCGTGTCGATACATTCCAGGCGCAATAAATCGCCAAATTTGATACAAACTCCAGGGAATCGTTATCAATACAGCAACAAACAAGCAAACTTTAATCGGCGTTAAAAAAGCATCAATTGGCTGATAAACCAACATTTTTTGACCAGGTAATAAATTATTTAATACCGGACGCGCAAACCAGTCATAAATCTGATGATTAAACGGCAATAAAGCAACAAATACTAATGCTAACGCCAAAAGAATATAGAGTATGCAACTACGCAACTCAATTAAATGATCGACCACAGACATTTCACGATCGTCTGTTTCATCCATGGATTGATTTGTCATATAAATTTAAGAAGATTTATGTTCGATGCCGCTGTCTTTTTCTGCTTCGGGATTAATAGGTTTTTCAGGCGGAGTATGGCTTGATTCATCAATTTCTGCATGACTAATCGTCTTTTCTACCGACTTAATCTCTTTATCAAGGCTATCTAAAATCGCTTTTCCCTCTGTTTTGATGCCTTTTTCACCATCTATCACGGACTGATTTAACTTTCGGATATGCTCTTGAATATCGGTTTCTTCCACATATCGTCGCATTTCATCAATTTCTAGCTCACGCTCAATATCGTGTTTCACATCATCAAACATTCGACGAAATTTACGCACAGTTGCCATGACTTTGCGCACCACTTCAGGTAACTTATCGGGTCCAACAACAACGATCCCAATTATCGCAATCGTTACCAGTTCCCAAAAGCCAATATCAAACACCTTTAACCTTTTGTTTCATCTTTGTGTTTCACTTCTGCATCAATAATACGACTGTCTTCTAGATGCGTTACACGCTCTTGCTGATTCTTTTCTTCTTCATTATTTTTCATTTCTTTTTTAAAGCCATTGATAGCACTACCTAAATCAGACCCTAAATTGCGTAAGCGTTTACCGCCAAAAATTAACACGACGATAACTAAAACAATTAGTAATTGAATTGGACTAATTCCCATAAATACTCTCTCATTGTTAACGATTAGCTTTTTCCTCTAGTCCGGATTGTCCGAACCGACGGGATAATTCTATAGAAATATCATTTAATGTGATACCTTCGCGCGCCCAAAGCACCATTAAATGATAAATAAGATCGCAGCTTTCATAAATCACTTCTGATTTTTCAGCTCCTTTACTGGCAATAACGACTTCTGTCGCTTCTTCACCAATTTTTTTCAGCAATTTATCAATATTTCCTTGCAGAAGTTGGGCAGTATAACTGATGTTTGTTTCAGCAGTTTTACGATTTGCTATCATTTCTTCTAGCACGGCAAAAACATTTTTATCCATAAATTTCCTTTGGTGATTTTAAAACAGGCTCTTTTTCAACCCATTCACCGTCTTCAAGACAACGATAAAAACAATTATGCCGCCCCGTATGACAAGCAATACCGCCCTTTTGATGAACAACAGCAAGAACGGCATCTCCATCACAATCTAACCATAAATTCTCAACCACTTGCGTATGACCAGAGGTTTCCCCCTTATGCCAGCGCTGTTTTCGAGAACGGCTATAATAGACCATCTCACCGATGGCGACCGTTTCTAATAACGTTTCCCTATTCATCCACGCTTGCATCAATACTGCGCCACTTTCCGCATCTAGAGTAACCACACAAACCAAGCCATCAGCATTAAAGCGAACTGCCTCAAGCCATTTTGCATTATCAAGCATCATTTTGAGCTGCCTGCACAGCCGTAATAGCAATGGTATAAATAATATCGTCTATCAACGCGCCGCGAGACAAATCGTTCACAGGCTTACGCATTCCTTGCAATACTGGTCCCATAGATACCGCATTTGCACTCCGCTGAACGGCTTTATAAGTCGTATTCCCCGTATTTAAATCTGGAAATACAAAAACCGTTGCTTGCCCAGCTACGGGTGAATTCGGCGCTTTACTGGCAGCGACAGAAGCGACAGCCGCAGCATCATACTGCAAAGGTCCATCAACAATAATATCTGGACGCAATTCTCTCACCTTATCCGTTGCTGCTTTTACCTTTTCAACCTCTTCTCCCGAACCAGAGCTTCCAGTTGAATAAGAAATCATGGCAACCTTAGGCGAAATACCAAAAGCTTTTGCGGTATCATTTGATTGAATGGCAATTTGCGCAAGTTCATCGGCATCAGGTTTTGGCACAATAGCACAATCTCCATAAACCATAACCTTATCTGGCAAACACATAAAGAAGACGGATGACACCATTTTCGCTCCCGGCGCCGTTTTAATAATTTGTAACGGCGGACGCATCGTATTTGCTGTGGTATGAACCGCACCAGACACTAAGCCATCAACTTCGCCAGCTTCTAGCATCATCGTTCCGAGCATAACATTGTCTTCTAATTGCTCACGCGCAATCGATTCTGTCATTCCTTTCTTTGCACGCAACTCTATCAGACGCGCCACATAATTTTCGCGTACATCTGCGGGATTGATAATAACAATGCCTTCCCCAAGCTCAACACCTTGTTGTTCCGCCACTCGTTTGACACTTTCTGGTTCAGCTAATAATACGCATTTCGCCATTTTTCGAGCAGCGACTTGAGCGGCTGCAACTACTGTACGCGGTTCATCTCCCTCTGGTAATACAATCGTCTTACCAGCAGCGATTGCCTGCTTAACAAGCTGATAGCGGAAAGAGGCTGGTGAAAGTACGCTTTCACGCATGGTTAAAAGATAATCTTGCGCCCAATCTGAACCAATATGTTCTGCGAAAAATTCTTGCGTTAAACGAATACGCTCTTCATCATCTACGGGTAAATAGCGATTAAATCCTTTCATTTTATCGACTAATCCCCAGCTGCTTGAATCAATATGCAACAATGGCAAACCACTTTTTTCTAAAAGCGGACGACATAAATCAAAGACGGTTTTACTTGGTTCAGTGGGTCCAGTCAGTACTAATGCCGCTAATTGCGTTCCAGCGGATGCTGAAATAGTTACCGCCATTAATGCATCATCCCGATCACCGGGACAAAAAATACAATTATTAGGAATTAAATATTTAGTAGCATTAGGAACTGTACGGGCAAACATCACAAACTCTTGCACCCGTCTTTGCGCCATTTCGCCAGCAAATAAAACCGTAGCGTTTAAATGCTTTTGCAAATCACTCACTCTAGGAGCAGAAAGCTCTAATTTTTCAGGAACCATACCTAACAAACGGAAATTTCCTTGCGCAAAATTCCCTAATTGCCGAACCGCTTCTGCTGTCAATCCGTTCTCAATTCCTACATGATTAATAACCGCACCCAACAAATGCTTTTTACGGTATCCGCCAAATTCTTCTGCAACAAAATCAATCTGATTTTCTAAGCGCACAGCAGAATCTATTTTTGCACTAGCAACAATAATCACGTCTGCATCTAATGCCCGTGCAACCGCCTGATTTAATTGACTCGCATAAGGCACGTTAGAGCTTTCTAGTAATCCTTCTAAAATCACAATATCAGCATCGCCTTTTGCCGCTTCAAAACGCTGAATCAAGAGCTCCATTAGCTCATCTAAAGAATGCGTATCTAGCGCTTTTTGCACAGCTTCTGGACTTAAAGGCTGAGATTGACCACGCACATATCTTGCCATCAAATCATAACTTAAATCTGTTGTTAGCCCTTCAGCATATTGCAATACAGGTTTAAAAAAGCCAACCTTTACACCTTTTTGGTCTAAAGCATGGAAAATCCCCATTACCGCAGAAGTCAATCCAACTCCCGCATGAGTTCCAACCACTAAAACCGTTTTCGTCATGATTATTCCTTCTCTGCTATTTCTGCTAATGCTAGCGTATCACGCGCAATCATTAACTCTTCATTTGTTGGGACAACCCAAATAGGTTTGCTATCTTGAGCAGAAATTGCGCCAGTTTTACCATATAGCACTTCATTATTTAAATCTTCATCTAATTTGAAGCCTAAAAAGCCTAAATGCTCTACTGTTCTTTTACGTACAAAAGCGGAGTTTTCACCGATACCGCCTGTAAACACTAAAACGTCACATCCATTTAAAGCAACCATTTGTGCCGCAATATGCTTAGCTAGACGGTAACAATACACTTCTAAAGCACGAATTGCAGCGAGATTACCCTTATTCATTTCTTCTTCTAATGTTCGACAATCATTAGAAATTTCAGACAGCCCTAAAAGTCCAGATTTTTTCCATAAGACTTCACCCACTTCATGGATGCTAATACCAAATTGCTCCGTTAAAATTCTTGGAATAGCAGGATCAATATCACCAGAGCGTGTTCCATGCACAATACCTTCTAAAGGCGTTAATCCCATTGTGGTATCTAAAGAATGATCGCCATCAATTGCAGCGACGGAGCCACCATTGCCTAAATGACAGACAATTGACTTTGGTTTTTCAATGTCAATAAGTTTTGGTAACTGCGCACTCACATAACGATAAGATGTCCCATGGAAACCATATCGACGAATATGATAAGACTGATAATAGCGATAAGGTAAAGCATATAAATACGCTTTTTCTGGAATCTTTTGATGAAAAGCTGTATCGAAGACCACCACTTGCACCAAATCAGGAAAACTTTTTTGTGCAGCATCAATACCTGTGATATGTGCAGGATTGTGTAAAGGCGCTAAGCGGATACAGTCAGCAATTTTATCACGAACATCGTCTTCAATACGAACTGATTCAGAAAAATACTCTCCCCCATGAACAATTCGATGTCCTACTGCGCTAATCTCTGCCATAAGTCCTTGCTCTTCTAGAACTTCAACAATTTGTTTCATCGCAGCGTCATGTGTTCCTGGATGTAAAGTCAAAGCAAATTTTTCATTCGCAACTTTATAAGAAAAATCGCCAACCTCATGCCCTTGGCCTAATCTTTCAGCCAGTCCTTTTAAAGGACAATCACCCGTTTGTGGATCTATAACCGCAAATTTTAAGCTTGAAGACCCACAGTTGATAACTAGAACATAACGATGCATAGACATTCCTTCATTTTTTGCAATCAAAACGTTATTATTCTACCGCTTCAAAAAACATTTCGCACGAATGTTATTAACATTTTATATAGAACTAAAAATATACTATATTGATTTTATGATAAAAATCTTGTTTTTTACGCAAAATAATTTATACTAGACTTAAGTTGCAATGTGACAGTTATTCCCCACAATTTTGTGGGGTTTTTTATCTCAATTTAATCTATTACGCTTTGAAATATTAGCTAAAACTCTGTCAATAGCTTCTTAATAAGCCTCAATGTCATCATGACAACTTTCTATTTCCCAGTATCAACAAGTTTAAAAGCACAGCTATCTAACCAATCTACCTTTTCCAAATATAGAGACTAAACTGTTTTATAATAGTGTTGTAATTGGCACTCTAAAAAATTCTTATGTCTAAATCTGATGCTTTTGAACTCAAATCAGACTATGCCCCTGCTGGCGATCAACCAACAGCGATTGCCAAAATATTAGAAGGCTTAGAAGACGGTCTGGCAAAACAAACCTTATTAGGCGTAACCGGTTCTGGTAAAACTTACACCATGGCGAATGTGATTGCAAAAGCCAACCGCCCCGCTATTATTCTTGCTCCTAATAAAACGCTTGCCGCACAGCTTTATGGCGAAATGCGAGAATTTTTTCCTAATAACGCAGTGGAATACTTTGTTTCCTACTATGATTATTACCAACCAGAAGCTTATGTGCCTGCATCAGATACTTTTATTGAAAAAGATGCCTCTATCAATGAGCATATCGAACAAATGCGCTTATCGGCGACTAAAGCCATTCTAGAACGGCGCGATACCATTATCGTCGCATCCGTTTCCTCTATTTATGGTCTTGGCGACCCTAAGCTTTATATGAAAATGGTTTTGCACATCAACCGTGGGAGCCGAATTAACCAACGTGAAATGCTCTCTCAATTAGCTGAATTGCAATATACCCGCAATGATTTGCAGTTATTACGGGGAACTTTCCGCGTTCGCGGAGATGTGATTGACATCATGCCTGCTGAGAGTGATTGGTATGCTTTACGCGTAGAACTATTTGATGATGAAGTTGAATCTATTCGCTATTTTGACCCATTAACGGGTGAGTTACTCGACCCCATCCCAAGAGTAACTATCTATCCCAAAACGCACTATGCTACTCCGCGCGAAACCATTATTGAAGCCATTGAAAGTATTAAAACAGAATTAAAAGAACGCTTAATCATTTTACACGCACAGAATAAATTGGTAGAAGCCCAACGATTAGAACAACGCACCAAATTTGATTTAGAAATGATGCAAGAGCTTGGCTATTGTTCTGGCATTGAAAACTATAGTCGTTATCTATCTGGGCGTAAACCGGGTGAACCGCCACCTACTTTGCATGATTACCTACCGCATGATGCGATTTTGATGATTGATGAAAGCCATGTAACCATACCACAGTTAAATGGTATGTATCGAGGCGACCGGTCTCGTAAAGAAACATTAGTCGAATATGGATTTCGTTTACCTTCTGCCTTAGATAATCGTCCATTACGTTTTGAAGAATTTGAGCATTTAGCGCCTCAAACACTTTATATCAGCGCCACACCCGGGCCTTATGAACTAGAACACAGCGAACAAATTATCGAACAAGTTGTTCGCCCGACAGGCTTACTCGACCCTATCGTTGAAGTTCGCCCTGTAAGTCGTCAAGTTGATGATGTATTAAGCGAAATTCACAAACGTACTGCAATCAATGAGCGAGTATTGATTACCACGCTAACCAAAAAAATGAGCGAAGACCTCACCGATTTTTTAATGGAGCATGGCATAAAAGTGCGCTATATCCACTCAGATATCAACACCGTTGAGCGAATGGAAATTATTCGTGATTTACGTCTAGGTGAATTCGATGTATTAGTTGGCATTAACCTTTTACGCGAAGGACTAGATATGCCAGAAGTTTCTCTAGTAGCTATTTTTGATGCTGATAAAGAAGGATTTTTACGTGGAGAACGTGCACTCATTCAAACCATTGGACGTGCCGCACGAAACGCCAATGGCATGGCAATTCTTTACGCCGACACAATTACCGCTTCGATGGATAAGGCAATGAAAGAAACTGCTCGTCGTCGAGAAAAACAAATCGCACATAACGAAGCACACGGCATTACGCCAAAAACTATCCATAAAAAGGTCGCGGATGTTATGGAAGGTGCCAACATTGCGGTCAAAGCGAAAAAAGCACATCAAGAGAATAGTGGCAAATACCACACCCTCACGCCTGCTGAAGCCGAAAAAGAAATGAAAAAACTTGAGAAACAAATGTTGGAATATGCTCAAGATTTAGAGTTTGAAAAAGCAGCCGCCCTACGAGATCAAATCAAATCACTTGAAAAACACATCTATATTGACAATGCTTAGTTTTATCTATCTTTTCAAATAAAAAACAGGACAACAGAAATATTTACCAAAAATCTATCAATATCTCACAATATAGCCAACTTCCTCAAAATACATACAACACTAACTCAATACCCACTTTGAAAATAGCCTTCTATTCAAAAGTACCGTATGCATTTTTTTGGGAACTCTGCTATAAAATGAATTTGCAGAAGTCATTTCATGACCAATATGGCTCTAGACTAGCAAAGTTTATAAAGATCACTTAATCAAGCTCCAAAAATGGCGTTACAGATTATTAGAGTTCTGATTCCAACGCCACTCGCACTCTTTTAAATAAAGCTCCAAATTAGCTGTAACACCATTAAACTTGCTCAGCCTGCGCTTGATATATATAGTAAAAGACTAATAAAAGAGTTACAGAAAATTAGATCGCTATTTCAGTAATAATACATATGCTTACTTTATTCATTTATCTTAATACTGTAACTATTCTAGTAGCATTTCACTATAGCTGAATGGGCTTAGCTTGCATACAAACTAACGAACCATAGACAGCCAATCTCAGTACGGAAAAACGAGCTAACGCTTGTTGATCATGCAACAAGAGAGTTAAAGCTAACAAAGTTAATGACTCGCAAAGCCAGTGAGGTGACTTATCAGTGTATTGAGCAACTTAAAGCAGAGTCAATACACAGCATTACTTTTGATAATGACAAAAAATTTACTTAACCATCAGCAGATAAGCAGAGCCTTAAAGGTAGATATTTATTTTGCTAAACCTTATCATTATTAGCAGCGTGGAACTACTGAAATACTAATGGCTTGATTGGTCAATTTCTCCCCAAATCACGACCATTAGATAAAATCACTGAAGCTGAAATACAGATGATAGAGAACAACTTGAATAATCGTCCTAGAAAATGTTTGGGGTTCTTAACTTCTCTTGAGATAAAATCTAGATTCAGCAGCGTTGCACTTCAAAATTACATCTACTAATAATATTAGAGTTTATTATTACAGCCTCATGATTTTTTATATGGATAACGGATGATTATGGTAAAGTAGGACTTTAAGGAGAAAATTCATGAAGAAAATTATTCATCTTTTATTGTTGAGTACGGTTATTACTTTTTTAGTTGCTTGTGGTGGCAAGGATAAACCAGCAGAAATAGCAGAAATATTTTTTAAGGAAATGTTTCAGGGTGATGCTAGTAAAGCGGTTGCATTAGTAGATACTTCTGGTAATTATTTAAGCGAAAAAGAGCAGCAACAAGCTAATATGTTTATTGCAATGATGGCAGCTGGGATGAAAACACAAATTGAAAAAGCTGGTGGGATTAAATCTATTGAAGCTGGGAAAGTAGAATATAATCAAGATAAAACAACTGCGACTGTTCCGCTAACCATTACTTTAAATAAAGCCATTGATGGTAAAAACTCAGATACCAATAACATTCACTTGAAAAAAGTAAATGGAGATTGGAAAATTGTTATTCGTTAATGGTGATATGCTTTTAGAACATAAACATGAATAGATTGTTATTATTCTTTTTCTAGTTTTTATTATGCTTAAGTGAATTCTTTAATAGGAGAAATTATGAAAACTAAATATTCTTCATATTTATCATTGGTTGTCGCTTTGATTTTATCTGGTTGTACAGGCATGACACAAAATCAGGAAGCAGCTCTTGGTGCAGCTGTCGGTGCAGTAGCTGGTGGTGTATTAGGGCATCAAGTGAACCATAAAAATGGTCGTTATGTTGGCGCAGTAGCAGGAGCTTTAGCAGGCGCAGCTATTGGTAACTATATGAACCGCCAACAAGAACAATTGCAACAACAATTACAGGGGACTGGAGTAAATGTTTCTCGTATTAATGAAAGCACACTTCAATTAAATATCCCGGGTGATGTTTTATTTGCAACTAATCAATATCAAATTCAGCCAAACTTTTATTCAACTTTAAATACGGTTGCTCAAACACTAAATCAGTATCCGCAAACAATCGTTCATGTGTATGGCTATACAGATAATACGGGGAATGCGAATTATAATTTAGGCTTATCAGAGCGTAGAGCTAATTCCGCAGCTCAATATTTGATGAGCCAAGGAGTTAATCCTCAACGAATTGTTGTGCGTGGTTTTGGAGAAAATTATCCTCGTGCATCTAATGCGACAGCGCAAGGGCGTCAGCAAAATCGTCGCGTAGAAATTTTCATTAAAGCAATCGATCAAAATAATCCAAATGCTGCTTATCAACCAATGCATTAATCATTGGAAATTTATAATAAAAGAGTTCTCAAATTTTTGAGAGCTCTTTTATATATAGGCAAAGGCTAGTAAAAGAGGTACAGAAACTATACCGCTACTCTAGTAAAGTATGGATGTTCATCTTATTCATCTATAGCTAAAAAACCTTACATTGCATAGATATTCTAAACAAAGTATCAATACAATCTATCTTTCATAATCGCCAAATATACATTTTCAATGCGTTCTTTTGTATTTTCCCTCTTATGAAAGACTGCATTATCTGTGACAACACTGTTTTTCGGTAATTCAGGTAACAATATCTTCTCGACCCAAACCTTAAAAATATCTCCGTTAATACTGCTATTGGTTATAGTGAAATCATCTAAAACCCAATCCAATCCAAAGCAGATAAAAGGATAAAGTATCAATACAATCCATCCGCCATTCTTTGCGTATTTGCTTAATCCAAGCCCACATCTTTTCAATGGGATTTAAGTCTGGACTATTAAGGGGGTAACCAAACTATCTCATGCCCATGCTCTTCAATGATTGCTTGAATATCACTGCGTTTATGAAAAGCGGCATTGTCCATGACAATTACACTGTTTTTAGGTAACTCAGGTAACAGTGCTTCTCTCACCCAATGAGAGAAAATATCGCTGTTAATAGAACCATCATATAAGCGTAAGGCAAACAATTCTCCATTGATAATGGCTCCAATCGCATTGCTCTGGTTCTTTAAGTGCCAGTTATCACTTCCATGACAAACTTGTCCTTTTGTGCTGTAGCCATAAGGTCTATGATCAAAGGCTTTAAAACCACATTCATCAAGATAGACTATCGGTTTGTCTTGAGCGGTCTTATCTACTATTTGTTCTTGAAAGTGCTCTCTTTTCTCTGTGTCGGCTTTTGGATGTTGGTTAATCTTTTTTTATGCGTTATCTTTAGTCGCTTTAGAGCATAACAAATCGCTGATTGCGAGCAATTAAAACGTCTAGCGCTTTCCCATTGGTAATCATCGGGATACTGCTCAATATCCTTAAGCAAGGCTTCATCATCAATCTTTGAGGGCTTACGCTCAGTAAAGCCTTTAGGATGGGGATTTTTAATCCAGCTATAGACGGTGAATTTGCTGATTTTGTAGCGCTTTGCAACAGCGCGCCAAGTTTCTCCATTAG
>NZ_LWHB01000040.1 GCF_001889065.1 Suttonella ornithocola | reverse complement strand
GTGGGCTTGGATTAAGCAAATACGCAAAGAATGGCGGATGGATTGTATTGATACTTTATTCTTTTATCTACTTTGGATTGGGTTGGGTTTTAGATGATTGCACTATAACTATTCTAGTAGTCTTTTACTATAAGTATCAAAAAGAAGGAACTTCTATTGTTTATCTTGACGAGAATGGCTTTAGAAGTCAGTGGTTACGTCGGTATGGATGGTCTGAGACCTTTGCAAAATTCCGTTTTATACTAATTTTTGCTACTAGTAGAAAAATTAACGCCATAATTTTAATATGTTTTCAAAATTTAAAAAATTGAAATTTCTCTATTTTATGTTTTTTGCAAAGCTCTCAAATTATTTTGGCTCTAGACTATAGTGAAAGGCTACTAGAATCGTTACAGTATTAAGATAGATGAATAAAGTAAAGCACATGTACTATTACTGGAATAGCGATCTAATTTCTGTGACTTTTTTATTAGCCTTTGATTATAGCAAAGTTTATAAAAATCACTTTATTAAGTTTCAAAAATGGCATTGCAGATCATCAGAGTTCTGATTCCAACGCCGCTCGCACTCTTTTAAGCAAAGCTCAAAATTGACTGTAACACCGTTAAACTTGCTCAGCCTCCGCTTGTAAAGCTCCAAAAAGACTCAATACCATTGATATGGCAATGCCCATGAGCAAACTCGTTATTGCCATGCTCTACTCTAAAATGTTTCGCATAGCCAACGTCAACCAAGCCATTGTAACCACGCCAACCATCCGAGTATATAGCCAACTTTACCAAAAAGTACATACAACATTAACTCAATATCCACCTTGAAAATAACATTCTAGATCCAAGTACTGTATGCATTTTTTGGAAACCTTGCTATACCGCGCACTTGAGTTCGGTTAGGTAAAATGATATCGAAAGCCATTCGGCTATAAGCCATGATAAGAATTAATATAAAGATAGACAGGGTATTGATTCTTAGTAATATCAATATATTTTTACTTTAGTTTAGAAAATAGCAACATATGGAATATTACTTAAAACTTATGAGCTAGTTATTGTTACTAAATCAGTAAATTTTGGCGTCCCCAAGGGGATTCGAACCCCTGTTACCGCCGTGAAAGGGCGATGTCCTAGGCCTCTAGACGATGGGGACTTCAGAGAAGTCTGTCATTAAAATGACGCCGAAAAAATGGCGTCCCCAAGGGGATTCGAACCCCTGTTACCGCCGTGAAAGGGCGATGTCCTAACCGCTAGACGATGGGGACGCGGTCTGTGACTGGTGGAGCTAAGCGGGATCGAACCGCTGACCTCTTGCATGCCATGCAAGCGCTCTCCCAGCTGAGCTATAGCCCCGAACTTGTCGAGAGCGCGCATTCTATCAGAGGTTCATATTCTGTCAACTATTTTCTGCTTTTTTAGCGGAAAAATTTTTATTTCTCTTTGTTTGTTTTAAGATATTCCACTGCGTTTTGCAAACGCTCAACTGATGCTTTCTGGCCTGCTAATTCAAAACTAATTGATAAATCTGGAGAGGGTGCGCCTCCAGTCAACGCTAAACGAGCAGGTTGTCCTACTTTTCCAAACCCGACTTCAAAATGGTTAACGGTTTCTTCAATTGCCTGATGAATACTATTTTCTGTATAGCTAGATAGATTAGCCAATTTTTGCGCCAGTTCCGACAGGATTTCAATAGTTTGTTCACCTTTAAAGGCTTTTTTAGCAGCTGCCTCTGGATATTCTGTCGGTGCTTGAGCAATCCATTGCATATTTTCTGCCATTTCTTTTAAGGTTTTGGCTCGACTTTGATAATGCGGGATGGCAGCTTTTAGAGTGGATTCTGATAGTTGATATCCAATCGCTTGAATATAGCTTGGTAAAAGTGCTGCTAAGGTTTCAACTGTACTTTTTTGTATATAGTGTTGATTTAACCAACGTAATTTTTCAGTATTAAAGGTTGAAGCCGCACTATGCACATCTTCGATTCTAAAATATTTTAGAAGTTCTTCCATACTGAAGATTTCTTGATCGCCATGCGCCCATCCTAATCTCACAAGGTAGTTAATCATCGCTTGTGGTAAATAGCCTTCTTTTTGATAGTCTAAAACGTTAGTTGCGCCATGACGCTTTGATAAACGCTTACCATCATCTCCTAAAATCATTGGAACATGCGCAAATTCTGGCTCTTGATAATTCAGCGCTCGATATAAGTTAATTTGCTTTGGCGTATTGCTGATATGGTCTTCACCACGGATAACTAAGGTGATACCCTGTTCTGCATCATCGACAACAACACAGAAGTTATAAGTTGGTGTGCCATCGCTTCGACGAATAATAAAGTCGTCTAGCTCACTATTATCAATAGTAATTTTTCCACGTACTTTATCTTCCCAACTAACGCTTCCAGAAAGTGGATTTTTAAAACGCACGACCGGATTTATCCCTTCAACAGGTTCACCACCATTACGGTATTTACCGTTATAACGTGGTTTTTCGCCTCTTGCTTTTTGTGCTTCGCGCATTTCTTCTAGCTCTTCTGCGCTACACCAACAATGATAAGCTAACCCTTTTTCTAGCATTTCATCAATAATACGGTTATAGATATCAAAACGCTGACTTTGATAAATCACTTCTCCTTGATAATCTAGCCCCAGCCAATGCATCCCTTCTAAGATGACTTTTGTGGATGCTTCTGTTGAGCGCTCGCGATCGGTGTCTTCTATACGGAGTTTAAATTCTCCTTGATGTTGTTTGGCATGTAACCATGAAAATAGCGCTGTACGAACACCGCCAATATGTAAATCACCCGTTGGACTAGGAGCAAAGCGTGTGATAACCATTATCTTCTCCTGTAAATAAAGGTGTTTATTTTACGCGCTTGAATCCTTTCCTACAAAAACTATTCTCTTTATCACAGAAGTTTGCCGTTGTTTATTGCGCTTTTAACAGCTGTTTATTTCTAGGACATTCATCAATATTAAATTGCACTATAATAGTGCAAATAATGAAGCATAACGCACCAATTTAATGCATAAATTTTGTCTTTATTTATAATAACCTGAAATTTATATAAAAATATTTTGGCATGCTATATGCAGAAGAAATACATCGTTTTTTCAACAAGGAGCAACTTATGACCCCTGATAGCATTATTCAACGCATTGAAGAAGAAGATATTCGTTTTGTTGATCTTCGCTTTACGGATACAAAAGGCAAGGAGCATCATGTCAGCATGCCTGCCAAAGACATCGATGAAGATTTTTTTGAAGAAGGTAAGATGTTTGATGGCTCTTCTATCGCAGGATGGAAAGGCATCAATGAATCAGACATGATTCTAATGCCAGATGCTGAAACTGCTTTTATTGACCCATTTACGCAATTAAAAACATTGGTCATTAGCTGCGATATTATTGAACCGGATACTTTGCAAGGCTATAGTCGCGACCCTCGCTCTTTAGCAAAACGCGCGGAAAATTATTTGAAATCTACTGGTATTGCTGATACAGCGCTATTAGGCCCTGAAAATGAGTTCTTTATTTTTGATGGAATTAAGTATAAAACTTCTATTCATAAGACTAGTGTAGAAATTCTTTCTGAAGAAGGCTATTGGAATTCTGATGCAGATTTTGGCGCTAGCAACCGCGGTCATCGTCCCGGATTAAAAGGTGGCTATTTCCCTGTTGCGCCTGTTGATTCTCTCAATGATATTCGTGCTGAAATGTGCGAAATTTTGGAAGATGTCGGATTAGTCGTAGAAGTTCATCACCATGAGGTTGCCACTGCTGGACAATGCGAAATCGGCGTTAAATTTAACACGCTTACCAAAAAAGCAGATGAAGTTCAAAAATTAAAATATGTCATTCATAACGTCGCAGATATGTATGGCAAAACAGCGACTTTCATGCCTAAGCCATTGGTGGGCGATAATGGTTCTGGAATGCACGTTCATATTTCCTTAGTAAAAGACGGTAAAAATCTCTTTACTGGCGACGGTTACGGTGGTTTATCTGAAACTGCTATTTATTTTATTGGTGGTATCATCAAGCATGCGCGCGCATTAAATGCGTTTACCAACCCTTCTATCAATAGCTATAAACGTCTTGTGCCACACTTTGAAGCACCAGTCATGCTTGCCTACTCAGCACGCAACCGTTCTGCTTCTATTCGTGTTCCTTACATTTTCAATCCAAAAGCACGCAGAATTGAAGTTCGCTTCCCAGACTCTACTGCTAACCCTTATTTTGCTTTTGCCGCATTATTGATGGCTGGATTAGACGGTATTAAAAATAAAATTCATCCTGGCGATGCAATGGATAAAGATTTATACGATCTTCCACCCGAAGAAGCAGATAACATTCCACAAGTCGCCTTCTCTTTAGAACAAGCACTTGATGCTTTAGAAGCGGACAATGCATTCTTAAAAGCTGGAGATGTTTTCAGTGAAGACTTAATTGATGCTTATATTGCGCTTAAACGTGAAGAAGTCGCCAAAATGCGTTTACAAGTTCATCCAATGGAATTTGAGCTTTACTATAGTTGCTAATATCAAGGCGGGCGCTGCCCGCCTTTTCTCACCCAATTTAATTATGATAAAACTGTACGCACTGCCTTTTTCTAGTGAAACTTTATTAGATGCTATTAGCACCGCGCTCATCGTCATTGATCAGCAAGGTCATCTTGAGCAACTCAATACTGCAGCAGAAATCTTGTTGGGCAATAGTCGTAAGCAACTTTATCACCGCACACTCGATAAACTAATTGAGCATCCAAACACTTGGCATCAGCTCATTCATCATCATTTCGATAGTGGTCTTACTGAACGCAATCAACAGCTAACCCTTATTCCTACGCAAACAACCATCGAAGCAGATATTACACTCACGCCTATTTCTTCAGGTTATTATTTATTGGATATCCGTCCGCTTAATCGCGTGCATGCCATTAGTCGCACTAACGAACGCCAACAACAAGCAAAACACAATCGGCTGATTATCCGCAATCTTGCGCATGAAATTCGCAATCCATTGGCGGGAATTAAGGGCGCCGCACAGCGACTTAGTGATTCCAGCCTTTTTCAAAATACAGAGAAACAAACGCAATACTTAACGCTCATCATGAATCAGGTAGATAGATTAAATCACCTGCTCATTCAAATGAGCGGAGAGCATCCTCCTCAATATTTACCAACCAATATTCATCAATCCATAGAAGAAAGCTTAGCCGCCTTTTTAGCTAACCCCAGCAATCAACAGCTAACCATTGAACGCCAATACGACCCCAGCTTGCCAGAAATCCCTATAGATGAACATCAAATCCAACAAGTCATCCTCAATCTCTTAGAAAATGCCGCAAAAGCGACTGATTATCAAGGAAATATTCAATTAACCACGAGTATTGCACATCAATACACGCTCCAAAATCATCGTCATAAAACTGTGCTTACCCTTAAAATTTGCGATAACGGTTGTGGTATTCCCGATGAATTACAAACTGCTATTTTTCAGCCGATGGTAAGCCATTTTCGAGAAGGCAGTGGCTTAGGACTTGCCATTACCCAAAATATCATCCATCAGCATGGTGGCGCAATTGAATTACAAAGTCGCTCAGGCCATACCTGTTTCACCCTGATTTTTCCGCTCACCCAAGAGAACCGCTAATGTCCGCTAACATTTGGATTATAGACGACGACGCTGCTATTCGATTTATCCTAGAAGATAGCCTACAACAATGGGGCTATCGTCCTCAGAGCTATTTTAATGGCGAAGAAGTCCTTGAAGCGCTACAAACGCAAGTCGCCCCGCAGCTTATCATTAGCGATATTCGGATGCCAGGGATAGACGGACTCACCCTGCTGAGTAAAGTTCGTGAACAACACCCAAATCTGCCTTGCCTTATTACTACCGCTTATAGCAATTTAGACAGCACTGTTTCTGCTTACCTGACTGGCGCTTTTGACTATCTTCCTAAACCTTTTGATTTAGCAGAACTTAAGCAACGGATTGAACAGGCGCTACGCCCTTCTCTCTCGCAACCCAATCAACCCTCTCCGACGACACCTAGCTTTGATCGAGATATCATCGGACAAAGCCCCATGATGCAGCAGCTGTATCGTGCTATTGGACGGCTGGCAAAAACCAAAGTAAACGTTTTAATCAGTGGCGAAACAGGCACAGGAAAAGAGCTCATCGCACGTGCTTTACATAAACATAGCCCCGTTGCTAAAGGCGAATTTGTTGCCTTAAACATGGCTGCCATTCCTGCTGAGTTAGCAGAAGCAGAACTCTTTGGGCATGAAAAAGGCGCCTTTACAGGTGCGGCACAATCCCGACAAGGACGCTTTGCACAAGCCGATAATGGCACACTCTTTTTAGACGAAATCGGCGATATGCCTTTGCCTTTACAAGCCAAACTTCTAAGAGCATTAGCCGAAGGCAGCTACTATCCCATTGGCGGACAAACCCTCAAACATGCGAACGCGCGCATCATCGCAGCTAGCCATAAAAATCTTGCACAATTAGTTAGCGAAGGCTTATTTCGCGAAGACCTATACTATCGCTTAAACGTTATCCGCCTAGATTTACCGCCACTACGAGAGCGCGGAGAAGACATCCCCGCTTTACTAGATTTTCACCTAGAACGCGCTGCCAAACAACATCACTTATCGCGAAAAAATCTCACTCAAGCTGCTCGTCAAAAGCTCACTCACTATCATTGGCCAGGAAATATTCGAGAATTGGAAAACCTTTGTCAACAGCTCACCATTATGAGCCCAACCGATACCATTGATATTCAGGATCTGCCGACCTTAATGACCAATCGAAATCCATCCTTATCAAATACTGCCGTTGCATCAACCAATTGGCAACAGGCACTTACTAAAACCGTCGAACAAGCCTTATCCGAAAATCAGCCACAACTCTATCAACACCTTCAATCAGAATTTGACCACGTACTCATTGAAACTGCGCTAAAACACACCCAATTTCATAAACAACTTGCCGCGCAAAAGCTCAATATTGGCAGAAATACTCTCACTAGAAAATATCAATCACAGGCAAGCAATTAAAAATCCTATCAAACCGTTAAATACTGTGAACGCTGTCCCATCCAGCGTTCTAATAACACATCTGCAAAAGGCTGACTTTCCTGATACCACTGCATCGCCAACCGTTCTGCTTTTTCTAACAGCGCAGCATCGCGCTCAAAATCAGCAATTTTTAAACCAATCGTCCCTGTTTGGCGCGTTCCCAATAGCTCCCCAGCACCGCGAATGGCTAAATCCTCCTCTGCAATCCGAAAGCCGTCTGTCGTAGCGCGCATAATATTTAAGCGCCGCATTGCCGTTTCTCCTAAAGGTGCTTGATACATCAATACACAATCAGACTGTAAACCGCCCCGCCCGACGCGTCCCCTTAACTGATGTAACTGTGATAATCCGAAGCGCTCAGCATTTTCAATAATCATAATGGTCGCATTTGGAACATCTACACCGACCTCAATAACCGTTGTTGCGACCAATAAATCAATTTCCCCTGCGGCAAACGCATTCATCGTTTCTCTGCGCTCATCTGCGGAAAGCCTGCCATGAATGAGCGCTACCTTTACTTGTGGTAACTGCCGACGAATTTCTTCTGCGGTTTCTTGCGCATTTTGACACTCTAATACTTCCGATTCTTCAATCAGTGGACAAACCCAATACGCTTGTTGCCCGCTAGCACAGACCTCTCCTATACGCGCAATAATCGCTTCCCGCTTAGCATTACTCATCACAGACGTGCGAATGGGCTGACGCCCAGCTGGTAAAACATCAATAATAGATGTTTCCAACTCGCCATAAGCACTCATCGCTAGCGTACGCGGAATCGGTGTTGCTGTTAAAACCAGTTGATGTAAAGCATATCCTTTGGGTGCTTTTTCTTGCAGTTGTAACCGTTGATGGACCCCAAAACGATGCTGCTCATCAATCGCAACCAATGCCAAATCGTGATAGCACACTTGTTCTTGAAAAACAGCGTGCGTCCCAATAATCAACTGCGCGGTTCCATCGGCAATCGCTGCCAAAGCGGCTCGCTTCTCCTTTGCGGATAACTTACCTACCAACAAAACTGCCGTAATTGAAAGATTTTCCGTTAACTTACGCATATTAGCGGCATGCTGTTCCGCTAATAACTCCGTAGGTGCCATAAATACCGCTTGTTTTCCTGCGGCAATGGCTTGCAAACACGCCATCAAAGCAACAACCGTTTTTCCCGAACCAACATCCCCTTGCACTAAGCGCATCATTGCCGCTGTGCTAGACAAATCTCTGGCGATTTCTTCTTGTACGCGTACTTGTGCTGAGGTTAAAGCAAAAGGCAATTTCTCACAAAACGCCGATAACAAATCCGAATGTTTAGGTAACGCTTGAGCAGGTAATTGCCGCACTTCCGCTCTGGCTTGTAAAAAAGATAACTGATGCGCAATCAGTTCTTCCAAAATGAGTCTTTGCTTTGCAGGATGATGATACTCATCTGGCATCGGCAACCATTCATCAACTTGTGGTTGATGTAAAAGTTGCAATGCTTGAGGAAAAGAACAATAGCCTTGCTCAGTTAACAAGTCTGTTTTTGGTAAATTAAGCTTAGAAAGCGCATGACGAATCGTTTGCTGCCAACGAATTTGGCTTAACCCTTTAACCGTCGGATAAATAGACTGCAAAGTATCAGGCAAAACCGGCTGTTCTCCTGTTTCAAGCCAAGTAATCTCAGGATGTGGCATTTCATAGCCATCCCGTCCCCAAGCTACCTTGCCATAAAAAAGCCCAAACCGTCCAAGGGTAAATTGCGTTAATTGACTGGGATAAAATCGAAAATAACGTAAAACAAGTGGATTTCCTGCTGCATCTACAATCAAAACCTCTAGCATCTGACGTTTACCTTGCCGAACATTTGCACGCAAGACCTTTCCATGCACCAAAGCCTGCTGCCCATCTTTTAAATGTGCAATAGGCGTGATATGACTTCTATCCTCATAACGCATCGGAAAGTGAAATAACAAATCCCGAATCGTATCAATACCTGCACGTGAAAACGCCTGAGTGACACTATCACTCAGGCGTAAACAAGATTGAATATTGTCGCTAAATTGCAAAATAATAATTAAGCTAAAGCAACAACCGCTTCCGCTTCTACAGCAACGCCTTTTGGTAAAGCACTAATACCAATCGCAGCACGCGCAGGGAATGGTGCGCTAAACTTAGCAGTCATCACTTCATTGAACTCTGCAAATTTACCCAAATCCGTTAAATACACATTCAGTTTTACGATATGGCTTAAATCCACACCAGCCGCTTGGCAAATTGCTTCTAAATTCGCAAACACCTGTTCTGCTTGCGCTTTAAATCCACCCTCAACTACTTCGCCTGTTTTTGGATCAAGCGGGATTTGACCAGAAACAAACAACAAATCCCCTGCTTGTACCGCTTGAGAATAAGGACCAATTGCTGCTGGTGCATTTTCTGTATTAACAATTTTCTTTTCCATTTTTACTCCCTAAATACGTTCAATTTTTTCTACTTCTTCTAACCATCGTAAGTGGCGAATAATTTTGGCTAAATGATCTCGATTTTTCACTTCTAGCCAAACCTTCAACGCTCGCACATCTTCACGATGCGTATTGTGTATCACTTGAAAATCATAGATATTACTTTCACAATCGGCAATAACATCTGCAATTTTTGATAACATTCTTGGCTTATCCGGCACTTCTAACGATAACAATGCAATAAATACGCCACCAATATCCTCATCCCATGCAGCTCTTAGCCAATCTTGACTATCCGTTACCTGAACCATGGGACAATTCCGACGATGAATTCTAATCGCTTTACCTTGCTCTAAATGCCCTACAATCGCTTCTTTAGGTAAAGGATGACAACAATCCGCCATTTCAATACCACTATCAAGCGTATTGTGGATATATAAAACCTCGCCATCCCCCTTAATTTGTGTATTGCCTAATAACGTAGCAGCAACCAAACCCGCTTGTTTCTTACCACAGGCAATATCATTTAAAAGTTCTTTTTGTTCAAGATGATTAACACTTAAATATGCTAACAACTTTGTATTCTCAATCGCTTGATAACTGCTGCCTAAATCCTGTAATGCCTGCGATAATAACTGCTTGCCAAAATCTTCGGCTTCCTTATCCTTTAATTGACGAAGGTGATGATTAACGCCAGCGCGTGCTTTCGCCGTCACCACAAACTGCAGCCAACCCGCATGAGGATGAGCATCTTTATCCGTAATAATTTCGCACGTTTGTGCAATTTCTAAAGGGCGGAAAATAGGATACGGAATGCCATTAACCTTAGCACCAACACATTTATCGCCAATTTCAGGATTAATTGCATACGCAAAATCCACTGGTGTCGCACCAGCAGGTAAATCAATCACTTCACCGCGCGGAGTATAAACATGAATCGCACCAGCACTTAGTTCTTTTTTAATCACATCATAAAACTCTAGCGGATCATCTGTCATATTTTGCATTTCTCGCAAGCGCGATAACCAATCGCGCATATACTTTTGTGCGGTAATATTATGTTGTTCCTTACGTAAAGAACGATTTTTCAAATGCTGATGCCAGACGGCGATAATGCCTGTTTCTGCCAAATGATGCATATCCCGTGTTCGTATTTGCACATTAAGCACATCTTGCTCTGCCATTAACACACTGGTATGTAAAGACCGATAACCATTGCTTTTTGGCGCCGCAATATAATCTTCAAACTTTCCAGAAATAGGGCGATACAGACCGTGCAATACGCCTAAAATGCGATAACAATCATCTTCCGTCTTCGTAATAATCCGAATCGGCACGGTATGACAAGCTGCTTCAAAGCTCATCTTACGCTTCATCCGCTGATACACACCCCACAAGTGACGCTGACGCTTAGTGATGGTTGCCTGAATGCCCATTTCTTTTAATATAGGCTGAATTTCCTCACGAATCTCATTCAGCAACGTATTATTTTCAAAGAGCTTTGTATAATGTTTTTTCAATACGGCATAACGCCAAGGATACAAATATGAGAACACCAAATCTTCTAATTGCATCCTAAAATAAAATAACCCTAGTCGTCCAGCAATAGAAGCATAGATTTCTAGGGTTTCTCGTGCTTTACGAATACGCTTATCAGGCCTAAGCGCACCTAAAGTTTGCATATTATGCAATCGATCTGCAAGCTTAATAATAATGACTCGCGGATCATCAGTCGTCGCCACAAACATTTTTTTAAAGCTTTCTGCCTGTGCTTCTTGTGGCGCTTGATTTTTTAAACGATCTAGCTTAGAAACACCATCTACCAGTGCGGTTACCGAATCCCCAAATGCCTCTGCCATTTCTTGCTTAGTCACGGGCGTATCTTCCAATACATCATGTAACAAAGCAGCTTGCAACACTGGTAAATCAAATCTCTGTTCCGCCAATATCTTCGTTACCGAAATAGGATGCGTAAAATATGGCTCTCCAGATTGACGCATTTGTCCTTCATGTGCTTGCGCACCGAATGTAGCTGCTCGCAGCACTTCAGCAATACTTTCCTCATCTAAATACTGCGATAATTCTTTAGATAATTCTGTCCAAAAAGCTTCTAAAACTTCACTACCCGTTAAACCAGCAAAAGGACGATAAGGAAGCGCTACAATTCTCATAAGAAATAAAATTTAATATTGTTCTGAAGTATCTAATAGAGCTTTAATCGTCGTTTTACCGTCTTCAATTTCGCGTAAAGCAATAACCGTTGTTTTGTCACCTTCTGGTGCTACCATTGGTTGATGTCCAAAAGAAAGCTGACGCGCACGCTTACTAGCTGCCAAAATCAAACGGAAACGATTATTTTCATCTTTTAAACAATCTTCTACAGTGACCCGTGCCATAATTTTCCTTTATTTACTCATATTTTATAGGCGTTATATCTTATAATTAAATGCAATAAAACAAAACCCTATTAAACTAAAACTTAAGCCATTTTTATGCAATTAAACTGCATCATGTATTAGAACGATCCACCATAATGCGTCATTGCATCTGACGCAATCGCATTCATTGCAACACACTGTTGACGCAATACTTTATCTTTATCTGATAGCATAAAATTTCGTCCATCATGGCTACTCCAACGATATTCTTCCAAAACAAATACTTTTGGCTCAACTTGTTCTAAAACTTTCTTTCCCTCTTCAGATAATTGAATCGTTGCCGTATAAGTGTCCCCCATATAAGCATATTCTACATTCAGGGCTGTTCCATCCTTGCAGTTATAATGCCAAATAATGGTTTCTTGGTTATTTAACTTTGGCAAACCTGAAAATCCTTGAACACACCCCACTAATAGCCCCAAACTTAATAAGCCAATCTTTTTATTCATAGATTTGGATTCCTTTTTTATCTTCTAGCGTAAACTTCCCCGACTGAACGGCAGATAACCATTTAACCGTTGCTTCAAATCCTCCTAAAGGATAAATATGTAACTTTGTTGTATCGGGTAATTTTTTCTGGACTTTTGCAACTGCTAAATCCCTAACCAATAAATTGGGTTCAGAAACTCCCCCAATCAATCGTCTAAAAACACCGCCATTTCGCAATAAAAAATTTAATGATGCTCCCACGCCACAAGCACGAGCATGCTTAATTAAAGAAGCAGTACTTGCCACACCAGGAATGCCAATTTTTAATGGAAAACGAATGCTTTCTTTTTCTAAATTCTCCGCCCATTGCACAATAGGTTCGGAAGTAAAAGAAAACTGCGTCATCAAATAATAGTTTCTAGGATAGTTTTCAGCATAAGACTGTTTAAATAACAATGCTTCTTTTATTTTTTCCTGTGAGACGAACGGATGCCCCTCCGGATGACCCGCAAATCCAATACTCTCCCAATCATACTCTTCTAATAAACCTTCTTTCAAAACAGCTAAAGTATCTTGGAAAGGAGATTGCACATTTCCACCTGCCCCAGCCAATAACAAAAGAATTTCTTCCGCCACTTCGCCACAACTTTTTTAACCCGCTTTCTAAAGCCTCTCTTCTGCGGATATTGCGAACCGCCACATGAGCAACCGCTTCAAAGCCTTGCGTAATCACTTTTTCTACTGCTGTTATCGTGTCTGCAAAATCTGAACCCGGTAAATGCGTTAAATATACCTTTATTGTACTTGGGAGATACTGATGTAAATTTCCTAACTTTAATAACGTTTTTGGTGTTAATTCAATAGAGTAATTTGATACAAAATCAACAATCGCTTGCTTTTCATCCTCCATGCACTCTCCTCTTTATGGGGCTAGCCGTTGAATGTTCCAATTATCATTATCACGTAAATAAACAAATCTATCATGTAAACGGTTAGGCTGTCCTTGCCAAAATTCAAATGCCATAGGAATAATACGATATCCTCCCCAAAAATCAGGCAAAGGAATTTCACCATTTCTAAACTTATTCTGCATTTTTTGCCATTGAAGTCTTAAAAAATCTCGCGTATCTATTACCTTACTTTGTGGGGATGCCCACGCCCCAATTTGACTTCCTACAGGGCGACTTAAAAAATACTTTAAAGACTGCTCTCGGCTAACCTTTTCTGCATAGCCTTCAACTTTAACTTGTCTTTGCAAACCATACCACGGAAATAACATTGAAACCTTTTGATTTTGGGCAATTTCTTGTGCTTTACGACTATGATAATTGGTATAAAAAACAAAACCGGCAGTATCAAAAAACTTTAGCAATACCGTTCGCTGACTAGATTGCCCATCAGTATTGACTGTTGCCAATACAAAAGCATTAGGTTCCTCAAGCTTTGCTTGCATTGCCTCGCCAAACCAATTTTCAAATTGCTGCCAAGGACTATCTGATAAATCACTACGTTTTAACGGCCGATGTGATTGAAAGTCTTTACGAACACTACCGATATCCATTATTAAAACCTATAACATTTTAAAAACACGCGCTGCAGCCGCAATCGTTTCATCAATCACTACTTCATCATGCGCCATACTAACAAACAAAGCCTCAAAAGCCGAAGGCGCTAAATTTACACCTTCTGCTAACATCCCATGGAAAAACTTTGCAAATCGTTGCGTATCCGATTGTTGCACATCTGCGAAATTCTGCACTTCAGGTAAATCCGTAAAGAAAATCCCTAACATTCCACAAACCGCATTAACAACCAAAGGAATATTTGCTTGTTGAGCGACCGTTTTTAAGCCTGTTGCCAAACGCTGCGTTAAAGATTCTAATCGCGAATAAAACTCAGGGGCTTCTGTTAACGCTAAATTTGCAATACCAGCTGCCATTGCTACTGGATTGCCAGACAACGTCCCCGCTTGATAAACCCCACCTACAGGCGATAAAAGTTCCATAATTTCTCTGCGTGCAGCAAAAGCCCCTACCGGCATTCCCCCACCAATGACTTTTCCAAAAGTAAAAATATCAGCAATTATATTCTCATATAACGACTGCGCACCGTGATACCCCACACGAAAACCAGTCATCACCTCATCCCAAATCAACACTACTCTATATTCATTGCATAATTCGCGTAAACGCTGATGAAACGCTAAAGAAGGTGGCACACAATTCATATTCCCAGCGACAGGCTCAACAATCACAGCCGCCAAGGTTTCTCCCTGTTGCGCAAAAATTTCTTCTAATACATCTACATCGTTATAAACTGCCGTTAAAGTATGTGTCGCAAAATCCGCTGGTACCCCCGGTGAATTCGGGACACCAAAAGTCAAAGCACCAGAACCTGCGGCAACCAACAAACCATCAGAATGCCCATGATAGCAACCTGCAAACTTTAAAATATTTTCCCGCTTCGTGTAGGCTCTTGCCAAACGTATTGCGCTCATGGTTGCTTCTGTTCCAGAATTGCACATCCGAACCATATCTATACCATTAATACGCGCAACCACCTTTTCCGCTAAAAGCGTTTCTGATACCGTTGGCGCACCAAAGCTCATTCCTAGCGCTGCTGCTTCCTGAACCGCCTCAACCACTTTTGGATGCGCATGACCATTAATCATTGGGCCATAAGAGCCGACATAATCAATAAATCGACGACCATCAATGTCTTCTAAATAAGCGCCTTCTGCCTTACGAATAAATAATGGCGTTCCGCCTACAGAAGCAAAAGCTCTCACTGGTGAATTTACCCCACCCGGGATCACCCTTTTTGCTTTTTCAAAAGCCTGCTCAGAAGACAACGCTGAAAACATAAAACACCTCATAAAAAGAATAATTTTGTTATTATGAAAGCTCCCACTCGCAATAACAAGCAACCAACGACAAAATAACGCTGAACCATCTGAAAACATTGACAACACGAAAAAAAACGGTATGATTTGCGCCCTTAAATAAAACATTCTGGCGTATGCCGAACCCAAGACAGGAGCAATATTTTGGCTAATTCAGCACAAGCAAAAAAACGAATCAAACAAGCAGAAAAAGCTCGTTCACGCAACGCGAGCCAACGCTCTGCTATGCGTACTTCAGTAAAAAAAGTCTTAAAAGCAATTGAAGCAAAAGACGTTGAGACAGCAAAAAGCACTTTCCAATATGCTAGCAGCCTTTTAGATCGTGCTGCTCGTAAAGGGCTTATCCATAAAAATAAAGCAGCACGCTTAAAAAGCCGTGTAAATGCTAAAATCAAAGCGATTGCTTAATCTTTAGCTTAATTTGCTTAAATCAAACGATACTTCCTTAAAGAAGTATCGTTTTTTTATCGCCTAAATCCTACCATTCTATATTGGATTTACTCTCTACGCTTTAATAGTGCTTAAAAAGTCTATAGCGAAATTTCCAAATAAATATAGAAAAAATTGAATATTCTTTTCATATATTTATTATCAACTACTTACGTATCTCTTTTTTGAGAATTTCGTGATAGTTACGATATAGCTAAATCTCTATTAACTCGCATACAGCGTTGGTTTGTCTTACTGTACTAATATGCACTATCTGCATCTAATTGAATTGTATGTAAGTTGAACTCATTCAGCTATATTAGTAATATCTACACAAGAATAACAAAATACTTTCTACAAAAGATATCAAATAAAAATAACCATAACTAATGATAGTGGTTTAAAAAGTATGCTATTCAAACCACTACCCAATTTTTTAATTATTTTCGTACTTTTTAAGTTCAACTCTTTCCGCGAAAAATACGGCTAAGCACAGTATAAATACAAATAGAAAGAATTGGTAATTTGTTGGGACATTAATGAATTTTATTAGAACAAAATAGGTAATAACGCCACTTATTGAACCAAGTAATCTTCTTAAATGCATTCATCAACTAACAAAAAATTACCAACTATATTTTTTCTCTATTTAATCTTATTTTCCGGTTGTAAACACTGATGTAAAAAGCCCATCATACTTCTTTGCATATCTAAGCGATTGGCTTCTTTTGCAAAACCATGCCCTTCATCGTATTTGACCATATATGGCACATCAATCCCGCGATTGCGTAAATTAGATACGATTTGGTCGGCTTCATTGATGTTAACGCGTGGGTCATTTGCTCCTTGCACCACAAAAAGCGGTTTGTTGATTTTATCGGCATTTTGTAATGGCGACACTTCATCCATAATGGCTTTTTGCGCTGGGTCATCAGGGTTATACCAAATGGTATAAAGCATATTGCGTACAGGTTCCCAATAAGCCGGAATGGTTTTCATAAAGGTATAAAGATTAGAAACGCCCACATAATCTACGCCACAAGCATATAAATCAGGGGTTTTCACTAATCCGCGTAAGACCGCAAATCCGCCATGGCTACCGCCATAAATCGCAATTTTTTGAGGGTCAGCCCAACCTTTTTTGATGATGTAATCAATACCATCTTCCACATCGTCCATGGTTTTACGACCGACTTGTCCTAATCCAGCATTAAAGAACTGCTTACCATAACCGCCTGAAATACGGAAATTCACTTGTAATACGCCGTAGCCATGTGAGGTAAAGAGCTGAACTTGCGGGTCAAACCCCCAACTATCGCGTACGCCCTGTGGTCCACCATGAACATACACAATCACAGGAACTTTTTGGTCTTGTGGAATATGCGCAGGACGGCTGAAATAGCCATGAATGGTCATACCATCGCGGGATTGGAAAGAAATCGGCGTCATTTCTGCCATATCTTCGCGTTTCAAATGCGGATGAATACTGGTGAGTTTTTCTAAGCGTTGTTTTTCGGGCTGATAGAGATAAAACACACCAGGTTCACGGTCGCTACTGACTAACACGATAAAGGTTTTTTCATCATCGTCAGCGTCAATGATGTCAATTTTCTGATTTGTACCGAGTTGTTTTTGAAGATCGGCTTCCCATTTTTTGAAAGTTTCACTTTTGGCAATGGTTTGCGGCTTATCGCCATTGTAGAAAATCGCATCAAGCTCATAACCGCGCTTGCGAGAACGGCTAATGCCACCTGCGTCATAGGTATCATTGGTGAAAACCGTATCAAGCACTTTGCCTGTTTTTAGGTCGTAGCGATAAATATTGGCTTTATCGCTTTCTTCATTGGAAAGCACATAAGCCGCGTTAGGATTATCGCTTTTATAATCAAATCCTAAAACGGAAAAGACTTCGCCAAAAGGAATGTGCTTAATTTTTTGGAATTTACCATCAATTAAATAATATAAATCGGTATCCTGACCTTGAACGATACGCGTAATCACACGAAGTTTGCCATCTTTATCAAATAAGAAATCATCAATGGGTTCTTCACTTGGCGGATTATCATAGAGTTTGACTAAATCGCCGTTGTTTAAATCTAAGCGATACGGCGTAAATAATTCAGGGTTTTCTTTATTCATGACAATGATAATGTGGTCTTTATCATCGTGAAGCACATTGCTTATCATGGCGCGAACGCCGTCAAAAGGCGTTAAATCTTTGGCATCAGAGCCATCGGCATTAATGCGATAAATATGATAGTTTTCGTTACCACCTTTATCTTGCATATAAACCAACTGATGGTCATTCACCCAACTATAACCACGAATAACATCGTCGCCTTCTGCTAATAATAAACGCGGTTTATCGCTGTTAATTTCTCGAATCCATAAATCTCTTTTGCCGTTTTCGTTGCGCTGCCGCCAAACCAAATATTTTCCATCAGGCGAAACCTGATAGCCACTGACTTCTGGGGATTTGAAAAAATCTTGAACATGGTAAACCCCGCCAACATCGCCTTGTTTGGCTAATGCGTCTAAAACAGCGGGCGGAGAGGGTAAATTTGTGTTACCCGGTAGATTTTCGAGTGCAGCGGCATGGCTTGCACCAAAAGTTGCCATTAAGGCTACTGCGATAAGTTTGCGTGTCATCATTGCTTTCCATATAACGTAAAAGTAAAAAGAGATAATATGCTACTCTTATTGATAAAGTGAAGTGATGACAGGGTAATCTTTGCGCCTTGTAACCATACAGCGATAAAGAATTGACTTTCTTATTCTTTCGTATTTATTTGATTTGTAGATAAAAGCAAAGAAAATACAATTATCCATTAAAGTAAACGAAATCCCCAAAATTCAGAGACAAACAAACAGAGATTTCACTGCGAGTCATACCGTCCTGCGCTACAATAGCGATTTCTTATCCTATTCCTACACTCTCTCAAGAGAGAATATCGTATGATTGTTACCTATCAATCTGCTATTCATTTCATAGGAATAATAAACTAATCTAGTGAGGCTTTATGAGCAAACCAATTATTATTGGCGTCGCGGGAGGATCAGGCTCAGGAAAAACAACGGTTGCGCGCGCCTTATACACCAACTTTAATGGACATGCGATTACCATTATTGAGCAAGATTACTATTACAAAGACCAATCCCACCTTTCTCCCGAAGTTCGTCGTCAGCAAAACTATGATCATCCTGATGCTTTTGATAGCGAACTTTTACACCAACAGCTCAAAGCATTATTGAATCGCCAAGCAATAGAACTACCGCAGTATGACTACACTATCAACACACGCGCAGATTACACCAAACACCAAGAACCGGCCGATGTCATCATTTTAGAGGGTATTTTAGCGCTTTATGATGATGCCGTTCGCGAGCTAATGGATATCAAACTTTATGTTGATACTGACTCTGACTTAAGATTTATTCGCAGACTTGAAAGAGATTGCATTGAACGCGGACGCTCAACAGATTCCGTTATTCAACAATATCTCAAGCAGGTTCGCCCGATGCATAATCAATTCGTTGAGCCAACCAAACGTTATGCCGATATGATTATCCCAAGTGAAAATGATAACCGAGTCGCCATTGATGTTTTAATTGCTAAAATTGACACTATCCTAAAAATTCGCCAGTCTTAAATATTATTTTTCATGATTATAGCCCATTATGTTGAACGCTTTTTTTACCCTACTTTATAAAGAAATTCATCGTTTTATTCGATTATGGACACAAACTTTACTGCCCTCAACTATTACCACCACACTATATTTTTTAATCTTTGGTCAGCTGATTGGCTCCAGAATCGGTAATTTTGAAGGGTTTAACTATGCGGATTATATTGCGCCCGGGCTAATTATGATGGCGGTTATCAATAATGCCTATAACAATGTAGTTAGCTCTTTCTATGGTGCAAGATTTAATAATTCTGTAGAAGAATTACTTATTTCCCCTATGCCAAATGCGCTTATTTTGGCAGGTTTTGTCACTGGTGGCGTTTTAAGAGCACTGATTGTTGGCACATTGGTTACTCTAGTTTCATTTTTCTTTACCAACATTAGTTTTGCCCATATTGGTGTCATGCTCATCATTTTATTACTCACCGCCATTGCCTTTTCCTTAGCAGGCTTTATCAACGCTTGCTATGCACGCAGCTTTGATGATGTTGCACTTGTACCAACTTTTATTTTGACACCATTAATCTATCTAGGTGGCGTTTTTTATTCCATTTCCATGTTACCTGAATTCTGGCAACAAGTTTCTAAACTCAACCCTATTCTTTATATGGTCAATGGTTTCCGATTTGGCTTTTTAGGTATTAGTGATGTTTCTGTCATTGGTGCCATTTTT
>NZ_LWHB01000004.1 GCF_001889065.1 Suttonella ornithocola | reverse complement strand
TGCCGCCAATTCCGACAGAAAATTCTTAACGATATTGCTAATGGAGAAACTTGGCGCGCTGTTGCAAAGCGCTACAAGATCAGCAAATTCACCGTCTATAGCTGGATTAAAAATCCCCATCCTAAAGGCTTTACTGAGCGTAAGCCCTCAAAGATTGATGATGAAGCCTTGCTTAAGGATATTGAGCAGTATCCTGATGATTACCAATGGGAAAGAGCTAGACGTTTTAATTGCTCGCAATCAGCGATTTGTTATGCTCTAAAGCGACTAAAGATAACGCATAAAAAAAGATTAACCAACATCCAAAAGCCGACACAGAGAAAAGAGAGCACTTTCAAGAACAAATAGTAGATAAGACCGCTCAAGACAAACCGATAGTCTATCTTGATGAATGTGGTTTTAAAGCCTTTGATCATAGACCTTATGGCTACAGCACAAAAGGACAAGTTTGTCATGGAAGTGATAACTGGCATTTAAAGAACCAGAGCAATGCGATTGGAGCCATTATCAATGGAGAATTGTTTGCCTTACGCTTATATGATGGTTCTATTAACAGCGATATTTTCTCTCATTGGGTGAGAGAAGCACTGTTACCTGAGTTACCTAAAACAGTGTAATTGTCATGGACAATGCCGCTTTTCATAAACGCAGTGATATTCAAGCAATCATTGAAGAGCATGGGCATGAGATAGTTTGGTTACCCCCTTATAGTCCAGACTTAAATCCCATTGAAAAGATGTGGGCTTGGATTAAGCAAATCCGCAAAGAATGGCGGATGGATTGTATTGATACTTTATTCTTTTATCTGCTTTGGATTGGGTTGGGCTTTAGATGATTGCACTATAGCAGGGTTACTAAAAAATGCATAAAATAAAAACAATAATGCATTGTTTTTGTTTTCTTGTACTTGTATGCATTTTTTGGGAATTTTGCGATAGTGAGATTTATCAAAAAGTGAAATAGAAAAGCTAAGAAACCGCTTGACGATTGGAAAAAATACGCCAAACGGTTCTTTAATTAAATCGCTAAACCACTAGGGTATTATTCAATACTTTATTTAAAGTATTTTAGATTAGGATAGCGGCGGGAAAGCGTTGCTTTTAAATACTCGGAATATGCCTTTGCAAACTGCTCTCTATCTATCAGTTTGATCGCTAAAAATTTATCTTGTGCTAAGGATTTTTCTTCTTGTCTACAGCTTTCCGTAAACTCCCCTGTGGTAATAACCATGAGGATTATTGGTGTATCTGCGAATTCTTCTACCCTTAGTTCTTTAATTTGCGTCTGTATCTCTTCTAAAATCTGATGAAGTTCATCTACATCAATAGGGCTATCCGCTCTGTTTGGCAATATTTTAATAATGAGATTCAATGAAAAATCATCAAAAATATCGTGTGTTGTCCAGATAATATCGGATGTTTTTTGATAGACTTCTAGGTCGCCTGGAAGAATGCTTCCTTTTGGCAACAAATCAGCAATCATGCCTTTAAGGTGTAATAGCTGTAAATCAGGAGAGCATAAAACTTGTAACGTTTGCTGATGGTAGAACTCATAAGCATTCTTTCTAAAATTCAGTAATAAATTTTGGGATAAAACCAATGGAATATCCTCAAGACAATTATTGGCAGAAGTAACCGTTTGTCTATGCCCTAATGCTGTTTGTATATTATCAGGAGCATTTTTTCTAAAAATAGGCTGTTTATCATTTAAAAACTCAATATTCCAACGATAAGCAGAATCCTCTGCAACTTTATCGGCTAAGTAAACAGGTCCTTCTCCTACTGCTTTGGCAATATAAAAATCTTTTTCATCAGGTATTAAAAGATAGTCGCCTGCTTTAATTTCATGTAGAAAACGATAAATACTGCCAGCGGCTTGAGCAATAGAAGCTTCTCCATTTGCATAATAATCAGCATGATGACGCAATTGCGCTTTAATCTCTGCTTGAGTAACCCCTGCATGATGCACGCCTTCTAATTTCGCCCAACCAAGAATAGCCTGATTGCTTGCTAAAACCTCCTCTAATTGACTAACTTCACCCGGCGCAACGCGCACAATAAAGCATTGTTGGTTGTTGGTTGTTGGTTGTTGGTTGTTGGTTGTTGGTTGTTGGTTGTTGGTTTTCCATGGTATCAAACTCCTGAAATTAAATTGAAAATAGTTTACTTTGTATAAAAGTGAAAAATAATGTTTTCATTCCTCCTTTCTCTATCTTTAATTCAAAATTTATTGCTTCGATACAGGTTAACAGCGCTGTGCGCATACAATCGAACAATCATCATAAAAGCGCGTTTGCCTAACCGCTTTACGCAAAGCCCTTAACCGAGCGCATAAATCCGCTTCGCTCTGCCAAATATTCTCTAACTGCTCATGTGATAAAGCATCATGCAATCCATCCGTGCATAACAATAGCGCTTCACCTGCTTGCAATGTCCCCTTAGCAAAAAACGGACGCAAATATTCATCGCATTCCTCATCTGCCACCAAACATTGTTCCAACATATTATATACATCCGAATATTTCACACCCTCTTGTGCCTCACCAGCGGCTATCATTCGATTTAATTCCGTATGGTCATGGCTTAGCTGCTGCCAGTATCCCTCTTTGCTAATCAAATACACTCGACTATCGCCAACATTGCATAAGGAAAACGTGCCATCTGTCTCGATTACCGCACCTGCAATCGTCGTGCTAGAACCAAACGCTACCGCTCCTACCTCATCATAAAATCGATCAAAATGCGTACGGAAGAATTCGCGATTCGCGCTACCATTTCTGCCCCAAGCATTTGCCCAAAATCGACTGGCAAGATGCGATTGCTCGCTACTAAAAACGCCATCCGCGACGGCTACTCGAATGGGAAAGGCAATATTCTCCACTAACCGCACTTTATTCATTTTCATCGCAAGCATTTCTTTGCCATTAAACAAAGCATCTTGCGTGCGAGTTTTACCTTGACCACACATTTGCGCAAAAGCGGTTTGAAAATTCAGCATCATATCTCCTCAATGATTAAAAAACGGCTTATTCTTGGGGAATTTTTTCGCTTATCCTTTCTGCAAAGTAAATCATTCCATCAATAAATGGATCATTCACTTCCTTAGCATTGTAATAAAAGCGTAATGTATAAAGTTTTTCTTTTACCTGTCTGGCGACCACTTGCTTAACGGGATTTCCAGCTTCATTTTCTTGGTCAATATAAGATTGAATACTTGCGCATAAAGTATCAATTAAATCAAACCATCCCTCACCACATTCAAACCCTCTTGACATACAAGAATTTTCATCATGACGAAGAGCAAAAATTTTGGGGTATTTTTCGCATAAAAGATTATCAAGTTCTTCATTCATATGGTGTTACTCCTAATAATTACACTTGCTATCAGAACGCGGAATAGCTTGTTCATTCTATCTAAAGACACAAATTGAGCAACATGAGTGTTTATGGATAAATAAAACTCATCAAAAACACAAAAACCATAAGAAAAAAAATGAAAAATTCCGAACCTTACAGCGCCTTAAAGCCTTTTATAGGTTGGGCAAATTTTATGTAATTTTTATTTATATAAAAATCATATAGTTATAAATATTCACATTTTTCATTGCGCCATCAATCTAGGAAAAAAGCGCAAAAATATTATTTTATTAGAATATAGTAATGTTTGATTGATGCTGCACCACATCAGAAATTAAACAAATCATGAGATAAGAAGAGGGCGAACAGAAAGCAGTTTTTGTTTTCAGAGATTTAGCTATATAATGCGCGCCTTTATTTTGACTGGATATTTTTGTGAGCATTACCCACGACGATGTTTCTAAAATTCGTAATATTGCTATTGTCGCCCACGTTGACCATGGTAAAACCACGCTGGTAGACCAGCTTTTTCGTCAATCTGATACGTTAGCGGAACGCGCAGAAGTGTATGACCGTATGATGGACTCGATGGATTTGGAACGCGAGCGCGGCATCACTATCATGGCAAAAAATACCGCCATTCGTTGGAAGGATTACCAAATCAATATTGTCGATACCCCCGGACACGCCGATTTTGGTGGAGAAGTTGAGCGGGTATTGTCGATGGTGGATTGTGTATTACTTTTAGTGGATGCAATGGATGGTCCGATGCCACAAACGCGCTTTGTGACTCAAAAGGCATTTAATATGGGGCTACATCCGATTGTTGTCATCAATAAGATTGACCGTCCCGGCGCAAGACCCGATTGGGTACTGAATGAAACCTTCGATTTATTTGATCGGTTAGGCGCAACGGATGAACAGCTAGATTTTCCAATCGTCTATGCTTCTGGATTAAATGGTTATGCTGGTGATAACCCAGATATCCGTGAAGGAGATATGACGTATTTATTTGAAGCGATTGTTAATCATGTCAATCCGCCACAGGTTGACCGTGAAAAGCCTTTTAGAATGCAAGTTTCTTCATTAGATTACTCAACTTATACGGGCGTTATTGGTGTTGGAAGAATTGAGCGCGGAACCATTCGTAAAAATACACCCGTAAAAGTCATTGGTCGTGAAGGCGACATTCGAACTGGTCGTGTTTTACAAATTTTTAAATTTTTAGGGCTCGAAAAAGTAGAAGTGGATGAAGCTGCTGCTGGCGATATTATCTCTTTTACAGGGATTGACCCACTTTATATTTCAGATACGCTTTGTGACCCAAACCATGTGGAAGCTTTACCCAGCTTAAGCGTTGATGAACCAACAATGAGTATGACTTTCCAAGTCAATACGTCTCCATTTGCAGGGCGTGAAGGAAAGTTTGTTACCTCTCGTCAAATCCAAGAGCGTCTTGAGCGTGAGTTAATTCATAATGTGGCTTTGCGTGTTGAGCAAATGGATGACCCAGATAAGTTTAAAGTTAGTGGTCGCGGTGAATTGCATCTTTCGGTTTTAATTGAAACCATGCGTCGCGAAGGTTATGAGCTTGGCGTTTCTCGTCCTGAAGTTATCTTTAGAGAAGTGGATGGGGTTAAGCAAGAGCCTTATGAGTTTGTTGTGCTAGATATTGATGAACAAAATCAGGGTGGCGTAATGGAGCGCATGGGCGAGCGTAAAGGGGATTTACAAAATATGATTCCAGACGGCAAAGGGCGTGTCCGTTTAGAATATATCATCCCAACACGCGGACTCATTGGTTTTCAAACGGAATTTATGACGTTAACCAGCGGTAGCGGTTTAAAATTCCAAACGTTTGACCATTATGGTCCAATGAAAGAGGGCTTAGGAAAAACGCGTCATAACGGTGTATTGGTTGCGATGGCACCCGGAAAAGCATTGGCTTATGCTTTATATAATTTACAAGATCGTGGTCGTTTGTTTATCGGTCATGGTGATGAAGTCTATGAAGGAATGGTGATTGGTATTCATAGTCGCGATAATGATTTGGTTGTTAACCCGCTAAAAGCGAAACAACTTACCAATATGCGTGCGGCAGGCTCAGATGAGAACCTTATCTTAACGCCACCAATTCGTAATACTTTAGAGCAAGCGTTAGAATTTATTGATGAGGATGAACTGGTAGAAGTTACGCCTAAATCAATTCGAATTCGGAAAAAACTTCTCACTGAAAATGAGCGCAAACGCGCTAAAAAATAAAGGTTAAAAGCGGCTTTAGCCGCTTTTTTAGTAAGCAGCATTCATCAGTAAAATAAAACTGCTTTTTTGAAAGTATTATGGTTATAATTTCCGATAACAATAATAAAAGGAAAATTAAATGAAAAAGGGAATAATTTTAGTCTTACTTGCGGCAGCGATTTATCCATACGCAATGGATTATTACAAAAATCATTTTGGTGCAGGTAGCTATGAGGTTGCTAGTAGTGCTGCTGAGCTTGCTAAGAAACTTTCTGAGAAGCTACCTTGGCATCAAGGGTATTTAACGTATACTTCGGTAACAGACTCGGTTGGTTCATTGATTTTTTCTGTTGAAGATAGCTTACCTATTGTGGGAGGTGCTTTGACGACAGACCAAGCCAGATTAAGAGATAGTACATGGCTACCTTTTTTAAAGGCCTACACCTGTCAAAACAAAACTCTCAGAAAAGCCATAGATGAAGGTATCGTTAATAATGTTTATTATCAATTTACCGCTCATGGCGCACAGGTGAATTACAATAAGCTTTTAGTGACAAAAGAAAATTGCACTTTATTTTAAAATTATCTCCGCCTAAACAATATAGCTAAATTTCTTTAACTCGCATACAGCGTTATGCTCGTTTTGCCGTACTGAGGTTGGCTGTCTGTGGTTCGTCAGTTTGTATGCAGCTAAACCTATTCAGCTATAAAAGCCGATTATGACTCTTTTTATTTATCATCAAAAAGGTTTTATTTATCATCAAAAAGGCGAAAGAAGCAGCACTACTTTAATTTTCGGTGATGGTTTGAAAAGTATACTAGACATACTCTTACAAAAAATACTTCTTTTAATATATTGATATTTAAATATTTAACTGCCATTGGATTATTTGATAGTATTCCAGAATACTTTTCAAACCACTATTTAATCTTCTATAGCAGGGCTCCCGGAAAATGCATACCGTACTTGGAGATAAGATGCTGTTTTCAAAGTGTATATTGAGTTAACGTTGTATACATTTTTTGGGAAGTGGGCTATAAGATGAGACCTTTGCAAAATTCTGTTTTACGTGAATTTTTACTACTAGTAGAAAAATAACAACATGACTTTAATATGTTTTTAAAATTCAGAAAATTCAAAATTCTCCATTTTGTTGTTTTTTGCAAAGGTCTCAAGATGCTAAATATGCCTTGCTACGGTAGAATATCTCACTTTTGAATTGACGAGACAGTGATATGACAGAAATGGCAACCCGTTATCAACCCACAGAAATTGAGCGTAAATGGTATGACGCTTGGGAAGAAAGTGGACAATTTGCGCCTTCTGGTGAAGGAAAATCCTACGCAATTATGATTCCGCCGCCAAATGTAACGGGCAGCTTACATATGGGACACGCTTTCCAAGATACCATTATGGATATGCTCATTCGTTATCACCGAATGAAAGGCGATAATACGCTATGGCAACCCGGTTCTGACCATGCTGGAATTGCTACGCAAATGGTGGTGGAAAGACGCTTAAATGCGCAAGGGAAGACGCGCCATGATTTAGGGCGAGAGGATTTTATTGAGGCCATTTGGCAATGGAAAGGCGAGAGCGGTGGCAATATTATGCGTCAACTGCGTCGTTTAGGGGCTTCTTTAGACTGGTCTCGTGAGCGTTTTACCATGGATGAGCAAATGAGCCGCGCAGTGCGCGAGCTGTTTGTGCGTTGGTATGATGAAGGCTTGATTTATCGCGGTAAACGCTTAGTGAATTGGGATCCTGTGCTAAAAACGGCGATTTCTGATTTAGAGGTCGAAAATCGAGAAGAACAAGGCAAAATGTATCATGTGCGCTATCCCTTTGTTAAAGGACAAGGATTAGATGGTGAATACATGCATATTGCCACCACGCGTCCAGAAACGATTTTAGCGGATGGGGCGCTGGCAGTGCATCCAGAAGATAGTCGTTATCAGCATTTATTAGGTAAAAAAGTCCATGTACCAATGACAGATAGGATTATTCCTATAATTGCCGATGAATATGTGGAAATGGACTTTGGAACAGGGTGCGTCAAAATCACACCAGCACATGATTTTAATGACTATGCGGTCGGGCAGCGTCATACCATGGAAGTGATTAACTTAATGAACCCTGATGCGACGCTCAATGAAAATGCGCCAAAAGAGTATCAAGGTTTAGACCGTTGGGTGGCGCGAGATAAAATCGTCGCAGATTTAG
This sequence comes from Suttonella ornithocola, assembly GCF_001889065.1. GTDB lineage: Bacteria > Pseudomonadota > Gammaproteobacteria > Cardiobacteriales > Cardiobacteriaceae > Suttonella_A > Suttonella_A ornithocola. Next base: position 14,713 of record NZ_LWHB01000004.1, on the reverse strand, counting down.
AAGCAGCTGAACTATTAGAAAAAATCGAACCTCATTTGATGAAGCGTCCTTACGGTGATCGTAGTGGTGTGGTCATTGAACCTTATTTGACAGACCAATGGTTCGTTGATTTAACGAGAGAAACGCAAGAAAACGGTCAAGCCGGCGGTTATATTCGTTTAACCAAGCCAGCAATTGATGCGGTGCGCGAAAAGCGGATCCGATTTGTGCCTGAAAACTGGCAAAACACCTATTTTCACTGGATGGAAAACTTACAAGATTGGTGTATTTCTCGCCAGCTATGGTGGGGACATCGTATTCCTGCTTGGTATGATGAAGCAGGTAATATCTATGTTGCTGAAAACGAAACCTTAGTGCGTGAAAAATATGGGCTTGCTGAGGACGTAGTGCTTACGCAAGATGAAGACGTATTAGATACTTGGTTTAGCTCTGGTCTATGGCCATTTGCCACACAAGGCTGGCCCGAACAAACAGAAGCCTTAAAAACCTTTTATCCTGGCAATGTATTAGTGACGGGATTTGATATTATTTTCTTCTGGGTCGCGCGGATGGTGCTGATGGGGCTTTACTGTATGGATGGTGAAGTGCCATTTAAAGACGTTTACATTCATGGCTTAGTGCGGGATGCCAATGGACAAAAAATGTCGAAGTCTAAAGGTAATGTCATTGACCCGATTGATGTGATTGACGGTATTGATTTAGAAGCGTTAGTGGCAAAGCGTACCGACAGCATGATGCAACCACAGTTGGCAGAAAAAATTACTAAACAAACGCGTGAAGAATATCCAGAAGGCATACCGCCGTGTGGAACAGATGCGTTGCGCTTTAGCTTTGCGGCACAGGCTACCAGTGGGCGTGATATTTTATTTGATATTAAGCGAGTAGAAGGCTATCGTAATTTCTGTAATAAGCTTTGGAATGCGGCGCGTTTTGTGTTGATGCAAACCGATGAGAAAACGATTACTCAGCCAGCGCAGCTCACAGATGCCGCGGATAGGTGGATTAGCGCACGATTAGATGCCACCATTGCAGAAGTGCGTAAAGCAATTGATAGCTATCGTTTTGATTTTGCAGCGAGTGCGCTTTACGAATTTATCTGGAATGACTATTGCGATTGGTATTTAGAATTGGTCAAGCCCGTTCTTTCTAAAAACCATTCTGATGATACACAAAAAGCCCATACGCGTTGGGTATTGCTTAATACCTTAGAAACTGTATTACGCCTTGCACATCCAATTATGCCTTTTATCACCGAAGAAATCTGGCAACAAATTGCCCCTAAACTCGGTATCAGCGAAGGATTATTGATGGCACAGTCTTATCCTGAATCGAAAAACTATCAGGATGATGTCGCTGAAGCAGAAATGACATGGGTGCAAAACGTCTTACTCGGCATTCGCAAAATTCGTGGCGAAATGAATATCTCGCCGGGTAAAGCCCTCAACGTCTTGCTAGAAAATGCTGGTGAATATGAAAAACGACTATTAGCCGCCCAAGAAACGCGCCTAAAAACGATCGGTAAATTGGAAAGTTTGACCGTGATTGATGGCAATGCACCTGAAAGCGCTACTGCGGTGGTTGGTAATATGAATATTCTGATTCCATTGGCAGGACTGATTGATAAAGAAGCAGAGCTTGCGCGCTTAGATAAAGAAATTGAAAAGCTCAATAAAAATATGATGCGCTTAGAAGGGCAGCTTAATAACGAGAAATTTACCGCCAAAGCACCAGCAGAATTGGTGGAGCAAACTCGTTTGCAACTCGCACAAGATAAAGAGCATGTACAAGCGCTCACCGCACAACGCGAAAAAGTCGCGCAAATGTAATCATAGACTTAATCTAATGAGTAATGAGCATACGGTGAAGCGAAAGTAAAGCCGTATGTTTATAAAAATATTATCAAAAATAAACTGTTTGTATTTTGAAGGCTTTAGATTAGCAGGAACAAACTGAGACCTTTGCAAAAAACAACAAAATAGAGAATTTTTGAATTTTAAAAATATATTAAAATCATAGTGCTATTTTTCTGCTAGTAGTAAAAATTCATGTAAAACGGAATTTTGCAAAGCTCTCAAACTATTAATCTAGAGCCAATACTTTTATTTATTGAGGATTGGAATAAATACTGCCACCCAATACTTTTTATTATTTATTGGATGGCAGTATCAATTTATACTGAAAAGTATGCAAACGATTCGTTTATTCTGTCTTCACTGCGCCAGTTTTTTCTAAATCGGCGAAGCCACCTAAATCTTGCACGTTTGTGTAACCAGCTTCTACTAATGCAGCTTTTGCTTTTGCTGAACGGTTTCCGCTACGGCAATAAAGTAAAATGCGATCATCTTTAGCGTAACCTGCTTTTTTTACTAATTCAACGATTTCATGGTGGGGCATATTAGCAGCGCCCGCAATATGTCCTTCACTATATTCTTGCGGTGTACGAACATCTACCCAAACCGTTTCTGCCCAGAGCGGTAATATAGCTGAAGCTATGGCTGCAAGTAAAAGCTTACGCATTTTACTCTCCTGTTAATGCGGCATGCGCATCAAGTACGCGCGCAGAATAAACCATTGCAGCGCCTGCATTCATCGCAACAGCAACACCAAGTGCAGCAACAATTTCTTCTTGTGTGCAGCCTGCTTTAATAGCAGCATCTGTATGGACATCAATACAGCCATCACAGCGAGTAGTGACTGCACAAGCAAGTGAAATAAGTTCGCGTGTTTTTGCATCTAAAACGCCACCTTCGTTGGCTTTAGCAAGGGTTTGATAGCCTTTCATGGTATCAGGAGAAAGTTTGCTAAATCCGCCTAAACGTTGCATTAGTTGGGTTTTGTATTGTTTCCAGTCAAGCATGGGAATGTCTCCGTTGTGAATAAAAACGTTATTATGAAGGTTTGTTGTTATACTTTACAGACGTTTTTATTGCAAAAAATCATGGAAAAGTCTCAAATTAATTTAGCGTCTTTATTGTCTTTAATGGATTTGCGAACGCAAGTAGATGTGTTTTGCCGTTTATCAAAAGGGTTTGCATTTGAGCATGATGCGCTCAACCAAGGAGCTTATTTTCATCTTATTTTAAAAGGAAATTGTTTTTTATGTGCTAATAATCAGGAAAAAATCGCTTTAACTGCAGGCGATTTTTGCTTATGGACAGATACTAGTGTACATTGGATTGTTTCTGGTTCGAATTCAAAATCAACGGTTGAAGCCCATCAACATGGATTAAGGCAAAGAGTCTCTGGAAATGATATTCATATGTTATGTGGGAGTTTTGTTGCACAAAATGCTGCTGCGATAGAGATTTTAAAGATGATGCCTACACCATTAGTGGTCTCTCTGAAAGGGGTAAGGCAATTAGAAATGCTAGCCGATTTGATTCGTGAAGAAGCAATGGCAGGTAAGGAGGGATGTATCAAGGTGATTACAGCATTATGTGAGGTGTTATTACTGTTTGCATTTAGGCAGTTGGAACATACGCAAGAGGAAAGTCTGTTACCACTTTTTGCTGATAAAGGATTGGCACGAGTGGCGGCGAAAATTTTATCTAATCCCGCTGCGCGGTATTCGATAGAAACATTGGCACAAACAGCGAATCTCTCTCGAGCAACTTTTATCCGGCGTTTTTCTAAGGCGACAGGAATGACGGTACAAGCTTTTGTTCGATTGTTAAGATTGTCTAAGGCGGCACAAGTATTGCGAGAAGAACGTTATTTATCTATTGGTCAGGTGGCAGAAATTGCGGGATATCAATCAGAAAGTGCATTTACAGAAGCATTTGTTAAACGATTTGGTTGTACGCCGGCAGTGTTTCGCCGGCAATTTTCTGAAGATGTTATATAGGTTTTCCAAAAAATATTTTATTGCTTTTATTTCCGAGTATTTAGTTGTAGCGTAAAAAAACGCGCCGAAGCGCGTTTTTGTCAGATTTATTTTTTACGTTGTGGTGGAAGGTCTGTGCAGCTGCCTTCATAGACTTCCGCCACTAAACCAATACTTTCTCCTAGTGTTGGATGCGGATGGATGGTTAAGGCAATATCTGCAGGGACAGCATTCATCTCAATGGCTAAGGCAATTTCACCAATCATATCTCCTGCATTAGGTCCAACAATTCCGCCACCAATAACTCTGCCGGTTTCTTTATCGACGATAAGTTTGGTAAATCCATCTTCGCAGCCATTAGCAATAGCGCGACCAGATGCCGCCCAAGGGAAAATGGCTTTTTCAATACTTAGGTTATCATTTTTGGCTTGTGCTTCTGTCACACCGACCCAAGCAACTTCAGGTGAAGTATAAGCCACACCTGGAATCACACGCGCGTCGAAGTAGGCTTTATGTCCAGCGGCTACTTCTGCAGCAACATGTGCTTCGTGAACGGCTTTATGCGCTAACATTGGTTGACCAACGATATCGCCAATGGCAAAGATATGCGCTTGATTGGTACGCATTTGTTTATCTACAGGGATAAAACCACGTTCATCAACTTGTACAGAAGCGGCCTCAATGTTAAGTGATTTACCATTAGGGCGACGGCCAACAGCAACTAAAACACGGTCATAACGTTGCGCTTCTTTTGGTGCATTTTTACCTTCAAAGCTGACGTAGATACCATCGTCTTTGGCTTCTGCACCAACGGTTTTGGTTTCTGTCATTACGGTTTCAAATAGGTTTGGATTGCGCTTTTGCCAGACTTTGACGAGGTCTTTATCAGCACCTGCCATTAAACCATCAAGCATTTCTACTACATCAATTTTACTGCCTAATGCGTGATAAACTGTTGCCATTTCTAATCCGATAATGCCCCCACCAATGACTAGCATTCTTTCTGGAACATCTTGCAGTTTGAGTGCGCCAGTAGAGTCGATAACACGAGGATCTTCTGGCATGAATGGAAGTTTGACGCTTTCACTACCCGCCGCAATAATACATTGCTTAAAGGTGACTTTTTTCTCTCCATCAGCGGTTTTAACGGTTAATTCATGGCTGCCACTAAATTGCGCAGTTCCCTGAATAACAGTTACTTTTCGAGATTTTGCCATTCCTGCTAATCCGCCTGTGAGCTTTTTGATGACACTTTCTTTATGGCTACGCAGTGCGTCTAAATCTACTTTTGGCTCAGCAAAGCTAACACCTGCTTTTGCTAAACTAGCTGCTTCTTCCATTACTTCGGTGACGTGTAAAAGCGCTTTAGATGGAATACAGCCGACATTTAAGCATACACCGCCAAGTGTTGAATAGCGTTCGATTAGGGTAACATTTAAACCTAAATCAGCAGCTCGAAAAGCTGCTGAGTAACCACCAGGACCAGCGCCTAATACGACTAAATCAACAGCACCATCAGGTGCAGATGTTGTGGTTAATTGAGTAGCTACTGACTTGGGAGTGGATGTTTCTGATTTTGGTTCAGATGCTTTTGGTTCTGTTTGCGACTTTTCTTGTTCGCTAGAACTGTCATTGCTTTCAATCGTGCCAATACTATCACCAGTAGAAACTTTATCGCCGACTTTGACGGTTAAAGCAGTGATTTTTCCTGCAACAGTTGCGGGTACTTCCATAGAAGCTTTGTCTGACTCTAAAACAATCAGAGAATCATCAACAGAAACAGTATCGCCTTCTTTTACTAAAACTTCAATAACATCAACGGCATCAAAATCACCGATATCAGGGATAATAATAGATTGACTAGACATATTTTTCTCCTAAAAGATAATTAGACTTTCTGTTCTGTGCTGAGGTAGCGTTCGGCATCTAAAGCTGCCATACAACCGGTTCCGGCAGAAGTAATGGCTTGACGATAAACATGGTCCATCACATCACCTGCGGCAAAGATGCCAGCAATACTGGTTTGAGTTGCGTTGCCATCTAAGCCACTTTGTACTTTAAGATAGCCATTGTGCATTTCTAATTGCCCAGTAAAGATATCAGTATTGGGGTGATGTCCAATGGCAATAAAAATACCATCTACTTTAATTTGCTCTTGTTGACCATCATTAAATTGGATATTGGCACCGGTGACACCACTATTATCCCCAATAACTTCTTGTAATTGTGCATTAAGTTTAAGAATGATTTTTCCTTCTTTCACTTTTTCCATCAGTTGATCAATCATAATTTTTTCTGCTCGAAAGCTGTCTCGACGATGGACTAAGATGACTTGGCTAGCAAGTTTTGCAAGATAAAGGGCTTCCTCTACGGCTGTATTCCCACCACCAACAACCATGACAGGTTTGTTGCGATAGAAAAAGCCATCACAAGTCGCACAGGCAGAAACGCCTCTGCCTTTAAATTTCGTTTCTGAATCTAGTCCCAGATATTTAGCACTTGCGCCTGTGGCAATGATGACACTATCAGCAGTATAAGTTTCTTTTTCGCCTTTAAGGATAAAGGGGCGATTTTGAAAATCAACGGAAAAAATATAGTCATTGATAATGGTTGTTTCAAAACGCTCTGCGTGTTTGAGCATGTTTTGCATGAGTTCTGGACCTTCGATACCATTGAAGGCGCCCGGCCAGTTATCTACTTCGGTGGTTGTCATTAACTGGCCACCTTGTTCTAATCCTGTAATCATAACGGGAGATAGTCCTGCACGCGCTGCATAAATAGCAGCTGTATAGCCAGCTGGACCTGCACCAATAATTATTAGTTTGTGATGAGTCATAATGGTTTCCTAAATTTAGAGCAAGAGAGACTTGCTCATAATAAATCATCAAGGCATTATAACGGTTCATTGATAAATGGGGATAGTGATGTCTGTGAAATGGATTTTAGGAATTGATGTTGGTAGTAAAAAAACAGGTGTCGCGGTGGGGCAAACTGTAACTGGACAAGCTCGCCCATTAGCCCTAATTTGCAAACCCATTTCTCAATTACAAGCAAATAATTTTTCATTATTTATCAAAGAATGGTCTGTTAGTTGCATTGTTCTAGGGTTACCACAATTGGCGGATAAAAAACTTCATCCACTTGAAAAATCTATTCGAGCGTTAGCAAATGCATTAGAGAAAACCTTTTCTCTTCCTGTTTATTTTGCTGATGAAACCTTAAGTAGTCATGAAGCAAAACAGCGTTTTGGCTCTCGAAAAGAGTATGATAGTGCAGCAGCAGCAGTAATGATTGAAGATTTTATTGCCAGTAATGGCTATCGCATTTAGTGTATTTAAGTTATCCTATAGTTAATGATAGCAAGGTTTGCTAGTGATTTTTTAAGGAGAAAAAGTGGCTCAAGATAATAGTGCAGTAAAAGTGCTGATTGTTGACGATAGTGGCACTATCCGTAAAACAGCTGAAGCAATTTTAGGGAAAGAAGGCTATACAGTAGCGACAGCAGAAGACGGTTTTGCTGCTTTCTCTAAAATTATTTCTTTTAAACCAACAGTTATTTTTCTTGACATCATGATGCCTCGATTAGACGGTTACCAAGTCTGTTCGGTAATTAAAAGTAATGCGGAATTTAAAGATACGCCAGTCATTATGCTTTCTAGTAAAGATAGTGTTTTTGATAAAGCGCGTGGAAAAATTGCAGGTTCTGAGTGTTTTATGACCAAACCATTTTCAAGAGACGAGTTGCTTGAAGCTATTCGTAAATACGTAGCAGCTTAACGAAAGGAAAAATAATGACAAAAATACTAATAGTAGACGATTCTCCAACGGAAGCTAATATTGTTCGTAGTTTGTTAGAAGAAGTGGGCTATGAAGTTTTATGGGCTGATAATGCCGATAAAGGTATACAAATGGCTACCGAGCAGCAACCGAATGTTATTTTAATGGATGTGGTTATGCCAGGAATGAGTGGTTTTCAGGCAACGCGAAAATTAACGCGTAATCCTCAAACACAAAATATTCCTATTTTAATGCTCACAACTAAAGACCAAAAAACAGACGAGATTTGGGGAATTCGTAATGGCGCAAAAAAATATATGGTTAAGCCCCCTGAAAAAGAAAAGCTATTGCAAGAAATTAAAGAGTTGTTGGGATGAATGCCGAAGTACAGGCGCTAAAAATGCCTTTTGAAATTCTTTTGGGATATCAGCAGCAATATTTGTCACGTAAAGAAACGCAGACACAAACGCAAACCTCTAATGATAGCTATTTAGCATTTAAAGCAGGTAATGAATATTATTTACTGAGTATGACAAATGTATTTGAAGTTGCAACAGATATCAATACCATTACTCCTTTACCTTTTACACCAGTATGGTTGCTAGGTTTAACTAGCCGACGGACAGATATTTATTCAGTAGTTGAATTAAAAAGTTTTATTGACAAAGCAGTACGTCCAAGTCCAAAAAATATTGGCAGTTATATTATTTTGAGGGAAGCAGGGCAAGGATATATTTTAAAAGTGGATATTGTATTTGGCATTCGTGAATATTCAGTTACGTCTTTGCAAACTCAGCAAAGCTGGATAGATGGTCATATACATTTAGAAGATAAGAATTGGTTAAGGATTAACTTGGGTAATCTAGTGACAGATAACTCATTTATTCAATTTTAAAGGCGGATAAGATGATGAAATTCGGAAAGAAATCGAATGTTGATAAATCAGTCAAGGATGAAAATCAAAAGTTTAAATTACCTGCTGTTATCATTAGTGTATTAACAGCAATCGTTATTATTGCATTGCTTGCAGGATTATTTGTGGGTTCTCCAGAGGAGCCTTTAAGTATTGCAGGTTTTGTACTCACATATGCAAATATTAGATGGATTTTTGTCTTTTCAGTATTATTAGCTTTTATCTCAGCCGTTTTATGGTTTAGTCATTTTCAAATTCAATCTTCTAAAGTTAGAGATATTATGGTTCGTCAAGAAATGCGCGAACGACAAAATCAAGATGCTATCTTGCGGTTAATGGATGAATTAACGGAATTTTCTAATGGTGATCTTACGGTAGAAGCGCAAGTAACAGAGGAATTTACAGGCGCAATCGCAGATTCTGTAAACTATGCGATTGAGTCTATGCGTGAATTAGTAGGTACAATTAACAGAACTTCTGCTCGTGTTTCAGATGCTTCTGCTAGTACAAGAGAAATTGCAGAGCAAATGCAACAAGCTTCTATTGAAGAAGCTGAAAAAATTCACTCAATTACTCAAATTGTTGCCAATATGGTGAAATCACTTGACCATGTGGCATCAAGTTCAACTGATTCAGCTGAAATCGCTCATAACTCAGTTAATATTGCTCAAGATGGCGCTAAACGAGTAAATGATACTATCGGAGGTATGAATGTTATTCGAGAAAATATTCAAGAAACATCAAAGCGGATTAAGCGTCTTGGCGAAAGTTCTCAAGAAATTGGTAATATTGTTGAAATTATTAAAGGTATTGCTGATCAAACAAATATTTTGGCTTTAAATGCTGCGATTCAGGCAACTTCAGCGGGAGAAGCAGGAAGAGGGTTTGCGGTAGTTGCTGATGAAGTTCAGCGCTTAGCAGAACGCTCATCTAACGCTACCAAACGAATAGAATCACTTGTTAAAACGATTCAAACAGATACAAATGAAGCTGTTGCCTCCATGGAAAGATCCACTCGTGAAGTAGTTTTAGGAGCGAATCTTGCTGAAGAAGCAGGTACTTCACTAAATCGTATTCAAGAAGTTTCTACTTCATTAGCAGCAATGATTGAAAGAGTGTCTGATTCAACACGAAAAGTTTCTTCAATGGCCGAAGGAATTTCAACAGATATGATGCAAATTAACCATATGGCAACAAAAACTTCTGAGAACGTTATTAAAACTTCTGATTCTATTGCAAATTTGAGTCGCTTATCGGCAGAATTAGAAGAATCAGTTTCAGGGTTTAAATTGCCTCAAGGATATTAATTATTTGCCATTGGGAAGGCTTGTAAGGGGAATACATGAGTAACGAGATTGCTAACCAACTTTTAGCGCGCGTTCGAAGTGAAATGGTGCGAAACATCACCATGGTTAAGAAGCAACTGACAGAATGGCTAGAACGTCCTGAGTCAGGTGGGATAAACAGTTTTTGTGAACTATTAGCAGAAGTTAGCGGTGGGTTAGCATTACTTGAAAAGAATAATGCCACAGAACTTAGCAATGTTATTCAGAAAAGCGTTAAGGTTCTAAACGATAAATTTCACCAGAAAAAAATAACAGGTGCACAATTCAGTGAAATTGGTGCTGAGATTGCCTCTGGTCTATTATTATTAAATAGTTATATTGAAAAGCTAGGAAATGAGCAGCCTAGTGATGAACGCAATATTTCTGAAGCGGTTGTAGCGATTGATTCTATCATTTCTGGTAATGGTTTAGTACACATTCAAGCACAACCAAACATTGATAGAGAAACCTATCAAGCATTAGCTGCAAAAGTCACAGAGGTTATTGAAACAAGCCGTAACCAAATTGAGCAATATCGGTTAAATCCAGACAAACAATTTAATTTAGAGACTTTAATAGGACATAATAAAAATTTAATTAGTCTTTTTGAAGTATTAAATTTAAAAGCACCACAGCTTTTGCTCAATCAAATTAACCAAATGTTAAAAGAGCAGCTTTCAGAATCTCAATGGATTGATATTGCTGAAGCTATGATCTTGGTAGAAGATGCTTTGCAATATACGGATGGACTATCACAAGAGCGTGTTGAAAATTATCAAGAAGCAATAGATGCTCAAATTCATCATTCTAGAGCCATTGAAGTCCAAATATATTAAAAAACACGGGCGAGACAGCATGTCAATTTATAGAGGGATTTAGAAAATTATTAACAAAAGAAGAAAAATTAAGTTCGGATTATTATTGGTCTGAAATAGCTTTAAAAATAATGCATTATAGTGCGATTGTTAGAGTCGCAAACGAAATTGCTTTAGGGAAAACTTTACAGCAATTAGGTCGAGTATTTTCTGAATTGTCTTTGCAAACCCGTTATGTACCAGAAGCTTATTCATTATTGATAGATGCATTAGTTGGGGCGGAGTATATATTTAGTGATTTGGCAGATACTGCAAAAACAAGTGATAATGATATAAATTTCTTGCGTTCAGCTATTGTTAATTTAATAAAAATTTATCCTATTAGTGTACAAGCAGATACAAAGCTTAATGAATTATTACACCAGTCTTCTCAATTGCATGAAGAGTCAAATGAAGTAATAGAAGAGACAGATTTTGATGAACTTTTGGGTGGTTTGGAAGCTTTAGATGAAAATTTTGATGGTGTTATTGAAGAACAAGTGATAGAAAATGCTGCTGATGAAGGTTTAGAGCAATCTTCCAATGAGAGAACAGTAAATAATGATAGTTCAATCAGTAGTAGTACCGATTTATTAGAAATTTCTTCTATATCAATCATTGAGGACTCAAAAAGTAATGCTTCAAATAATATCATTTCTAGCCAAGTGGTTGGAAATACTGTAAATAGCGATTTTAGACCGTTATCTGAGCAAAGTGATACCTCTCTAGAAAGTGTTCGTGTGCCTGAACAAAAAATGAATTTTGTTCAGAGTCGTGCTGGTGCTGTTATGGATGAGGAAATACGAGAGTTCTTTACTGAAGAATTAGATGAAGTATTAAATGCGATCACAGAAGCTTTACCAGTATGGGAAAATGTACCTCAAGATGAACAGCTGATTGGGGATATTCGCAGAGCATTTCATACGTTAAAAGGTTCAGGGCGTACGGTTGGGTATGAATCTTTAGGAGAGTGTGCTTGGCAACATGAGCAAATGCTTAATAGAATTATTGATAAAACGCTCCATGTTAATAGTGCGATCCAAAATGTCATCAAAGATACTACACGCCTAATTCAGCGTCAGAGAAAAGAAAGTGGTTTCGTTCCCAATGATGGAGCATTATTAACCCAAGCTTATATTGCTGAAAGCTTAACAGAGTTTTTATTGGAAAATCCTCAGGTTAATGATGATGTTGCTATAGCTCAGCTTGAAAGTATTCGCCGTAGTATATTGAGTGATTTAGGTATTACAACTTCTACTTCTTCTGAATTATCAGGTGCTGATAGGGTATCGAGAGAGGATTTAGAGTCTTTAGAACTTCCTACACTTTCGGATAAATCTATTAGTCTCGAAGAAGGTCAAAATCGTCAATCTAATTTAGAGGTTGAAAAAAGTGCTATTGGTAGCAATCATGAAAATTTAGGAGAAAAAGGGTTTTCTGATAATTCTATTCAAAATGTTAGCGCTCAAGAAAATAAAACTGAGACTTCAGATTTTTCTTCATCAGAGGCTACAGTAGTAGAGAATTTAATCTCATTAGATGATAAAAAAGATAAAGTTTCTGAATCTGGTTCCGAAAAGCAAACTTTCGTAGACAATAGTCATTTAAAAGTAGACTTAGATTCTAGTTTAACAAATCATCAAGAATCGGAATTTAAAAATGATAAGTCTATTGACGCTATAGATAATGCTGCTATACAAACAGAAAATACTTTTATAGATAAAGCGTCCTTAGATAATACTGAGTTGGTTAAGGCAGAAAAAACACGAAATCATTCATCTTTAGAAGCAAAAGCGGTTTTTATAGATCAAGAAGTTTCTTTGAAAGAAAATAGTCATAGTCAAGATGATGTGATTAACGTTTCAGTTAATGAGGATAAAAATCAATTAACAGAATCTTTATCCCAAACTACCGAAATAGAATCAGAATCAACTCATCATCAAGATAATTTGATAGCGTTTGAGCTTGATTCATCTTTAAAAATTAGTGAACAAGAGCCAACCACAGTAGTAGAACAGTCTTTATCAGAAGATAATGTTATTGACTTCGAAGAAGTTGAGAATAATAGCTCTCTTAATAAGGATAAAAATCAATTAGCAGAATCTTTATCCCAAACTGCCGAAATAGAATCGGAATCAACTTATCACCAAGATAATCTGGTAGACTTTGCGCTTGACAATGAAGCTTCGGCTTTGCAAACAAATGAAGCAGAACAGTCAACGACAGTAGAACATCATTTATCAGGTGATAACATTATTGATTTTGATTTTGATTTTGAGGAAATTGACACTAAAGATAATGACGCTGTTGATAAAGAAGAGCAGGTTTCAGAGATAGATATTCCTTCGGTAGATTTCTCGGAGTTTTTGACAGTAGAAAATCATTCAACAGATTTGTCTTCCGATAAAAATGCATTTGTATCAGAAAATTTGTCTGAAGTTGCGAGTGGTTCTTTAGAAGTAAAAAGTAAGATAGAAACGAAAGATGAATACATCATGTCATCTGAGGTTCAAGCTTTCTCTGAAAATATAGCTTTAAATAGCGAAATAGAAGAGTTTGGCAGTAAAAATCAGATTACTTCTACTGATGCTTCAATCATAAACGATAATGTTTTTCCACTTGCTGGACGTATTGCAGGACAAGGTTTAGCTGATTTAGATACGCTTACAGTGCCTGAAAGTAAGGCATCACTCGCAAATTCTGCTGCAGAAATAGATGAAGAAATAGTTTTGTTCTTTTTAGAAGAACTTGATGAAAAGATTGCAGAAATAGAAACCAATATAGAAAGCTGGAAACAAAATATAAATGATACAGAAAGTGTTGAGACGCTTCGTCGGGCCTTTCATACCATAAAAGGGTCAGGTAGAACTGTTGGCTATCAAGCATTAGGAGAGTTTGGTGCTCAATATGAGCGTTTACTTAATGATATCAGTGAGCATCGTTATGCAGCTAATAGCCTTATTCAAGAAACAATAGATGACGGTGTAGAGCTATTAAAAACACTTCGCACAGATACTGGTTTTATTGAACATCCTTCTGCACTATTAACTCAAGCATTAGTAGCTGAAGCAATTAGTCATGAGTTACAGCAAAATCCAAATAGTGATCTACAAGCACTCTCTGCAAAGCTTTTTGCAGAAGATTCTGCTGCTTTTTCTCAAGATATATCAATAACGCCTGTAGATTCATTTGTTAATTTTTCTGAAAATGCAACATTAGCGGAATCAAAAGTTGATTTGGAAGATGATAAATATCTTAATGCTTCAATAAATTCTACTGAAATAGAAGCGTCTAATACTGCTAGTGATGTTTCTGATATATCCGCTAAAGGCAAGCAGATAAACTTTTCTTCTCGTTTGGAAGAAGGTTTTGATAATGTTAGTGCTTCTAATAATGTAACTTCCCATTCTTTGAGTGGCACTCATTATCAAACAAAAGAGCGCTCGGATTTGATAAAAGAGCTAGCTCAGTTTTTAGAAAAAAGTTTATCAGATGACGTTTTAGATGCAGAAGAAGCAAATTTATTATCGACTGTTTTGCAGAGTAAACTAAAACAGGCGGATTTTGATTTTTCTGATGAACAATTATCTATATTTTCTAAAGAAGTCGCTGCTCAATTAACAGGAAAAATATCAGAATCTACCGTTAGCGAACTATTAACAGGTAATTCAGCTGATACTTTACCTAGCGATTTTTCCGTTCAGTCTGCTAAAGAGTCTTATCAGAAAAATGAATCGTCTATAGCACTTCCTTATCAAAATATTGCTGCTATATTGACGAGAAGTTTACAAATGCAGCCTATTGATGAAGATGATGAAAAAGCATTAGCAACAGCATTTAAACAAGAATTAGCTGCGCTAGATATTGAGCAAGAAAATATTTCGAATGCATTATCGCAGCATTTAGGTCATTGGATTGCGCAACAGAATAATAGTGAGGCGTATAAGACTTTACTAGATAGGGTAGTAAGGCACTTACCTTCATCTTCAGTGCAAGCTTCTTTGCCAAAGCAATACCAACA
>NZ_LWHB01000039.1 GCF_001889065.1 Suttonella ornithocola | reverse complement strand
ATAGGATATGCTCAGTTTGTTTTTGATAATTCTACTACAAGTTGTTCTTTATATCTGCTTTGGATAGATTGGATTATAAGTGATTTGACTATATATAAATTTTTTAACCCATGGAGGATTATTATGTTTGCATTTCTCAAAGCATTGCCACCCAAAGACCCGCCACTGACGGATAAACAACAAATTGATGAAGAATATCGTCGCCTGCGCTGGCAGGTATTTTTCGGAGTATTTATTGGTTATGCAGCTTACTATCTGATTCGTAAGAATTTTTCTTTAGCTATTCCGCATCTTATTGAGCAATACGGCTACAGCAAAGCGCAACTCGGCACGGTATCGCTGGCGTTGTCGGTGGCATACGGATTTAGCAAATTCATCATGGGAAATATTTCTGACCGTAGTAATCCAAAATATTTCATTGTGTTAGGATTATTGGGTTCGGCAAGCGTTAGCTTGATATTCGGCTTAGCGCCGGGCGTGTTGACTTCGCTGACTTTCATGATCGTACTCGCAACAATGAATGGCTGGTTCCAAGGCATGGGCTATCCGCCGGGCGCGAAAACAATGACCAACTGGTTTTCCACCGGTGAACGCGGCGCGTGGTGGAGCTGGTGGAATGTATCGCACAATTTAGGGGGAGGTTTAATTGGACCATTGGCAATTTTAGGCTTATATTTATTCGGCGCGTGGCAGGCTTTATTTTATTTTCCAGCAATGATTGCTATTGTATTAAGCATGGTAGTGTTTATATTGATGCGCGATACCCCTGAATCACAAGGTTTGCCGCCTATTGAAGTATACAAAGGTGGTGCAACACAAGCAGTATTGCCTTCCGCACACACGCTTTCTAGCAAAGATATTTTGCTACGCTATATCATCAATAATAAATTTTTATGGGCGATTACGATTGCTAATGTTTTTGTCTACTTTATTCGTTATGGCATTATCGATTGGGCTCCGACGTACCTCAAAGAAGTCAAACATTTTTCTTTTGACAAACAAAGCTGGGCTTATTTCTTATATGAATACGCGGGCATTTTTGGGATGTTAGCCAGCGGTTATTTAAGCGATAAAGTTTTTAAAGGGCATCGCGCACCGCCAATGTTGATGTTTTTAGTGGGCGTATTGTTAGCCATTATCGTGTATTGGAAAAACCCCGCAGGTAATCCTCTCATTGATAATTTATGCCTGATTGCGATTGGCTTTTTAATTTATGGTCCAGTGATGATGATTGGGCTTCAAGCCGCAGATTTAGTCCCGCGCGTGGCAACTGGCACGGCAACTGGATTAACTGGCTTATTCGGCTATTTATTGGGTTCCGCCAGTGCGGGGACAATCATGGGATTGGTAGTTGACCATTACGGCTGGGATGGCGGTTTTTATACGCTGATTGCCTCGTGTGTGTTGGCATTTTTCTTCATTTCTCTGACGCTATTTAGGAAAGTCGAACGTTAAAATTTTCATCACCTAAGCCGCTGATAAATATTGATGCATAATGTTTAATGTAAATGTATTATCAGCGGTTTAATCTAACTAATCATGCCAAATTCTCTATTTAAAATTTATGATTGAGATGAGAGCGAAGCACAAAAATTTATCATTCTCTTGCTGATATGGCTTTTACCCTGTAAAGCGTATCAAGACAATTTAGCGATATAGCTAACTTCCCAAAAAATGTATACAACGTTAACTCAATATCCAATTTGAAAATAGCGTTCTATTTCTAAGTACGGTATGCATTTTTTTGGGAGCCCTGCTATAGTGACACAGCGAAAGCTAGTCAGGTTGCCATAGCTTGAGACCTTTGTAAAATCCCTAAAAATAGAGAATTTTCAATTTTTTAAATCTTAAAAAATATATTAAAATCATGGTGTTGATTTTTTGCTAGTGGTAAAAATTACTATAAAACGGAATTTTGCAAAGGTCTCAGCTTGCAAGCCCCCCCTCAAAGATTAAAGGAAATCTCGCATGAATAATCGTCGTTTACTCACTTATTTATTGATTGATACTTCTGGCTCAATGCAAGGCGAACCTATTGAAGCAGTCAACACAGGTTTAGGCGCACTGCTTTCCGCCCTTCGCCAAAATCCGTATGCGCTAGAAACGGTACATCTTAATATCACAACTTTTGATTCTGAGATTAAAGAAGTCCTTCCGCTTACGCCGTTAGAAAATGTGCAATTACCGACCATTCAATGTCCACGCTCTGGGGCAACGTTATTGGGAGAAGCATTAAAGCATATTGTGACTTCCGTTAAGGCAAACTTACGACCAGGAACACCAGAAGCTAAAGGCGACTGGGCGCCGATGCTGATTGTGCTCACCGATGGGAAAACGACGGATTTACTTGAGTATCAAGAAGCTACTGCGCAAATTCAAGCGCTCGGTTTTGGCAATATTGTGGCTTGTGCGGCAGGTCCTAAAGCAGACCCAAGTCAGTTAAAAGCGCTCACCGATACGGTCGTGAGTTTAGATACGATGGATGCACGCGGTTTTTCTGCGTTTTTCCAATGGGTTTCAGAAGCTGTGGGCGGAAAAAGCACGACCATTGGTGCAGGCGCCAATAATGATTTACCGCCACCGCCAGCAGAAATTAACGTCGTATTATAGGAGGAGATATGCGTCGTTTACCGATTTTCTTTGTGTTAGATGTGTCTGAGAGTATGGTTGGGATGCCACTTGAAGCCTTACAAGAAGGCATGAACCGCTTAATTCGTTCTTTGCGTACCGACCCGTATGCGTTAGAAACGATTTATATCAGCGTGATTGCTTTTGCCGGCAAAGTGAAAACACTCATTCCGCTTACTGAGTTATTCGCTTTTTTCCCACCTAAATTACCTCTTGGTGCAGGCACAGCTATTGGCGCTGCATTAGATCATCTTTCCAAAGAAATCGACGCACAAGTCATTCCCAACAGTCCAACGTAAAAAGGCGATTATCAGCCGATAGTCTATTTCTTAACTGATGGCGCTGCGACTGATAGCACACAAGAAGCCATTAACCGCTTTCAAAGCATACAAAAAGGCGTCAAATTTATTGCGATTGGTATTGGTAAACATGCAGATTTAAGTCTGTTTCGTCCGCTCACCGATGAAATTTTGCGCCTAGAAAACACCAGTGAACAAGATTTTCGTCAATTTGTTGATTGGATTAGTCAATCTGTTTCTGCGCAAAGCCGAAGCGTTGGCACAGGCGTTTCGCTCGACAAAGTCAGCTTAGAAAAAGCAGAAAGCTTTGATGTGATGAAAATTATCCGTGAACAAGTGGATGCAGATGCCGTAGATAATCATTTTGTATTATTAAACGGGCAATGCAGCACGACGGGTAAGCCATATCTTTTAAAATATGAGCGTGTGGAATTACCGCCAGAAGTACGCGCACAGCATCAATTCCCAGAGGTAGTTTATGACTATTGTCATAGTGCAGCGCTAGATGAAAGCTATTATGAATGGTCAGATACCCGTATCAATCTCAATAGCATCAATGTCAATGCGCTATTAGGCGGTGGTTCTTGTCCGCATTGTCGCAATCGCTATACTTTAGCGCTGTGCAGTGATTGTTCACAGCTGATGTGCATTGCTGGTGCGGGGAAAGTGTCTTGCCCACATTGTGGTAGCGAACAAGAATTTGTTTATAGTAATGGCGAAGAAGTGAGTTTTGAAATTAGCCGTTCGCGCGGTTAATTTTCTAGCAAAGAGGAGATTTTTCATGACAGACCCCAAACATCCACCAAATGAAGCCTCAGCTATCCCCGATGACGCTTCTCTATCAGATGAGAATAAATTGCTTCCAGTGGATGAAAAAAGTCCCACTTCTGATACTTCAATAGAAAGATGCAGTGATGAACGAGAGAATGCAAATTTATCTGAAAGCGACAGTGAAAATAAATCGCTTCCAATGGAAGAACACAGCGATGGGCTAGCAACGTCTTTAGATAATGAACAATCCTCTAATCATAAGCAACCGTTGGATGCACTAAACAATGAAACGTCCTCAACGGATCAAGTTTCCACGCCCCCAAATAAAGTATCTCCAGCAGAAGTAGATGTATTCCCCGCTTCTACCACAGCTGACCTTGATAAAATCATTGATGGTGGCACCATTCGTCTTCCCAATGCCAAGCAGAATCAACCTTATTGTGAAACGCTACCAGCGAGTAAAATTCATGATTTAACTGCGCTACAACTCAGCGAAGATACAGACGTAGAATTAACGCTTGAAGAGAATATTTTAAAAGGGACTCCGCAGAAAGCGGGCGAATATCAACTTTCTCTTATTGGGAAGCGCGGAAAAGAGCGCATACAAATTACCTTACAGCTCTTAATTAATCCCGACCCTCGCACGCTATGGCAAGAAATCGAGCCAGAAACACCGTTATTCCGTAAATCGCATCGGGCGTATCTTCGCCAAAGCACCCCACAAGCCACGCTCACTGCTGCACGTATTCGCGGGCGTTCGCATGCGCATAAAGGCAGTTTTTGTGAAGACGACATAGCAATTTTATCGTCGCCTAATACACTTGGTTACTTTGGCATGGTGGCGGATGGCGCGGGCAGTTCACGATATTCTCGATTAGCCTCACAAGTGCTTTGCGAGAGTGTTCCCAGACATTTACAAAAAAACTTTCACGCTCTCCAACAAAAAGAAAATTTCGCAGAACTTCTCGCCCCTATTGAAGAAAACAAGATAGAAACAAACCTCAGAACTGCTTTATCAACCTGTCTTGCGCATAGCGTTTATTACGCGCTTAATGATTTACAAGCGCATTGTCAATTAAATGGCGAATCCATCCCAATCACTTTTCGTGATTTATACAGCACTTGCTTATGTTTCTGGGCATTACCACTTGCCGACGGCAGCTATATTTTAACGAGCTATTGGGTAGGTGATGGCGGATTAGCCGTTGCTCACGATAATACCTTTACCCTACTCGGTGAACCTGATGGCGGAGAATTTTCTGGGCAGACCCGCTTTTTAACGGTGGAAGAAGTCAGCGAAGCGGCATTTAAAAAACGTATTCGTTGTGCACGCTATACTAACTTGCAAAGCGTTTGGGCACTCACTGATGGCATTACTGATGCCAAATTTGCTAGCGAAAGCCAATTAAATCAGCCTGAACAGTGGCGAGCCTTAGCCAATGAAATTCTGCCTCATCTAGCCGATGAAAAAGCACTCTATGACTGGCTAGGTTTTTGGTCGCAAGGAAATCATGATGACCGTAGCTTATGCGTATTAGAAATCCATCATAAGGAATGCACTGATGACTAATCTGATTAAACTCAATGCTACAGATGGCACACCTATTGAATTTATCGATGAAGTCAAAGCGCAAGGCGGAATGAAAGACGTCTATTTTTCGCCCCAAAAAGACTATGCGGTAGCCTTTTTACGCGAAGATGCCGACCCTGAAACGTGTTCTCGTTTAGAAATGATTACTGGTAGCTACCGCGAACGCATCTTCGGACAAGAAGGCGGAGACTATCTGAAAAAACTATATTGTTGGCCAATCGCTGTGGTGCAATACCAAAACCGCTTAGGCGTGGTCGTCCCCTTTTATCGAGAAAACTTTTTCTTTCGTTACGGTAGCCGTAACAGCGACATGCTTGGCATCAAAGGCAAAGAAAAGGACGGTAAATGGTTCGCCTCTGCCAACAACCGCAATAAATACCTCGACCCACGCGAATTAGGCGATTGGATGAAATTCCTAAAAATCTGTTTGCTTCTCGCGCGTGCTGTCCGTCGAATGCACATGGCAGGACTTAGCCATTCAGACTTAGGTTACAAAAATTGCTTGATTGACCCTGAAACAGGTGATGCTTGCCTGATTGATATTGATGGTTTAGTTGTCCCTGGGAAACATCCGCCAACCGTTGTGGGTACTCCCGACTTTATTGCTCCTGAAGTTGTTGCCACCACGCATTTACCAATGGATGACCCTAATCGCGTTTTACCGTCACGCACGACTGATTTGCACGCCTTAGCGGTATTAATTTATATGTATCTACTTTATCGTCATCCGCTGAGAGGCGATCGTGTATTAGATAGCGACGCACAAAAAGACGAAACCCTCAACATGGGCGAAAAAGCGCTCTTCGTTGAGCATCCGACTGATAACAGTAATCGCATCAATCTTGATAAAGTGCGCGCTTCTGAATTACCTTGGGCAGATACGCAGAAGCTCCCCTATACCATTACTGGTCCCTATCTCAGCGTCTTATTTGAACGCGCCTTTATTGATGGTTTACATCAACCACATAAACGTCCCAGCGCAGATGAATGGGAACAAGCGCTCATTAAAACTGTGGACTTACTTCAACCCTGCGCTAACCCTGATTGTGAGCAAAAATGGTACGTCTTTGACAACAAACAGCATCCCGTTTGCCCATTTTGCGGTACGCCTTATCAAGGAAAACTCCCTGTGCTAAACCTCTATTCCCTACATCATGATGGAAAATATCGTCCTGATAACCACCGTCTAATGGTTTATAGTGGACAATCTCTCTTTAAATGGCATATCAGCAACAACTACTATCCCAACGAAAAAATCAGTACCGCCGACAGCTGTCGAGTAGGCTATTTTCTTTTGCATAACGGTGAATGGTTACTGGTTAACGAAGCAATGCCCGACTTAATGGATGTTCAAGAGAAAAAAGCCATTCCCATTGGCGGACACGTTGCGCTTACAGATGGCGTGCAACTACTACTATCCAAAGAAACCGGCGGACGACTGATTGCCGTACAAATGTCGGGAGGTTAAACATTCTCCCATGACCAATAACATCCGTATCCCGCTCAGCCTCGCTAAACCCTTAGGACGCGCTTCCGCTTGGCTAGGATTAGCCCTCTATACCGCGATTGGCTTGCCAAGCCTTGAATTTGCGCCCGAAACCGCATGGTTAAAATGGGGCGTCATCATATTGATTGCCATAACCGCTTTACTAGATGGCGCTATCTTACTCTCTCACTGGATAAGACGCGGTGAATACGGCATCATCGCGCGAGATAACACCCTCATCATCCAAGTCAGCGCCCGCCAAAATCACCACTACCGCCTACAACGCAACGAAATTACCGAAATTCAATTACACTACTCGGGACGAAGCAACAACAGAATCCACATCAAACTCACCCCTGAAAGCGCAAACCGCATTGGAAAAGCAGAAATCGTCATCCACACCAATCACCTAAAAGGTTGGTCAAAACACATCACCCAACAATTACAAGAATGGCAAACTTGCTCATCAACAGCGTAACCTCCAAAAACTAACCGCTCAAATCATCAATTTTGAAAAAAGTAGTATTACTGAATTTTACGCACTAAATCTTAGTCAATCTCAACAAAACGAAACTCTGTGATTAACACTGCAAAATAACTGTCTATAGTGAAAGGCTACTAGAATAGTTACAGTATTAAGATAGATGAATAAAGTAAGCACATGTATTATTACTGGAATAGCGATCTCATTTCTGTGACTCTTTTATTAGCCTTTGACTATATAGCTTGTATCTTGCAAAAGACCTTAACATACCGGACCTTTGCAAAAAAACATAAAATAGAAAAATTTCAATTTTTTAAATTTTGAAAACATATTAAAATCATAGTTAATTTTTCTACTAGTAGCAAAAATTAGTATAAAACGGAATTTTTCAAAAGTTTCAATAGGTGTTTTTGTATTATTAAAAAGTAGGCTAATCTAAATTTTTAGCGACAGATTCTCCAAACCATTTAGTTGCAATCTTAGTAAAAGTCCCATCTGCCTTAATTGATTTAATGCCTCTATCTAATTTTTCTTTTAATGCTTTATTTCCTTTTTTAACAGCAAAGCCTGCTCGAACTCTTTCTTCTAGAGGTTGTACCAGTGTGAAGAATTTTATTTCAGGAAAACGTTGCATATAGTGCTGCATCACTAAGGTATCTCCAAATCCTACATCAGCGCCACCAGCCATCATTTTTTGAAAAGCAAAATATTGGCTGATGACTGGACGAAATTTATCACTGTCCCCAAACATTTCTTGTAAGGAACTCAGATTGGTCGTTTTATCTTTCATGGAAATAGTGACATTTCTTAGAGAGTCAAAATCTGTTACGCCCAATGCTTTCGCTCTAGAATCAATCATGACGGCTGTTCGAGTAGGATGAATATAAGGAACAGTAAAGTCAACTAATTTTGCTCGTTGAGGCGTAATTGTAATTGCCGCCATAATAATATCTGCATCGGTATTATTTAGTAGTTCAAAGATATTTTTCCAAGAGCGATGCTTAATTTTGAAGTCAAATCCTTCTCTATCGGCAATGGCTTGCATAAGATCAACATCAAAACCAATGATATTACCAGTTCCGTCATCAAACTCATAAGGTGAGTTTGTCATATCTGTAATGATGTTATACACAGGTTTTACGTTTTGTGAATAACTTTGTGTATAAAACACAAAGCAAAAACAAATCGTAATTCTTTTAATAAATGTAATCAAAAATGGATAGTTTATATATTTCATAAATTAACTCCTCTAAAATGAAAGTATATTTATTTACATCATATAGCATCTTTTTTAATAATGTATTTTTATTTTCAATAGTGATTTTATTTTTATAAAAAATGCTTTTTCTATTTTTTATTTTCAATAAATAAAAAACTTTAAACTAATTTGATTAAAAAACAACATTTGAGTAATATTAACTATCTTAATTAAGATATTAAATAAAAAATATAGATTATTTTGAATAAATAACTTTTATGAAATAAATTTTATTTATTCAATAAATATTATGTATCTAATAAATTTGATAATATTTAATTTGATATGAAGTGAAGTAAGAGTAAATAATTGATAGTTTAGTTTTTTTTAGATAGATTTCGAGATATACTAAACAAGATTCAAAACTGGAGAAAATCGATGCAAGCTCAAAATCAATATGTGATTATTGCAGCCGTTGTTGGCTTTATTATTGGCGCAATCATTTTTTGGTTGATTGGTCGTTCTGGAAAGGGAGCGGAAGAAAATCCTCTACAAAAACCTTATAATGATTTAAAAAAAGAATTTGAAGCGTATAAAGCAGAAGTTAGCAAACACTTTACCAAAACCGCTGATGCCGTTGATCATTTGACTAAAAGTTATCAAGATGTCTTTACCCATTTATCACAAGGTGCTGAAAAATTGATGGATGAGCAAGCATTAAAACTTGCTCGGGAAAAACGTCAAGGTAAAGCGGTTACGTTAGCTTATCTCAGCCCAACAGAAACTGAGAAAAATGAAGCTAAAACAGCTCCCGTTACTTCAGCAAACACGTCTGCTAATCAAAAGCCTTTAACTGGAAAACCACTCGCTGCTTCATCAGAAAATACGGAAAAAGCAACTTCAGCAGCACCAGTTACGCCTCGTCCGGCAGAAGCTACAAAGCCTTCAACGGCACCAAAAGCTGACGTGAAATCTGAATCATCGTTAGATACTGCAAAAGCAGGCACCGCGCCTACTGCTAAAACCGAAGTAAAACCAGAAGCACCGAAGACAATTCAACCGGAAGCACAACAAGTTCTTCCTAGTAAAAAAGAAGGTAATCCGCAGAAAGCTGGAAATCAGCCAACGGATTTAACAGAAAAAGATAAAACTGGTGCGTCGGAAAAAACCTCTGTGCTAAAAGCTGCAGAAAAAGCTGGATTAAAAGCGAATGACGAAAAAACTGCTCAAACAGAAGGTATTGAGGCAGTTAAGCGTCATATTCATGCAAATCAACCTAAGTCTTCATCATGAATATAAAAGCGGTATTTTTATCAATTTTTGGGATGGCGGTTTTATCTCTAACAGGCTGTCAATCTAGTAATTTATCGGCTTTATCATTAGTGCCGAATGATTCACAAACAGTATCCGACGCAATGAACAATGGTTATTGGCAATTAACCCAAGCAGAAATCGACGGAAAAACATTGATCATTTCAGCACCAATTACTTTATCTGTTCATAATGGTGAGTTTAGCGGTCAAAGCGGTATAAATCGTTATCGAACGGAAGCAAAACTGCAAAATGGTTCGCTTGAGGTAGATAATAATATTCAAACCACCCGAATGGCTGGGCCAGTTAATGAAATGCGGCTAGAAAGCGATTATTTATCAGCTTTGCGTAGAGTGAATCACTATCAGCGTAATGGGGAAACTTTATCATTAAGCGGTGATGGTGTTTCTTTACAATATCGTGCAACCCAACCATAATGATTAAAATTGGCAATTTTGTCGAACAATAAGTCTTAACAATGACCGCTTAGGCGGTCATTTTCTTATGTTTAAGGAACTATCGTGAAAAAAATTATCTTACCGTGTGCGAAAGGAACAGAGCAGCTATTAGTAGAAGAAGCACAAGCATTGGGATTGGAATCTGTCAAAATGGCACCCGGAGTGGTAAAGGGAGAGGGCAGTTTAGAAACCGTTTATCGCTTATGTTTATGGTCTAGACTGGCAAGCAGAGTGCTATTAGTTTTAACAGAGGGAGAAATTCAATCACCTGAAGACCTATATCAGTTAGTTTATGCCTTGCCATGGGATGATCATTTATCAGTAGATACCACTTTTTCTGTTCGTTTTTCTGGGCAAGGGCAGGGAATCAATAATACGCAGTTTGGGGGATTAAAGGTAAAAGATGCGATTGTTGATCAGTTGCGGGTGGTTTTCCGCCGTCGTCCTGATGTTAATACGGTTGCGCCAGATATTTCTATTGATGTCCATTTACGTAAGGGATTGGTGACGGTTGCATTGGATTTATCAGGCGGTGCGTTACACCAAAGAGGATATCGTCAAGTACAAGGAATTGCGCCTATTAAAGAATCTTTGGCTGCTGCTGTGCTGTATCGTGCAAAATGGCATCAATTGGCAAAGCAAGTTGATAGTTTGATTGACCCTATGTGTGGTTCTGGGACGTTATTGATTGAAGGGCTTTTAATGGCAGCAGATATTGCGCCGGGTTTGTATCGTTGTCAATTTGGTTTTGAAAAATGGCAAAGCCATCGCCCAGCAACTTGGCAGCGTTTATATCAGGAAGCATTAGAGAGAAAAATAGTAGGGTTAGAGCAATTAAAAATAAAATTTTATGGTTTTGATCAGCATGCGCCTGTTTTGCGTGCAGCAAGAGAAAATTTAGGTTGTTTACAAATAGATTATCCTATTCATTTTGAACGTAGTGATATCACGGTATTCTCAGCGCAACCCGCTTATGGGCAGTCTGGCTTGATTGTATGTAATCCGCCTTATGGAGAGCGGTTGGGAGAATTGCCCGAGTTATTACCCACATATGCGGCTTTAGGGCGAGCCTTTAAAACGTTTCCGCCTCAATGGCAAATGGCAATTATTGGTAGCAATGAAACGTTATTAAAACGACTAAAATTGCGTTCAGAACATCAGTATCAGATTTTTAATGGCGCCTTAGAAAGTCGAATTATGCTGTATCAGCGAGATAATCAACCAGAAGCAGTATTAAAATCCGCTTCTGAAGAAAACACAGAAACCTTATCATCGCCATTGCTTTCTGAAAATGCGCAAATGTTTGCCAATCGGTTACGAAAAAATTTATCAAAACTAGATAAATGGGCAAAAAAGGTTCTGACAACCGCTTATCGAATTTACGATAAAGATTTACCTGAATATGCTGTTGCGATTGATCGTTATGCTGATTGGATATTAGTACAAGAATATGCACCGCCAAAAGATATTCCAGTGGCAAAAGCAGAACAGCGGTTAATGGATGTTATACAAGCATTGCCTAGCTGTTTATCTGTTAATCCCAAAAAGATTGTCCTGAAAACGCGAGAAAGACAGGCAGGAAAGAAACAATATAAGCGTTTACAACAAAGTGATGAAAAAATTATCGTGACTGAGGGAGCGGCAAAATTCTGGGTAAATTTAAAAGACTATTTAGATACAGGCTTATTTTTAGACCACCGCTCAATGCGGCGTCGTATCTTTGAAGAAGCAAAAGATAAGAAAGTGCTAAACCTATTTTGTTATACCGCTTCTGTTTCCGTACAAGCTGCGCTGGGAGGCGCTTCATATACGACCAGTGTAGATTTATCTCAGACCTATTTAGATTGGGCATGGGAAAATTTTGACTTAAATGAACTATCCAGTCGACATCGTTTAGAAAGA
Source organism: Suttonella ornithocola (assembly GCF_001889065.1). Classification (GTDB taxonomy): domain Bacteria; phylum Pseudomonadota; class Gammaproteobacteria; order Cardiobacteriales; family Cardiobacteriaceae; genus Suttonella_A; species Suttonella_A ornithocola. The sequence continues at coordinate 5,923 of NZ_LWHB01000039.1, read as the reverse complement.
GGCGATGTGATGGAATGGCTAGTCGGGGGTAAAGATACTTACGATTTAATTTTTTGCGATCCACCCACTTTTTCCAATACGAAAAAAACACAAAGAGTCTTTGATGTCCAACAAGCGCATCCAACGCTAATTGAGCGTTGTATGAAGCGATTAGCCCCCGGTGGTGTACTCTATTTTTCTAATAATTATCGTGGTTTTAAATGGGATAATACGCTGAACCAACGTTATCAAATCGAAGAAATTAGTGCGACAACCATTGATTTAGATTTTAAACGACATGCGAATATCCATCGCGTATGGAAAATTCAGCATAAATAAACATTCTCTATTTTAATTAAAGATTAACCGCTTGATTTACTCAAGCGGTTTTAATAGCGATTACTTAACGATTTTCAGTATATTCAGAAGTATCCTGTTGCGTAAATAAGCTAACAACGAACATCGCTAGTGCTGCTAGGATAAACGCTGGCAATAGTTCATAAAGCTCAAAAATACCGCCTTTTAATTTATTCCAAATGACGGTAACGACTGCGCCAGTCAGCGCCCCTGCAATCGCACCATGCCAAGTCGCTTTTTTCCACCATAACGCAATAAGCATTACCACACCACAAGAAGCGCCAAGCCCTGCCCAAGCATAAGAAACAATATCTAAAACCTTACTGTTTTCATCCCAAGCAAGAATTAAAGCAATCATCGCAATCGCTCCAACCGTGATACGACTGAGCAATAAAGATTGTTTCGGTGTTAAGTATTTGCCAAGTAAATCGCTAGTTAATGCGGCACTGGCTACCAATAATTGACTGTCGGCTGTGGACATAATGGCTGCCATTACTGCTGCTAAAAACAATCCTGTAATTAAAGGATGCGTGAGTACCTTAATCATTTGAATAAAAACCTGCTCACTATCTGCTAAAGGAGCATCATAAAAATAGACAAATCCAATCAGTCCGACACCCACAGAAAGCGTCATCACAATACCAGACCATGCCGTGGCAATCCATTTAGCAGACGTCACCGATTTTACATCTCGAATGCCCATAAAGCGCGCCAAAATATGTGGTTGTCCAAAATAGCCTAGCCCCCATGCCATTAAAGATGCAATCGTAAGCGCATTCATAGCTGTGCCATCGGGCTTTTGGAAAATATTGAGATGATTTGGGCTAATTTCATGTAAACGATTAAATGTCGCTTCCACTCCGCCTAACTCTTGTATTGCTAACACGGGCACAATTGCAATGGCAGTAATCATCAGCAGCCCTTGCACAACATCGGTCCAGCTAACAGCAAGATATCCACCTAAAAACGTATACGTTAGGACCACCGCAGCGCCAGCAACAATCGCCGTATGATAATCCATCCCAAATAACGAATTAAATAGCTTACCACCCGCTACAAATCCTGAACTGGTATAAAAAGTAAAGAAAAATAAAATCGCAATAGATAAAGCGATACGCAAAAATCCTGTTGGATCATGTAATTTACGTTCTAAAAAAGTAGGGACTGTTAAAGAGTCATCTAATAATTCACTTTCCTCACGCAGACGAGGGGCTATTAGTTGCCAATTTAAAAAAGTACCAAGAAAAAGCCCAAAACAAATCCAAAAAGCGGTCATTCCACCAACCAATGCAGAAGCAGGTAATCCCATCAACAGCCAACCGCTCATATCCGAAGCACCTGCGCTAATAGCAGAAGGAATAGGACCTAATTGACGACCGCCAAGAATAAAATCACTCACATTATTGGTTCGGAAATAAAAATACATACCAATTCCAAACATGAGTAATAAATACAGACCAAAAGTGACAAAATCTAACATCATTCAAATCTCCTTAAAGCGACTGCAACTTAATCATTATCCTCATTAGCCTTTATTGAGAGAAAGGCAAAAGAGAGAAATTTTAGGTAGTGGTTTGAAAAGTATTCTGAGTAATTTCTGTAAAAAAATATCACCCCAATATGCTTAAATTAAAATATTTTATTGTTGCTAAAATGATTGAGTCATAGTTCAGCATACTTTTCAAACCACTACCTAAAAACTAATAGTTATCCAGCATTATGATTAAACCATTTATCATAAATTTTTTGATAAGTTCCGTCGGCTTTTACAGCCTTTAAACCCTCGTTAATTTTTTCAAGTAATTCAAGATCATCTTTTTGTGTCAGCATAACAAAATTAATTCCGGAACCTACTTTATTATCAGAAATATAATAAAGATTATCTTTAAAGCGGTTTAAATAGGGAACAAGGACATGATAATCGTCATATACGACATCTGCTTCATTTTTTAATAAAGCTTTAATTTGCATATATTGCGTTTGCTCGCCAAGAATTTTTGCATCTGGGCCAAATAAAGTTTTTAGATATTCCACATTTGTGGTTCCAGCTTGGGTGACATAACGCAAACCCGCTAAATCCGAAATGTCTTTATCTTTATGCTTTGCATCTGTAAATATTGCAATCCGCTTACTGACGGCATAAGAATCCGATACACCATATTTTTCACGTCGTTTGGGGCTTTCTAATAGACCTGCGGAAATGATTTGAACTTGTCCATTATCTAGCTTCTTAAACATTTGGTCCCAAAGTTCAGATGAAAATTTCACTTTAAATCCTTCTTTTTCACCAATGGCAGAGAGTAAGTCGGGGTCAAAGCCTTTAATGTTGCTATTTTCGTCAACAAAAACGAATGGGGCATAATGTGCCTCTGTTGCTACTTTATAGGTAGGAATATCTGCTATAGCGGTAGCGACTGCTAATCCCCAAGCAGCTGTCAATAATGATTTCACCTTATATTCTCCATACTAATATTATAAAAATAAAACTAAGTTAGATTTGATATAGCTTAGCACTATCTCAGATAATGCTTGAACAAATATCTAACAATAGCTTAAATAAAAGGTAGTGGTTTGAAAAGTATGCTGGATTATGACTTAATACTTTTAATAACTATGAAATAGTTAAGTTTCAATATATTGGAGTGATGTTTTTTTATAGAAATTACTCAGGATACTTTCAAACCACTACCCCCATTTTTAATATAAATGAGCATTGATTATAGCAATGCTCATTTATCGCTCACGCTATTGCTTTAACTTATTTTCTTTTGGCAATAACTATTGCGCGTTTAGGTAGTGGGTCGTTTGGAGAACTTTCTGATAAAAATTCCGCAAGCGAATAGCTTTGCATCCAATCCGTTCGACGCTGTTCCTCTACGGTTGTTTCGATAGCTTCGCCAATATATTGCACGTCAAAATTCAAGCGTTTGAGCCAACGCGCTAAGGCAGCGGTACTGGGTAAAAACCACACATTTCGCATCCCTGCATATCGTGCTTCAGGCAAATAAACATGATATTCATTGCCGTCAACAACCAAAGTTTCTAATAATAATTCTCCACCAGCATTTAGCGTCTCGCGCAGTTGTGCTAGAAAAGCTAAAGGATCACGGCGATGATAGAGCACGCCCATGCAGATAGTTGCATCAAAGCGCTGTAATGGAATTTGTTCTAAAGTTGCTGGTAAATAAATGGCTTTTAGCTCGTGAAAGAATTGTTGTAAACAAAGAAACTGCGCAAAGTAATGCCAGGATGGATCAAGCCCCACCGCAATTCGTGCGTTATCCCCCAGTAAGCGATAAAGAAAATAACCGCTACCTGTGCCAACGTCCAAGACATTTTTCTCCCGCCATTCCATACCCGTTTGTTGGACGCGTTGATATTTCCAATCGCTACGCCACTCACAATCAACATCCACACCGCAAAGATGAAAAGGCCCTTTACGCCAAGGCATTAGCGCTTTAAGTTTAGCTTCGATAGTATGTTTTGTTTCTCTATTAACCGTTGCGATTGCGCTAACTGCTGCTGTGTCATAGCGTTTTTCAATCACTGACGGTAAAACGGATTTTAATTCGTCAACGATACTTAGCCATTGTGAAAATTGTCCGTGACGAGTTGCCCATGCCTGCGATAATCCCTGCCGAGCGGTTAAATCTATGCCTTGTAAGGTTGGCATGAAAGTTAATAAACGCGCCCATTCTGCGAAACAGTGTTCCATTATTTTATCGCCACCCACGCTTGAAAAGAGAGTCCTTGAAAATAAGTAAAGAAACGAGAAAAGCCCGCTTTTTTCAGGCGATTTTCTAAGGTTTCTACCTTATCGGTTTTCATGACGTTTTCTAAGGATTCACGTTTTTGTGCAATGGCCATTTCTGAATAGCCTTGTGCGCGTTTAAAAGCCTCATGCCAACAGGTAATTTCTTCATGAATCGGGCGCGTTTTTTCTGCAATCAGCAATGCTCCGCCAGTTGGCAATGCTTGATAAAGTTTCGTCAGTAATCCGTCGCGTTTTTCAGGCGGAATAAATTGTAAAACGAAATTTAAAACCATCAATTCCGCCTTTTCAAAAGGCATTTCGGTAATATCCGCTTCAATCACTTGAATATTAGGAATGCCTGCCCCTTGGATATATTGTTCAAAGCGTTGCACCATTGCAGAAGATAAATCTACTGCGGTGATGCGCGCCGTTTCTGGAATAAAGCGACGTAAAGAAAGGGAAACACCGCCTAAAGAGCAGCCTAAATCATAGATATGCCCATTCTCAGAAACAAAATCTGCACCAATGACGCCTGTCATGGTCAGTAGCGAAGCATAGGCAGGGATAGAGCGGTGAATCATATCGGGAAACACCGCTACTGTACGCTCATCAAATTGAAAATCTACCACGGATTGCGGTTGATCAAACAAGGTATCGCGAGGAAAATTCATTATAAAACCGCTTTTGCTGACATATCCGCATGATAAGAAGAACGCACCATTGGGCCAGAAGCCACGTGGACAAAGCCCATGCGTTTGCCCTCTGCTGCAAATTGATCAAATTCTTCAGGCGTGTAATAACGCTTAACGGGCAAATGTGCTGGCGAAGGCTGTAAGTATTGTCCGATAGTGAGCATATCAACATTATGCGCACGCAAATCTTCCATTACCGCTAAAATTTCTTCAGGTTCTTCGCCTAAACCAACCATTAAGCCGGATTTTGAAAGCACACGTGTCCCACAAGCCGCTTTATAATCGCGCAATAAAGCTAATGAATTGACATAATTCGCGCCAGGGCGTGCAATGTCATAGAGTCTTGGGATGGTTTCCATATTATGGTTAAACACATCGGGAGGCGTATTAACCAAAATATCAATCGCAATGGATTCTCGTCCGCGAAAATCAGGAGTCAGAATTTCGATTGTCATTCGGGGAGAAGTGCGACGAATTTCACGGACACATTCTGCAAAGTGCGCAGCGCCACCATCTTTTAAGTCATCACGGTCAACGGAGGTAATAACAACATGGTTTAATCCCATGGCGGCAACAGTTTCTGCTAAATGACGTGGCTCATCTTTATCCAATGGATTCGGTCGTCCGTGTCCGACATCACAAAATGGGCAACGACGCGTACAAATATCCCCCATAATCATAAAGCTTGCTGTGCCAAAGCGAAAACATTCCCCTAAATTCGGACAACTCGCCTCTTCGCAAACACTATGCAGTTTTTGCTCACGCATAATGCCTTTGAGTTTATCAACCTTTTCTCCACCCGGAAATTTTGCCCGTATCCAACTGGGTTTCTTTAAACGTTCTTGACCAACGTGCTCCACATTGACAGGGATTTGACGAATTTTTTCAGCGCCTTTTTTCTTAACGCCCATTGCACTTGGCTTATGAACGGTAGGGCTTTGTTCACTCATACTCTTCTCGATAAAAATAAATCACTATTCTACGCTGCTTAATAGACTGGGTAAAATCTCTATCAAGTAAGCTGCTATAGATGGGCAATAGAAAATTCGATAGTGGTTTGAAAAGTATGCTGGACGATGACCCAATAATTTCAACAATAATAAAATATGTAAATTTCAATATATTGAGTTGATATTTTTTW
>NZ_LWHB01000038.1 GCF_001889065.1 Suttonella ornithocola | reverse complement strand
TAATTTACTGGGTAAATGTCGTTTGAGAATACTTACTAGGGTTTGTCGCGGGCGCTGTTGCTTTTCTTGTAACAGAAAGTCGGTGGCTAAATCCGGAAGATAATCAACGTAAATAGGGTTACCTTTTTGCCAATAACTGGATATTTGCAAAATAGCTGGACCAGATAAGCCTCGATGCGTATAAAGCAGATTTTCTCGGAAACTAGGCGCATTTTCCGTTTGCACAATAACCTCAGTGCTAATGCCCGCCAATTCTGTTTGTGGCGACCGTAAAGTAAAAGGAACCAACGCAGGGCGAAAAGGAATATTGGCAATTTGTAGTTGTTTGGCAAAATGCAAAGCGCTATCTGTTGCACCCAATTTAGGAAAAGAAGGTCCTCCACAAGCAATCACACATTGTATTCCTTGGTACTGTCCTTGATTGCTTTCTACACAGTAACCTTGAGAATTTTTTTCTAGCTTCGTAACGGTGCAATCAGTTATTACTGTTACTTGATGCTTGATAAGCGCCTGCCCAAGGACGGCAAGAATGCCCCTACTTTTCTGTACACAGAACAGTTGTCCTAAGGTTTTTTCCTCTGTCTTTAAATGGTGCGATTCAAGCCACGTCAAAAAGTCCCATTGCGTATGTCGAGCAAGTGCCGAACGCACAAAGTTGGGATTTGAAGAAAGATAAGCTTCTGGTGCAATGTATAAATTGGTCAGATTGCATCTACCACCACCACTCACGCGTATTTTTGCGCCAATAGAATGGTTTCTTTCTAAAATAGCAACTGATAGCCCCAGTTGAGCGGCATGAATGGCGCAATAGCATCCTGCAGCGCCACCACCAATAATTAAGACATCAAAATCATTCACACTTGGTCACTTAAAGTTGCCACCATTAACGCTTTAATTGTATGCAAACGATTTTCTGCTTGATCAAAGACAATCGAAGCTTCACTTTCAAATACATTATGTGAAACTTCAATGCCAGCTAATTTATGCTTTTTAAAGAAAGTCTCGCCAACAGGCGTGCTACGATCGTGATATGCGGGCAAACAATGCATAAATTTAGCATTGCGTATCGCATATGTCATTAGTTCTGTTGTAACCCGATAAGGCAATAAAGCCGCAATACGCTCTTCCCAAACCTCTTTTGCTTCACCCATAGACACCCAAATATCGGTATGGACAAAATCACAATCCCTAACCGCTTCAACCGGATCAGAGGTTAACATCAAGCGTGCACCACTTTTTTTTGCAAGCGCTTGTGCCTGCTCAATAATTTTACGCTCTGGTTGATAGGCATGTGGCGCAGCAATACGCACATCCATGCCCATTAAAGCACCTGCTAATAATAAACTATTACCCATATTAAACCGAGCATCGCCAAGATAAGCAAAGGCAATTTCATTGAGCGGCTTGTTGCTATACTCTTGCATGGTAAGTAAATCGGCAAGCATTTGTGTGGGATGTGCTAAATCTGTCAAACCATTATAGACGGGAACACCGGCATACTTAGCAAGTGCTTCCACCGTTTCTTGCGCAAAACCGCGATATTCAATCGCATCATACATCCGTCCTAAGACGCGCGCAGTATCTGCCACACTTTCTTTTTCACCAAGCTGAGAGTTGCCCGGCGCAATATAAGTCGTATGAGCGCCTTGGTCAGCAGCAGCTACTTCAAAGGCACAACGTGTTCTCGTACTGGTTTTTTCAAAAATTAGCGCAATATTTTTGCCCAACAAATAAGGGCGTTCCATATCGTTTTTTTTCGCTTGCTTTAATCGGCTAGCAAGCGTTAATAACTCAATAACCGCCTCTCGCGGATGATCAGATAGCCGAAGTAAAGATTGTTTATACCAGTGTTGCATTCATATCTCCCGAAGAAAAGGAAATTATCTTTTAAGGCTTTAGGCTTGTCAAAATTGGGATTAAAATGGAACAGGACTAATAAATTGCATCCGCTCGCCTTGCAAATTAGGCAACTGTAAAAAATGCGCATGTAAAAGCAAACGAGGTTCATCATAGTCAGCCTCATAAGCATATAAATTATCGCCAATAATTGGATGCCCTATTTCAGCTAAATGGACGCGTAATTGATGACTTCTTCCTGTAATTGGGATCAATTTTAGGCGAGTTCGCTGTTGAGTAGTTTCAATCGTTTGATAAAGCGTTTGTGCTGGCTTGCCATGGGTAAAACAAACCATTTGACGAGGGCGATTTTCCCAATCACAGCGCAGCGGTAAATGAATTTCTCCGCTAGCGGGATAAGGTTGCCCATGAACAATTGCATAATAATGTTTTTCTGTTTGCCGCTTTTCAAAACACGATTTATAGTGTCGTTCAGCAGCTTTATGTTTTGCCAAAAGCATAATGCCACTGGTTGCCATATCCAAACGATGCACGGCAACCGCTCCCGGATATACGTTTTTAATCCGAGTTTCGACACTGTCTTGCTTATCTTCTCCGCGTCCGGGAACCGATAACAGCCCAGCAGGCTTATCTACGACAATGATGTCGCCATTTTCAAATACAATATTCATTCCACTATTGTAAGGAAAAAAGATGAAAAACCGAATTTTTTGGCGCCATGCGCAAGCAGACTGGGGAATGGATGACTTATCCCGCGCCTTAACCAAACTTGGACATCAACAAGCCCATGCCTCAGCAAATTGGTTACAAAAACAAGAGATAACCTTTCCTATTTATTGCTCTGAAGCGCTACGAGGACAGCAAACAGCGCAATACTACGATACGCCCATAGCGCTTGCAGGACTCAATCCTGATGGCGCTTTTTCTGTTGTTGAAAAGACATTGAATAGTATCACGGATGACAGCGCCATCATCGTCGGGCATTTACCTTGGATTGGGCAAATCGTCGGTGGACTATTAGAAACCAATGGATATATCGCAGTTAATTACAGCGAGGTTTTTTGGCTAACCTCTGAAGATGAAAGCCACTGGCAATTAAAAGCGCATTTTCTCAATTAAGATCTAAAAATTAAGAGTAAGGGACTAACACAACATTTATCCCTTGCTCACGTAATTGCTGAATAAAATTCTTATCAGCATCAGAGTCGGTGTATAGCGTGTCAAAGTCACTGATTCTCCCGCTAACAAAAGTACTGTTATGCCCTAGTTTATAACTTTCGGCAACAATAATACGTTCCCCAGAAGTACGAGCGAGCATTTTTTCATTTACAGCAATTTCCGCTAGGGTTGCTGTTGTCATTCCTGTTTCTAAACTAAGACCACTCACTCCCATAATCGCTTTTGAAGCTGTCACCATATTTAAGCTACTTAGAGCAAACTCGCCGGTAAGTGCTTCTTTTGGAAAGCTAATATCTCCTCCACATAGAACCAATTTTACCCTAGCATCCACTTCTAATGATAACGCCTTGCAATTGTTTGTGATAACAGTCAGGTGTTTATATTTAATTTGCGCTAATGTTAATAACGCCGTAGAAGAAGAATTAACAAAAAGTGTTTCGCTATCTTGCACAGCATTGGCTGCCGCTTTAGCAATAGCCAATTTGCGTTGGTTAATTTCCTTATTTATTTCTTGCTCATTTGGTGGGAGGTATTCTGCCCCACCATGAAAACGCCGAATAAGTCCAGCATCCTGCAAAATGTCTAAATCCCGACGAATAGTAAGTTCAGAAACAAAGAACTGCTCAGCTAATACTTTAGCACGGATGCGCTTTTCTATTTTAATGAGATCAATAATTTGTTTTTGTCGAAAAGTAAACTGAGTTTCCATAAAGAGATAGAGAAAATGAATGAATAGCCTTAGTGTAGCAAATAACAAGACTGAAAATAAAACATTCAAATCGAACATACTTTATTTAAATAATACGGCAGTTTTTATTCAAAAAATAACAAAAACTCTCTTGTTTGCTCAAAATTATTGAAATAAAATATTCTTTGTCGAACAGAAATGTTTGAAATTAGCAAAAAACGTTCATCAGGAGATTGCCATGAGTAAAGTAGATGAGATTACCCGAGAAAAATGGATATTAGGTGCGTTCCCAGAATGGGGAACTTGGCTAAATGAAGAAATTGATGAAGAAGTCGTTGAGCCGGGTAATATTGCAATGTGGTGGATTGGCTGTACGGGGATGTGGTTTAAAACCGAAAATAATACCAATATTGCTTTAGACCTATGGTTCGGTAATGGTAAACGCACCAAAAAAGTCAAAGAAATGGCAAAATTCCACCAAATGCGCAACATGACCGGCGGGAAAGCCTTGCAACCAAATTTACGTGCAGCGCCAATTGTTTATGATCCATTTGCGGTAACGGCTGTGGATGCGGTGTTATCAACGCATTATCACAATGATCATATTGACCCATTCTTTGCGGCTGCGGTATTGAAAAATTGCGCCGATGATGTGCCGTTTATTGGTCCGCAAGAATCTGTCAATAAATGGTTGAGCTATGGTGTGCCGGAAAGCCGTTGTCGCGTGGTGAAACCCGGTGATGTGATTAAGATTAAAGATATCGAAATCGTGGTCTTAGACAGCTTTGACCGCACTTGCTTAGTAACAGTAGAAGAAGATGTGCGCGGGGTTTGTCCGACTAATATGGATGAAAAAGCGGTGAATTATCTGTTCAAAACACCGGGCGGTAATATTTATCACAGCGGAGACTCTCACTATTCTATTTATTATGCAAAACATGGCAAAGACCACAAAATTGATGTCGCTTTTGGTTCTTATGGTGAAAATCCTATCGGTAACCAAGATAAGATGACTTCGATTGATATTCTGAGAATGGCGGAATGTTTGGGCTGTGAAGTAGTAATTCCACTACATTATGATGTATGGACAAACTTCAAAGCCGATCCTTATGAAATCATGTATTTATGGAAGTATAAAAAAGATGTTCTGCAATACAAATTTCATCCGTTTATTTGGGATGTTGGCGGTAAATACGTCTATCCACGCGATAAGCATCTGTTCCAATATCATTATCGTCGTGGCTTTGAAGACTGCTTCACTGAAGAACCTAATGTTCCATTCCGCTCTATTTTGTGAGGTGTGCCATGCTTAGCGAAATGCTTGATAAAAAGCACTTTCTTTTTGCTGATAGCTTCGCAACATGGCAAGAGGCAATTCGTGCCTCTTGCCAACCATTGGAAGCTGACGGCACAGTGGACAATACTTATTCTCAACAAATTATTGATTGTATTAACAAGTATGGTCCTTATATTGTGATTGCACCAATGATTGCGATGCCACATTCTCAAGAAAATGCCGAAGGGGTTCACGGAACCGCTATTTCTTTCATGAAAACCCAAGAAATCGTTGCTTTTGATCCTGATGATCGCGAAAAAGATGCGCGATTATTTTTTACCATTGCCACACAAAATCATGAGCAACATTTGAAAAATATTTCTGCTTTAGCAATGATGCTTGATAACGAAGCGCTCATTGAAGATTTACTTATCGCTGAAACAGAAAAAGATTTACGTGAACTTTGCCGTAAATATCATATTTAAATTAGAAGAGGAGAAAATTAATGGAGATGTTATTAGTCCCTTGGGAGTTTTTTGTCAATAACTTCCTAAAACAGCCAGCATTTTTCATTGGTTTAATCGTATTTATTGGCTATCTACTGTTAAGAAAGCCTTGGTATGAATGTTTATCAGGCTTTGTAAAAGCCTCTGTCGGCTATTTTATTTTAATTGCAGGTGCTGGCGGCTTAGTCAGTAGTTTCCGTCCCGTATTATTAGGACTCAAAGACCAATTTAATATGTCAGTTACTGTGATTGACCCATACTTCGGGCAAGAGGCAGTAACCCGCGCAATGGAGGGAATGGGGCGCTCATTTTCTCAAGTTATGGTGCTTTTGCTGATTGCCTTTATTTTTAATATTGTCTTAGTTCGCTTCCAAAAATACACCAAACTTCGCGCTGTATTCACCACTGGACACGTTCAAATGCAGCAATCCGCTACCGCCTTTTGGTTATTACTTTTTTGTTTCCCAGAATTAGGCGATGGCACTTTGCTGGTGATGATGGCATTAGCACTAGGACTCTATTGGTCGGTTGGTTCTAACTTGACTGTAGCGCCAGCTCAACGCTTAACAGATGGTGCTGGCTTTGCTGTTGGACACCAACAAATGTTTGCGATTGCTATTTTCTCAAAACTGTCACAAATCATTTTTGGTCGAAAAAAAAGCGAAACAGAAACCGAAAGCAAACGCATTGAAGATATAAAACTTCCCGGCTTCATGTCTATCTTTAATGAAAACATGGTTGCTACCACTATTTTGATGACTTTATTCTTTGGCATCATCATGACTATTCTTGGCAAAGACTACCTCATTGAAAATAAATTCATGAAACCAGAAGAAACCTTCTTTTTCTTTATCATGACCATGGCAATGAAATTCGCGACTTACCTCGCTATCCTACAACTCGGGGTTCGCACCTTCGTAGCAGAGTTAACCGAATCTTTCCATGGAATTTCCAGCAAATGGTTACCCGGTGCCGTTCCCGGTATTGACTGCGCAGCGACTTATGGCTTTGGCTCACAAAACGCCATTACCCTTGGCTTCATGCTTGGCGCTTGCGGACAATTCCTAGGCATTGGGTTATTACTAGCAATGGGCAGCCCAACCGTGATTGTAGCGGCGTTTATCCCGATGTTCTTTGATAACGCCACCATTGCACTATTCTCTAATCGTCACGGTGGTTACAAAGCTGCGCTAATCATGCCATTTATTGCGGGATTGTGCCAAGTATTAGGCTCAGCTTACATTGCGCACCTCACAGGGCTTGATAAATTCGGTGGTTACCTTGGCATGTGGGACTGGGCAGTTATCTGGCCGGGCTTTACCACGCTCATGCACTACACCGCCTTTATCGGCTTTGGTATCGTTATCTTTATCCTCATCCTCATTCCACAATTACAATACCGCTCTAATCCAGAAGGCTATTTCCTCATTGTGGATGATTATGAAGAATACAAACGTCGTTTCCCAAAAGACGCTGCTTAAACCATAAAAGGAGATAAAAATGAAAGTTCTCGTATCTTGCGCAAATGGCGCTGGCACCAGCTTAATGATGAAAATGAAAGTAGAAAAAGCCTTAAAAGAACTAGACATTAAAATTGACAAAATCCACCACTGCTCTATCTCTGAAGGCAAATCCACCGCTAAACAGTTCGATGTTGTCTTTTGCTCGGCAAACTTCGTCGATATGTTTAAAGACGCGGCAGCGGCAGGCGTTACCGTCATTGGAATGAAAAACATCCTTTCTGTGGACGAAGCCAAAACCCGCATTCAAGAAGCTGGATTAGTTTAATCATTCTTTAGGCGGGGGCGACCCCGCCTTTTTACTTTAAAGGAAACGCTTATGAAACCCTTACTTCAAATTGCCCTTGACCAATCCCGTTTAGACAAAGCCTTAGAAGTCGCCGATATTGCCGCACCAAACGTTGATATCATCGAAGCCGGCACCATCCTATGCCTCGCCGAAGGCAGAAAAGCGGTGGAAACCTTACGCGAACGCTATCCTAATCACATCTTAGTCGCTGACTACAAAACCGCAGATGCCGGTTCAACCTTAGCGGAAATCGCCTTTGATGCAGGCGCGGACTGGTTCACCGTCATGTGCGCCGCCTCGCTTGCCACCATTGAAAAAGCGCACGAAGTCGCGGTCGCGCGCGGAAAAGAAGTGCAAATCGAACTGTTTGGCAACTGGACACTGGAAGACGCCAAAGCATGGGCAAACATGGGCGTCAAACAAGCCATTTACCACCGCAGCCGTGATGCGCAAGCCAGCGGACAAAAATGGGGCGAAAAAGACCTCAACCTCCTACGCGAACTCTCCGCTATTGGCTTGGAACTTTCCATTACCGGCGGCATCGTGCCGGAAGAAATCGGCATCTTTAAAGACATCAATGCTAAATGCTTCATCGCCGGACGTGCCTTAGCCGATAAAGAAACCGGCGCCGCGACCGCCAAAGCCTTCCATGCCTCGATTGATGAATACTGGCGCGATTGATTTTTGCACCGCGATACGCACCGTTTATCGTAGCGGTGCGTGTTTGATAGGTATGGTTCTGTGATGCAAAATGAAGCATTAGAAATGCCCGTGATGAAGCTGTATTTAAATGACACTTCGCCGTTTTCACGCTTGGTATTGGCGACCCTGTTATTGCTGCGTAAAGACTGCACGCTGCATTGGGTTGACCCTTGGCAACGTCCGCCAACCTTATGCGCCGTCAATCCCTTTTCCACCATACCGACCTTAGTCATAGCGCCTGATACGGTGCTGACCGACAGCGTGCTGACAGGCATTTATTTAATCCGCCATTATCCTGACGAGGCGCTGCCCTTACCGCAAAATCAACAAGATTGGCAATGCCTGAGTTTTGCGAAACAACTCATGGAAACCGCGTTTCGCGTTACTGTGTTACCGCGCTTTTACGGGGAAAATTCTTTATGGATGGAGAACTCGCGTCTTGCCTTAGAAGCGGCGTTAGCGCATCTGCCGAAACGGCACGCCAAGCGCACCTTTGCGGATTTATCACTACATATCGCGCTGGACTATCTGCGCCTGCGCCATCCTGATTTAGCCGCGCCTGCCTATGATTCGCCGTTTGACGGATTATTACACGCCATCCGCCCGAGCGTGCTGGCGACTCATCCCACCTACCACGATTTACGCGGCTATCACTAACCCTTTTCAGAATAAGGAATGATGATGACATTATTGAGCTTATTGAAATTCACACGGCGGCAACCGACCGCCATCGGAGCGAAAAATGCGCCATAAACTCGGTATTTACGAAAAAGCGCTGCCCAAGCATCTCACTTGGGCGGAGCGCTTGGCATTGGCGAAAGCCTGCGGATACGACTTTGTCGAAATCTCAGTGGATGAAAGCAACGAACGCCTCTCGCGCCTTGATTGGGGTAAACAGGAGCGCCTCGAACTGGTCAAAGCCGTGCTTGATACCGGCATTACCGTGCCGTCAATGTGCCTTTCCGGACACCGCCGTTTTCCCTTTGGCAGCCACGACCCCGCTATCCGCGAGCAGGCATGGGACATCATGAAAAAAGCCATTCAACTGGCGGTGGATTGCGGTATCCGCATCATTCAGCTCGCGGGCTATGATGTCTATTATGAAGACGCGGACGACGGCACGGTACAGCGTTTCGAAGAAGGTATGCAACGCGCGGTGGAACGGGCAGCTGCCAACGGCGTAACACTTTCGATGGAAATTATGGACACCGAATTTATGAGCAGCATCACCCGTTGGCAACATTGGAACGAACGCATCGCCTCGCCGTGGTTCACCGTTTACCCCGACCTTGGCAACCTCTCGGCGTGGGACAACGACACCATTGCCGAACTCGAAAAAGGCATCCGCCACATCAGCGCCATCCATCTCAAAGACACCTACGCCGTCACCCAAGACAGCGCGGGACAATTCCGCGACGTGCCGTTCGGCGAAGGCTGTGTGGACTTTGTTGGACTGTTCCAAACACTGGCGCGACTCAACTACCGCGGCGCATTCCTGATTGAAATGTGGACAGAAAAAGCCGAAGAACCTGTTACCGAAATCATCAACGCCCGCCGTTGGATAGAAGCGAAAATGAAAGAAGGAGGCATCTCATGTTAGAAGCACTCAAAGCAACCGTCCTAGAAGCCAATCTCACATTGCCCAAATACGGACTGGTTACCTTTACATGGGGCAACGTCAGCGCCATTGACCGCGAAAAAAACGTGATTGTGATTAAACCGTCAGGCGTGGAATACGACGTCATGACCGCCGATGACATGGTCGTGGTGGATTTAAGCAGCGGGAAAACCGTTGAAGGCAATAAAAAACCTTCATCCGACACCCCGACCCATTTAGAACTCTACCGCCAATTCCCCAACATCGGCGGCATCGTCCACACCCACTCCCGCCATGCTACCGCATGGGCGCAAGCGGGAAAAGACCTGCAAGCTTTCGGCACCACGCATGGCGATTATTTTTACGGCGCGATACCCTGCACCCGCGCGATGACCAAAGCCGAAATCAACAGTGAATACGAACTCGAAACGGGCAAAGTCATTGTCGAAACCTTCCGCGAACGCGGTATCGAAGCTGATGACATTCCTGCTGCTTTAGTCTTTTCTCATGGACCTTTTGCTTGGGGCAAAGACGCGCACAACGCCGTGCACAATGCCGTCGTCTTAGAAGAAATTGCGGCAATGAACCTAATGAGCCTGCAAATCAACCCACAACTCGGTGCCATGCAACAAACCCTGCTGGACAAACACTATCTGCGCAAACACGGCAAAAACGCGTATTACGGACAAAACTAATAAAAAACGATAAACTAACAGTTTATCTCTAAATAAAGGAGCTTTTTATGAGTCAACTAGATGCGCTAAAACAAATGACCGTCGTGGTTGCCGATACAGGCGATATCGAAGCCATTAAAAAATATCAGCCTGAAGATGCGACGACTAACCCCTCTTTAATTCTAAGTGCTTCTGCCTTACCACAATACGCTGCATTGATTGATGAAGCCATTGCTTATGGCAAAGCGCAAAGCAATCATCCAGCAGAACAATTAGTAGAAGCACAAGATAAATTAGCCGTTAATATCGGCTTAGAAATCTTAAAAATCGTGCCGGGGAAAGTTTCGACCGAAGTGGATGCGCGCTTGTCTTACGACACTCAAAAAACCGTTGAAAAAGCGCGTAAAATTATTCGCTTGTATAACGAAGCAGGGATTAAAAACGACCGTATTCTGATTAAAATTGCCTCTACTTGGCAAGGCATCCGTGCGGCGGAAATCTTAGAAAAAGAGGGGATTGCGTGTAATCTCACCTTGCTCTTCTCACAAGCACAAGCGCGCGCTTGCGCAGAAGCAGGCGTTACCCTCATCTCGCCATTTGTTGGACGAATTTTGGATTGGTACAAAGCCAATCGTAGTGAAGCGAACTATAGTGGCAGCAACGACCCCGGTGTGCAATCCGTTACCCAAATCTATCAATACTATAAAGCACATGGCTATCCAACGATTGTCATGGGCGCGAGCTTTAGAAACATTGGAGAAATTCGCGAACTAGCTGGCTGTGATCGCTTAACCATTGCTCCCGGTTTGCTCGCTGAGTTACAAGAAAGCACAGACGAACTGCCACAAAAACTCAAAGACACTGGCGCAACGGCTGAAAAACCTACGTCAATGACAGAAGCAGAATTCCTATGGTCGCACAACAGCGACCCAATGGCAGTAGAAAAACTCGCGGAAGGCATTCGGAAATTTGCCGCTGACCAAGAAAAATTAGAAACCTTATTAAAAGAGAAATTCTGAAGATTATTCGTTAAGAAAAAAAGCGCGTTGAAAAACGCGCTTTTTTATTTATAGTAAAAGGCTAATAAAGCGTTACAAAAATTAGATCACTATTCCAGTAAAGTATGTGCTTACTTTATTTATCTTAACACTGTAACTATTCTAGTAGTCTTTCATGATAGATGAGCGTAAAAAGACTATTTTTAATGACGGAAATGTCGCATACCCGTAAATATCATAGCGATATTATGTTCATTCGCCGCATCAATGACTTCTTGGTCGCGAACAGAACCACCAGGTTGGATAATTGCACTCACCCCGGCATCAGCCGCCGCATCAACACCATCTCTAAAAGGGAAAAAAGCATCACTTGCTAAGACCATATCAGTAGTCATAAGATGCTCATCTCTCGCTTTCATTGCAGCAATCTTAGCCGAATAGACTCGACTAGTTTGTCCTGCCCCAATCCCTAAAGTCGCTAAATCTTTAGCTAATACAATCGCATTAGATTTCACTGATTTCACTACGCGCCAAGCAAATAACAAATCAACCAACTCGTCATGCGTTGGCTCACGTTGGGTAACCACATTTAGTTCACCGTCTGCAAGCGCCCCATTGTCCCAATCTTGAACCAAGATACCGCCACGAATACTTTGCACTTGCCATTCAGTAGCATCATGACCGTCACTTTTAATTTCTAGTACGCGAATATTGGGCTTTTGCTTCAACACTTCTAAGGCAGCAGAAGAATAAGCCGGTGCGAGCAAAACTTCTACAAATTGTCGACTAATAATTTCTTGCGCAGCTTCCACATCTAATGCACGGTTAAACGCAATAATGCCACCAAAAGCAGAGGTGGGATCGGTTCGATAAGCGTGTTCATAAGCTTGTAAACAATTTTCACCCAATGAAACGCCACAAGGATTGGCATGTTTGACAATCACACATGCTGGATCTTCCGTAAAACGTAAGACCGTCCGCAAAGCAGCATCTGCATCCGCATAATTATTATACGACAGCTGTTTTCCTTGATGCTGCTTAGCCATGGCAAGGCTTGCGCCCGTTGGACGATTAGATTGATAAAAAGCCGCTCTTTGGTGCGGGTTTTCACCATAACGCAACAGTTCCGCTAAGCGATAATTAAGTGTTAATTGTTCAGGAAAATCTTGCTTAGGTGCGCTATATTGATGAGACAAATAAATCGCAATCGCGCGGTCATAATCCGCCGTATGGCTAAATGCTTTGGCTGCAAGCTGCTGTCTCATTTCTAATGGAATTCCTTCATTTTCAATGGCTTCAATAATACTAGGATAATCGGCGGGATTAACAACCACTGTAACATCAATATGGTTTTTTGCTGCTGAACGAACCATAGAAGGACCACCAATATCTATATTTTCAATAGCTTCCTCTAAAGTTACGCCCTCTTTTTCAATCGTTTGACGAAATGGGTAAAGATTAACAATCACTAAATCTATAGGTGCAATCTGATTTTCAGTCATGATAGCTTCGTCTGTCCCACGACGGGCTAAAATTCCTCCATGGATTTTAGGATGCAGTGTTTTGACACGTCCGCCCATAATTTCTGGAAAATTTGTATGCTCTGCAACATCTTTTACGGGCACGCCCGCCTCTCTTAACATTGATGCAGTTCCACCCGTTGAAAGCAACTCAATATTCTGAGCAACTAATCGCTTAGCAAAATCAACCAGTCCACTTTTATCAGACACGCTTATTAAAGCCCGCTTAGGACGAAGTATATTTTTATTCATAATAATCCTTGGTTGTTAGGTAATAATATAATACTACAGATAATAAAAAACCCAAGATAAAAATACATTTTTTATTCTTTTAACTATATGTAAGTTATAGTATATTTTTAATTTCATAAAATTATAAATAAATATAAATACATTTTATATTTATTTATAATAGAGACCTTTACAAAAAAACATCAAATAGAGAAATTTCAATTTTTCAAAAATATTAAAATCATGGCGTTATTTTTTTCTACTCGTAGCAAAAATTGGGGTAAAACGGGATTTTACAAAAGCCTCAATAATATTATTCTAGATTATATTTATAATTAAACAAAAATACCACAACAAACAACATTATTTTAACAATTATATTTTGTCTAATACGAGTTTTTATGATAAAAAGTCTCTCCTTTTTTATAGCTCGAGTATATATATGAAAAAAACTTTTTATTTCGTTGTACTATTATTTACTTTATTTATTGGAAATGTTAATGCACAAAAAAAGAAATATTACGTGTAGCAACTTATATCAAAATGCCGCCCTTTGTTCTTATTGATGAAAAAGGTAATCTTACTGGCTTTGATATTGATGTTATAGAAGCAATTGCAAAACAGAAAAATATGGAAATTCAATATAAACCAATGCCATTCCAATACCTGGGAGACTCAGTTGCCTCTGGACAAACAGATGTAGCTATTGCTGGACTTTCTTGGAGTCAATTTAGAGCAGAAAATTATGGATTGACGAAATCTTATGTTTTTGTCCCCTCTGCTGTGATGTATAAAAAAGGGCAATTTAAAATTAGCTCATTAGAAGACTTACGTTCATTAAACGTTGGTGGTATTGCAAATGGTAAAGCGATTAGTCAAGTTAAAGCATTAGGCGGAAATGGTATTATCAATGAAGCAGTTACGATTTTCCTTGATTTTAAAGAACTTGTCAGTGGCAAACTAGATGCGATCGTGGAAGATAAGCAAATACTAGACTATATTGCCAAAAATTATCCTTCCATTCCTGTTGAAGTAACTATTTATGAGGACAAATCAATTCCTGAAACACAGCAAATTATGCTAACCAATAAAGATAACAAATCTTTGATAAAAAAACTCAATGACGGAATTGATATAGTGCAATCATCTAAAACTCAACCCAATCCAAAGCAGATAAAAGAATAAAGTATCAATACAATCCATCCGCCATTCTTTGCGTATTTGCTTAATCCAAGCCCACATCTTTTCAATAGGATTTAAGTCTGGACTATAAGGGGGTAACCAAACTATCTCATGCCCATGCCTCTTCAATGAATTGCTTGAATTATMACTGCGTTTATGAAAGCGGACAT
>NZ_LWHB01000037.1 GCF_001889065.1 Suttonella ornithocola | reverse complement strand
TTTGCTACTAGTAAAAAAATCTAACGCTTATTGATTTTAATTTGTTTTCAAAATTTAAAAAATTGAAATTTTTCTATTTTATGTTTTTTTATAAAAGTCTCACTTTGAAAATAAAATCCTATCTCCAAGCGCTGTATGCATTTTTTTTGGGAGCCTTGCTATATTATAAAAGTGTTGCTGGCAACAGCAGTAAGATTCATTTAGTAGTTGATGTTTATGGTAATCTGGTCGTCATTGAAGTGAGTGCTGGTCAACGGCATGACTCACAAATGGTAATTACTTTAAGAGACCATTCACAATTCTGTGTCAGAATAAATTAAAGACGCATCACTGAGTCTAAACGATTAGGGAAATGAATAGATAACTGCATCATTGTCTGTCCCCAATTCACAATCAGCATCCAATGAAACAAACACAAAATACTTGACAGCAAGTAAACAAATCCGCATAATGCGCGCCTCTATGGCTACGTAGCTCAGTTGGTTAGAGCACATCACTCATAATGATGGGGTCCCCTGTTCGAGTCAGGGCGTAGCCACCACCATCAAATCTGTAAAAATTTTCTAGATTTTTATTGATTATTTTCTTTAGCAAGTTCCTTGCGTCTTACATTAAAATCTATTATAGTTTATGCCGGTTTCTTAGAAGCATGGTGTATTCATGTCCCGTCACTTTTCTCCTCAACATCCTGTCACTATTGAAGAATTTGAACATAGCCACGATTGCCCTTGCTGTACCCGTCATGATCGACGAATTTTTCTAAAAACAGCAATTGTTGCAACAGCAGGTATTTTATTACCTAGTGAATGGGCAAAAGCCGCCTCTCGTCGTGAGCGCATGATTAAAATGTATAACCCACATACTGCAGAAAGCTTACGGACAGTGTATTGGACACCGGATTATGGTTACATCCAGCCTTCTATCGACGAAGTCAGTCGCTTTTTTCGAGATTTTCGTCAACAAAGTATCAAACCAGTCGATATTGATTTACTTAATATTCTTAACTATATCCAAGCAAACGTTGGCATGAATACTACTATTGAGCTCAACAGTGGTTACCGCTCACCAGCAACTAATCGAATGCTCGCTCGCCGCTCGAAGAATGTTGGCAAAAATAGTTATCACATGAAAGCAATGGCAGCAGATATTGCCATTAAAGGCTTTAACTCTCGTCAATTAAAAGCAATTGCAATGCGTTTAAATGCTGGTGGCGTAGGAATTTACAGAGGTTCTAACTTTATCCATGTTGACTCTGGTCCAGTTCGTCAGTGGTATTATTAAAAAGCCTCATATACAAAGTTTTGTCTTGATGATAAGAGCAAGTTTTCTTGCTCTTATTTTTTAGTAAAAACGGATAAAAATAATGAATATTCAAACTTCTCGCTTAACAACAGTTGATGATCCAAGATTTAAGGCTGCATGGGAACTTTATCAAAAAAGCTTTCCAACACATGAGCAACGCTCGCTAAAATCTCAAGAAAAAGCAATGCGTCATGCTGACTGCTATTTTGAAGTAATGGAACAAAATGATTCTTTAATAGGACTGTTAATCCGTTGGGAAACAAAGCACTTTAATTATATTGAACATTTTTGCATTGTGCCTAATCGACGAGGCAAAGGAGAAGGTTCCTATATTCTCTCTACTCTTAAAGATAATTTACCGATTATTCTAGAAATTGATCCGCCGGAAACAGATATTGCCAAACGAAGACTGGCTTTTTATCAACGAGCAGATTTTGTTCAAAATCCCTATATCTATCTTCACCCACCTTATCAAAAAGAAGGAAAAGAATTTCCTTTAGAAATCATGACGCGACCAACCATATTAAGCCAAGCACAATTTGATCAATTTATCGCTTATCATCGTCACGTTGTGATGGCTGATTAAAATACAAATTAAAAAAAATCCCCCTCAAATTTTAGAGGGGGATGAGAAGCTTTATTTAAACCAAGTCTACTGGACCGTGATCATCGCAGTGATCGCCGTGAACATGATGCAAACGACCATTTACCAAATAATCAATATGATCGCCATGTGGAACTGCTGGATGTCCACAGCCTTCACCATGCTGATGATCTTTATCATGGCAGCCCGCTGCATGATGGTCAGCACAACCACATTCACAATCGCTACTACAACTGCATTCACAATGAATACTGCAACCACAAGCCTTTAATTCATCTTTTGTGCAACGATCAGGATTCTTATCGCTAACTTCAATGCAGCACTCATCTACGTGTTCACCATGCGGATGATGCAAATGCCCATCATGTAAATAATCAACATGTTCTCCATGCTGAATAGCAACGTGTCCACAATCTTTACCATGTTGATGGGGATGATTTTCATGAACTTTACAAGACATCTTAGAACTCCTATTAACCATTAAGAACGCAATTCACGGGCATGCAATAAAGCATTGCGAACAATATCGACAATATGCTCATCGCGTAAACGATAATAAATATGCCGAGCATCACGACGTTTTACCACCAATCCAGCATCAAAAAGTTTCTTCAATCGCATAGATACTGTATTGGTTTTCTCTTGCATCGATTCTGCAATCGCAGTAACACATGCCTCTTCAACCTGTGCTAATAAAAGCAGAAGTGCTAACCGAGCGGGATCTGCCATTGCCGTCAATAAAGCCACCGTCGCTTCTATATCTTCATGAGAAACCGAAAGTTTCCCAGTCGGAGAATGCTCATGCTCTTGACAAGCTGTATCGATATTGTTTTCTTCTGTTTCCATATTTCAACACTTGTTGAATTATTGGATTATCATAGTACGCCAATTATGCGAAGTCAAATAAAAGTTTTTATTCCTTTTATTTTTTGGTAATCGTTTGAAAAATATACTGAGTAATTTCTGTAAAAAAATATCAATCCAATGTATTGAAATTTAATATTTTATTACTATTGAAATGATTGAGTCATAGTCCAGCAGATAGTGGTTTGAAAAGTATGTTAAACATACTTTTACAAAAACATTTCTTTTAATATATTGATATTTAAATATTTAATTACTATTAGATTATTTGATAATATTCCAGCATACTTTTCAAACCACTATCTATTCTTTTAATAAACATATAAAAATCTGATAAACACTGCTTGTTATCACGCATCATTTCAACTTAAGATACGTTATGATAGATAATCGCTTATAAGTGTTAGGGAAACGAAAATGGTTAATAACCCTTATCGAAACACACACTTCAACTCTTCATATCTCAAAACCATTCTCCATAGCAAGCGCGCTAATCTTTACTACCTCGAATACTGTCGCGTCATGCAAAAAGACGGTCGAATACTGTATTTGACCGAAGACGATAAAGCCAATCTCTATTTCAACATTCCTATCGCCAATACCACTTGCATTCTACTTGGCAATGGCACATCCATCACCCAAGCAGCGATGCGTGTACTTTCTCAAGCAGGTGTTCTCGTTGGTTTTTGTGGTGGTGGCGGCACCCCGCTTTTTGCAGGCAATGCGGTGGAATGGCTCACGCCCCAAAATGAATACCGCCCCACAGAATACCTACAAGGTTGGTTAAGCTGGTGGTTTGATGAAGACAAACGCTTACAAGCGGCAAAACAACTACAAACCGCGCGCTTAAATTACTTAAAACATATTTGGCAAAAAGATAGAGATTTCGCTGCTTATGGCTTTAACGCATCAGAAATCCTAGAAACCATCGACCATTCAGCGCAAACACTCCCTCAACAAGCAAGCGTCACCCATCTTTTACAACACGAAGCTCGCCTCACCAAAGCCCTCTACCAACACGCAGCAGCACTCACCCATCAAACAGGCTTTACGCGTGACCATGACGGCATCGACAAAGCCAATACCTTTCTCAATCATGGCAATTACCTCGCCTACGGACTCGGCGCCACCGCCACATGGGTATTAGGCATTCCGCACGCATTTGCAGTCATGCACGGAAAAACCCGTCGCGGTGCATTAGTCTTTGATATTGCCGACCTCATCAAAGACACGCTTATTCTGCCGCTTGCCTTTATCAGTGCCGCTGAAAACCTCAGCGAACAACAATTCCGTCAAGAATGCATCAATCACTTTCTCGCCTATCAAGCCTTAGATTACCAATTTGAACAAATTAAAGCCCTAGCGCTGAAAACAGACTGGAGTGATACTCCATGATGGTAACCTTTATCAGCCAATGCGAGAAAAAAGCCCTCAAGCGCACCCGCCGCATCCTCGATAGCTTTGCCAACCGTATTGGTGATAACGTTTGGCAAACTGCAATAACCGAAGAAGGACTGAAGACCGTTGCCAGTTTGCTGCGCAAAACTGCCACCAAATCCACCGCCGTTAGCTGCCATCGAATCAAAAGCCGACAACTTACCGAACTCGTTTGGATAATCGGCAATAAACGCAAATTCAACGAACTAGGCATCGTGCCTGTCAATCACACCAAGAGAAACCTCATGCATCAAGACTGGGAAAACCGCTGGCAAAATCTCACCGCGATGAAGCTCATCGCCATCCTTGCGGCACTCTTACACGACATTGGCAAATCCAGCGTTCTCTTTCAGCGCAAACTTAACGGACAGCGTTACAAAGGAGGCGACCCCTATCGCCATGAATGGGTATCGCTCAAACTCTTTCTATGGCTAATTGACGGCTGCACGAGCGATAACGCCGTATTTGACCGCCTCGCCAATATCAAAGGCTACCTGAAAACCCCGCCCACGCTCACCGAGCCACACTATCGCCAAGCCAATTTGGAACACCTGCCACCGCTGGCACAATGGATTGCATGGCTCATCGTCACCCACCACCGCCTACCACCGCTGCCAATAAAACAAAACGATGATAATACTGGTGACGGCTATGAAGAAGCAGCTACCAGAAAAGAAATGCTGCAAGCAGGCAACAACAAATACCGCACCACCGCCAGCGAATTTTACCGCACACTCAAAGCCATCAACCACTGGGTACACAATCCGAACTCACAAGGCAACCTCGCGCAAAACTGGCAATTTGACGCCCTCGTACTGCACAGTCCAGCCCTACAAAAACAGCTCAAACGCTACGCTGAAAAAGCCAAAGCCGACCCGACCTTACAAGCCCTCAGCCAAAAACACAGCAAAACCGCTGACCAACCGCAAACCCCCATCAGCAACCCATTTCTGCTCAACCTCTCCCGCCTCATCTTAATGACAGGCGACCACAACTACTCCGCACTAAATCAAGACAGCAAAGCGCGTGTAGCAGGCGATAAAAACTGGAACAGCACACTCATCGCCAACACCGTACGCGACGGCAACAATACCCCCAATCAACCTCTTGACGAACACCTACTTGGTGTTGCGAATTACTGCGGACAATTTGCCAAAGCCTTACCTGCCATTCAAACCGCCTTACCTAAGCTCAAAGACCACGACACACTCGCTAAAAATACCGACCATCCCAACTTTCGCTGGCAAAACCAAGCCTTTAAACTCGCCAGACAAGCCAGTGAAAGCAGCGAAACCCACGGCTTTTTCGCCATCAACATGGCATCCACAGGCAGCGGTAAAACCATCGCCAACGCCCGCATTGCCTACGCCCTAGCCAACCCCAAACACGGCGCACGCATCACCATCGCATTAGGCTTACGCACCCTCACCCTGCAAACAGGCAAAAGCCTGCGCCAAGACCTCAAACTCAGCGACAGCGACCTTGCCGTTCTAGTTGGCGGGCACGCCAACAAACAACTTTTCGGGCTCAACCAAGAAGACGATACCCCCAACAATGGCAGCGAATCCGCCGACACCCTACTGGACCAATATGTAGACAGCAACATTGACCCCGCCGACTACGACCAACTCAAACTCGGCATCCTCACCGCTAACAAAAGTGCCCAACAACTCCTCTACAGCCCCATCATCAGCTGCACCATCGACCACCTCATGCAAGCCAGCGAACAACAACGCGGCGGCCGCTACATCATCCCCATCCTACGCCTACTCTCCAGCGACCTCATCCTTGACGAACCCGACGACTTCTCCGATGCCGACCTGCCAGCCCTCAGCCGTTTAGTACACCTTGCAGGACTCTACGGCAGCCGCCTCATCCTCTCCTCCGCCACCTTACAGCCCGACCAAATCCACGGACTATTCACCGCCTACCTAGCAGGACGCAAAATCTATAGTGCGATCAGCTAAAAAACAAAACATCCTATAGCCCTTATCTAGCCATTCTGGCGGTAGATAACGTTCTGTTTTTTAGCTGATTTGACTATACAACACCCAATTCAACCTCCCCACCCCACAAATCCCCTGCCTATGGAGCGACGAACAACACAGCGAAATACACACCTGCACCAACAGCCAACAACTCAACAACGCCCACCAAACCTTTCTGAACAAACGCCAAAGCTACCTGAAACAACAGCCCATCCATAAAATTGGAAAAATCATAGAAATAACAACAAACTACGACCCTAATGATGACATGGCAGAACTTGACGAAGACCTATACCGCCCGCTTGCCAAACAACTACTCACACACGCCATCAACTACCACCACCGCCACCACCTGAACCATCAAGACAAAACCATCAGCGTCGGACTAATCCGCATGGCAAACATCAACCCACTCATGCAAACCGCCCTTGCACTACACCAAGCCGACACCATCCCAACCGACACCCACATCCACCTCGCCGTTTACCACAGCCAACAAATACTACTCTTAAGAAACCAACTAGAAACCCAGCTCGACACCATCCTCAACCGCAAAAACAGACAACAACCCACCGACAACGCCAGCATCCAACACACCATCGCCGCCCACCCAAACGCCACCCACCACCTCTTTATCGTCCTCGCCAGCCCCGTCTGCGAAGTCGGGCGCGACCATGACTACGACTGGGCAATCGTCGAACCCAGCTCCATACGCTCCCTCATCCAACTCGCAGGACGCATCAACCGCCACCGCCCCGATAGGCTACCTGAAAGCCCCAACATCGGCATCTGGCAGCACAACATCCGCGCCCTAAAAGGCAAACACCATTGCCTACAAAACCCTGGCTACGAAAGCGCCACCCACCCACTTACCAACCACGACCTCAAACAACTCATCCCCGCCGAACAACTGGCGCGCATCGACGCCCAGCCACGCATCATCAAACCCAACAACCTCGCCCCACGAGAACGCCTTGCCGACCTTGAACACCAAGCCCTAGCAGAACTCATGAACAACAGCGACATCAACATCATCAACGCCTACTGGCAAGACAACACCTTCAACCGCCAACACACCCATTTAATCCGCCTCAGCCCCTTTCGGCAAAGCGAAACAGAAAACGACTACATCATCCGCCCCGAAAACGGCGACAACATCCCCTACCACCGAGAACAAATTGACGCCAACGGCGGCTTTCACGGCGCGAAAAGCGCAGCAGACCACATCCAGCCCTACACCTTTAACCCCAACCCCAACGCCCCAATTACCCCATGGCTGAACACCAACCTAGCCGAGCAAATCGACAACATCGCCGACAAATTCAGATTAGATAGCAAAACCAATGCTCAGAAGAATATGGATGATATGACGAAACTTTTTTCTGTCATCACCCTACCGAAACGTGACAACAAACCATGGCATTTCCATGAAGCCTTTGGCTGCTGGCAGGACGACGCATAACATAAAAAATCCCTGTAGCAGCACAGGGATTAAATATTTATATTTTTCATCGGGATTATATATTTTTTAGTGATAAGATAATTAGCTAGAAGTAACAATCTTTATCAAAAGGAATAATCATGCGTACACCGCCGAATATTCAGGAATTTGATACAGAAGAGCAACTTCAGCAATTGTTAAATCATCGACTGAATGCCTATACAGAAAAACAGAGCATTTATACCTTTACCTGCACCCTACTGACGCCCATGTATGGTGGCGGAGTAGATGCTTATACGGTAGACCAACAAATGCCGATTCGAGCCAGCGGTATTCGTGGACAGCTACGATTTTGGTGGCGCCTGCTTGCCAAGCAAAAATTAAAATTATCCCCTGAACAAATACGCGAAGCGGAATTTACGCTGTTTGGCGGCGGAGAGCAGATGCGGGCAAGTGCTGTATTTATTAGTACACAATCACGAGCCATTGCTGAAAAAGATTTGACCGACTTTACAAACAAACAATATCCAAAATATGCCTTATTTCCTGCATACAACGACAATGGCAAAAATAAAGATAAAGATAAAGATAAAGATAAAGATAAAGATAAACATCGATTACTTAACCCTAGCTTTGATTTCACTTTAACAATTCGATTTGCCACGACAGTGAATGAGGAACAAAAACAGCAATTTTTTGAAGCCTTGCGCTTATGGGCAAATTTTGGTGGGGTGGGCGCAAGAACACGGCGTGGCTTGGGCAGTGTTAAGGTAAATGCGTGTCAATGTGCAAAAAACGCCCCAAACCATGCGGATGCTGAAAAGGTATGTAAGCCTTTTCAGCCAGATGAAGTTTCGCAATATGGCTGTCAGTTGATTTTGCGTCCAGCTAAGGATGCCATCAGTGCTTGGTCAGTGGCAGTGAAAAAGTTAAGGGATTTTCGCCAAGGTAAGGGAATTGGCCGAAGAAAAGGAACAGATCATGCTGGTCGTAGCTATTAGCCAGAGCCTGATACTTTGCGTCGTTTAAGTCCTAAAGAAGATTACTCTTCCAAGCATAAACCTGAGCATCAAGCAGGAAATCTATTCCCACGGGCGATGTTTGGTTTGCCTATTTTAATTCAGTCAAAAAATGAAAATGCGGTGAATGCTAATATTGAGCCTCACGAGGAGATTGGCGAGCGCATGGCAAGCCCCTTGATTTTGCGTGCTTATTATGATGGTAGTAGGTTTCAATCTTGTGTTTTGGTGTTGCCGTATGAAATTCCCAAATTAAAGCCAATCAAGAGTCAAGAAGTTAAGGCATGGGAGGCAGGCAAGGGCAAAGATATTCCGCCAATGCGGGATAATGGTGCCAATAATCAAGACATTGATCCTATTCAAGCATTTTTACATTTTTTCAAGAAATAATCGTTTAGGGGATGATATGCAGCAATTTATTGTGAAATCTATTAAAAACCAACCCTTCTTATAATAAGAGGATAAAGCAAATTATCAAGGATACTGGAAGTATTGAATATAGTGCAATCAGCTAAAAAACAGAACACCATTTACCGCCAGAAGCACTAAGGTCATGTTTATAAAACGTCCTGTTTTTTAGTTGATTTGACTATATGCTTATTCTAGCCGTGGGTCCAGTGCAGGACTTTATTGCCAGTGCCAGAAATAGTCGTGATTTATGGTGTGGTTCGTGGCTATTGTCTGAAGTAGCAAAAGCCTGTGCGCTTGAGCTTTATAATCATAATGCCCAGTTAATTTTTCCCAGTATCGAACACAAAACATCTCTTGCGCCGAATAGTGAATTGTCTGTAGGCAATAAAGTGCAGGCAATCGTGCAGGCAGAGAATGAAAAAAGCATGCTGGATGTAGTGGCTCAGGTCAAACAAGCAGGTAAAAATTATTTTATTGCTGAGGCAAAGAAAGCTAGAAAGGAGTTAGACGACTGCATTCGTGAGCAGATTTGGCAGGCACAAATCCATACTTATTTGGAGATACAAGCGGTTTGGGTGCAATTTAGCAACTTGAGTTATGCCGAAGTCAATGAGAAAGCGAACCGTCTATTGGCTGCGCGCAAAGCCACGCGTGATTTTCAGCAAACAAGCGCTCAAAGTGCTTGCGATAGCGCTTTCATGCTACCCAAATCTTCATTGGATGGTGCCTATGAAACCGTTCTGGCGGAAAGAATATCCAAAGAAGTTAAACAAAAATTACGACTGGCTGAGTCAGAGCAACTGGATTGCATGGGGGTGGTAAAACGCTTTGGCGGCAAACCAGAACAATTTACGTCAATTAGCCGTATTTGTATTGATGGCTGGTTATCACAGTTAGAGGAAAAACCTAAACAGGCGCTTGTAGATGCTTATGAACCGCTGATTCGTCTTGGCGTCGCTACTCGGGTGAAAGGCAATACCGATAGTAATAAAAACAGTATTTATGCTGATTTTCCTTATGATGGGGAATTATTATATGTG
The DNA here is from genome assembly GCF_001889065.1 of Suttonella ornithocola. Lineage (GTDB taxonomy): Bacteria > Pseudomonadota > Gammaproteobacteria > Cardiobacteriales > Cardiobacteriaceae > Suttonella_A > Suttonella_A ornithocola. Next base: position 4,987 of record NZ_LWHB01000037.1, on the reverse strand, counting down.
TCACGCCTTGATGCTGAGATAAGATCTGTCAAAAAAAATGTTAAATCAAAAGAAAATCATGCTAAAACAGCTGAATTGATTGAAAAATTAGAAAATCTGCGTAAGGTTTTAAACCACATCTCAAAAGACTATGGCGAACCTTGTCCTTATGGTGTGCTGTTATTGGCAGATGGCGACAATATGGGCAAATTGATTGATAAAGCACAAACCCAAGACAATCATCAAGCCATTACCAAAGCCTTATCCAGCTTTGCCCAAGCTGTGCCTAATATTATGCGTGAAAACTGAGGGCATACCATTTATGCAGGTGGTGATGATGTTCTCGGTTTCGTGCCGTTAAATCATGCTTATGCCTGTGCGGATGCTTTGCAAAAAGCCTTTCAGCAATCCTTAGCGGCAGTAGCAACAAAACTTGGGGCGCAAACGCCGACTCTTTCGGTTGGTTTAGCCATTGTGCATCTGATGACCCCACTGGCGAATATTCGCCAATTAGCCCAAACAGCAGAAAGTATTGCCAAAGGTGATGGTGAATCTGACGATCAACGCCGTAATGCTTTGGGGATTACCTTAAGCCTTCGCTCAGGCATCACTCGCAGTATTCGATTACGTTGGGATGATGATGGTGCTCAGCAGGCATTAGTGAATTGGATAAACGCATTCTCTCAAAAAACCTTGCCAAGCCGTATCGCCTATGACATGCAGGAAATTGTTATCCGAACCCATTTTCCAACTGATGATGCACAATTGCAAAATATTCGCCAAGCAGAGCTTGGCCGTATGTTAAAGCAAGCTAAAACAATGGATGGGCAGGATATTCAGAAAGAGTTACAAATTGCTTTAACTAATCGCTTAGATCAACTTGGTGATATGCAAAAGTTAGCCGATGAATTGATTATCGCTCGTTGGCTGGCTGCCAAAACCAGCACTGATATTTTGATGGAGAACCGTCATGACTAAGTCAAACAAACAGACACAATGGCAAACCTATCTGATTACTCCAAAAGCGCCGTTAGTTTTCCGTACCGCACGACCTTTTGGCGCCAGCAGCAGTAAAACTGATATTACTTTTCCTCTACCTTCTAGCGCCGCTGGCTTGATGCGTACGCAGCTCATTGAAAATCATGTTTTCAAGCTGACTGATATTCATGGCTCTCAAAAACAATTAAATCTCAGTGATACGGATAAACAGCAGATTGAAGCAATCGCCGTAAAGGGAGTTTTTCTCGTCAAAAAAGCCAATAATAAGATAACTTTTTTAGTTCCCAAACCAGACAATGCTATCTATATGGATATTGGGCAACAAAGCACATATAGATACATTAACATTATCCGCTGCTTACCCAAGCCTTATGACGCAGGTTGTTTTTCGGATTTGCCTGATAAATTGCTGCCTGTGATGACAGTGGAAGAGCAAAAAGGCAAACCTGTTGCAGGTGCCGAATTTTGGATATGGGAAGATTTTTGTGCTTGGCAAAAAGGTCAAGCACTTGAGTTTGAGGATGTTAATCAACGTGGCGTCAAGACACTTCGTTATGAAACACGCCTACACGCAGGCATTAATGATGAAACGCTCGCGGCAGATGATGGACTGCTATTTACCACAATTGGTTTTGATTTTAGCCGCAGCTTGGCTACTCATCAGCAAGAAGCACAGGATAACGGTGATTTGGCGCTGGTATGCAGTATGGCTGGAAATGATGCCAGTAAGATTTCAGACGGCTTAGTGAGATTCGGTGGCGAAGGTCGCTTATCATGGTTACAAAAAACAGCGCAGATTTTGCCAGATTGTGATGATGACTTACCTCAGCAAATTGCCAAAAAAGGCGGATTCTGTTTAACCTTACTAACCCCAGCACTATTTAGCACAGGCGTTTTACCAGGATTTATTGATAAAAAAACGATGGAAGGCTATCTACCAAATACATCGATTAAGGTGCGTCTTGTGGCAATGTGTAATAAACGCTGGCAAGCGGTTTCTGGTTGGGATTTACAAAGCCACAAACCTAAAGCCATGCGTAAAGCTGTACCCGCTGGTGCGATGTATTGGTTTAGCTTACTTGAGCAAGGCGATAAATTTAATGAAGAGATGAAGCAATTATGGCTATCACCCATCAGCGATACTCTTCAAGACCAAAGAGATGGATTTGGTGTGGCAGTGCTGCATCCCTGGCAAAACATTATTTAAGACAAAAAATCTTAGGAAATAGTTATGAATACCTATTCTTTTCACTTACAAGCATTATCAGCATTACATATTGGTACCGGTCAAGGAGTTGGTGCAGTGGATTTGCCGATTATGCGCGCTCGTGCCAGTAACTTACCGATTGTACCTGGCTCATCATTAAAAGGCGTATTGCGTGATACCTTAACGATTGATGATAAGGCATCAGTGGCATTATTTGGTGCTAAAAACGATAAAAACAATGATAATGCCTCATTCGCTTCTGCCATTGCCATAGGCGATGCTCATTTATTATTGTTGCCCATTCGCTCATTTGTTGGCACGGTGGCGTTTGCCACCTGTCCATTTATCTTACAACGCTATCAAGAAGATTTAGCGATTGATTTAACCGTGCCATCCTGCCAGCAGCAAGCATTAGTCACTGAACAAACCAAACTGCTATTTGAAAATAAAATTGCTTTAGAAGACTTGGATATTGATGCCAAAACTGACCCTATTGCCCAGCAGTGGGCGGAAAAAATTGCGAGCACTGTTTATCCCGACAAGCCAGAATGGCAACAAGCATTACTTAGCAGAATGGTGATTTTGCCTGATGATGTCATGAGTTTTTTGGCGGATACGGCGACAGAAATTCGCACCCGCACACGCATTGATGAAAAAACTCGTACGGTTAAAGATGGCGCTTTATGGACCGAAGAAAACCTACCCAGCGAAACGATATTATGGGGCTTACTTGGTGTCGGTATCAGTCGTTCCCAAGCGTATGCTGACAAAAGCGCAGATGAAATGGCAGCCTTACTACCCAAAACAGAAATTTTTCTGCAACTGGGGGGTAAACATACCATAGGACGTGGATTATGCCGCTTATTATTAGGCAATAAAATTAGCCGCTAGGAGATAACAATGCTCACCATTCGTACCCAGCAATACGCTACCCGTGCTTATGATTTGGTTAAACAGCAGAAAGACAAAAGCATTGAAGCAGAATACCGTACTTTAGCTTTAAATTTACCACCTATGATTATGCAATCAGGCTTAATTCAAACACTTGGTTTTTTACAAGCGAAAGGCAAAGAGCAGCATCGTTTATTACTTGAGCATTTGATATTGACCATGAAACAGCATGATGATGTTGATGGTTTTTATCAAGCCGTTTTAGCATCAGATATTGCCAGCTATCAGCTCTTAACCAGACAGGCGATTGAAGCTGCCAGCTGGCTTAAACGCTATACCCAAGCCTTTTTAGCAGATAAAACAGAATAGTGAGGAAAAAACCATGCCATTGGTACGACATGCAATTGAGCCATTTGTGCAAAATGCCTATGAGACATCATCTGCACATGCAGGGTTGATGGTGCAGCGCGGACTTATCGTTTGGGAAGAAGGCAAGAAATCTAAGAAAAAACGTCATCTTGATAGTATTTGTGCCATCAAACCAGATGATTTATATCTACTCGCTTTTCAGCGCTGGCAGGAGGCTACCTTAAGCGAACATCACTCCACATGGTGCGCGAAAATCGAAGGTAAGCTAATGATGGGCTTGGAATTGGGTGGGGCTTTGGAGACAGGTATGATCACGCAACATAGCTATGGTATGCCAATGATTCCAGGCTCTAGCATCAAAGGTGTGGTGCGTCATTATGCCGACCGTATTGGTCTGGATAAAAAGATAACGACTATTTTATTTGGCAATGATGAAAATATTGAGGGTATAGAGGCAGGTGCAGGTTGTTTAATTTGGCACGATGCTTGGTGGATACCCAATAAAACCCAATCTCCTTTTGTGCGAGACGTCGTGAGTGTCCATCATCAAAAATATTATAGTGGTGACAAAAAACTGGCCACCGACACCGAAAATCCAATTCCTAACGACCAATTAGCGGTGAGCGGTAGCTTTTATTTTGTGATTGAAGGTGAGCCCAAATGGGCAAATTTTGCCAAAGAATTACTTAAACAAGCCTTACAAACACAAGGTATTGGCGGCAAAACAGCGGCAGGTTATGGTTTTTTTGCAGAAGATAAAGAGGTAGAAGCTAAATTAGCATCAGAAAAAGAAAGGAAATTACGTCAGCAAAGCATGGCGGGATTATCAACATTCCAGATTGAAATTGAAGATTTCAAAAAAGAATTAGACAGCAATCGTAAAAGCTGGGTTGATAATCCTAGTGATGGTAAATTTAGCGGTTATTATAATAAAGTGATGCAATGGCAAGATGCCAGTGCCGATGACTATCGTTATGCTTATGAGCAATTATTTGATCATGATAACTATGGCACAAAATGGAAAGGAACCAAACTCAGCAAAGCAAAAGGCAAAAAAGGTAAGGTGGGCTGGATAGAAAAAATGCTGGCGATAAAAGCAAAGTTTGAAAAATAACGGTAATTTAGTTGATATCAGCAAGCAACTTGCACAACACATTAAAGGTATAATCGGAGGAACTTATGGCACGTCTTATCCTGACGACTTGTGGTACAAGTCTATTAACCAATAGCATAAATGATAATCAGCTTAGTGACATATTATCAATATATGCTAATACCAAAGAAAATGAAATTAGTAGTGATGATTTGCAAAAATTACAAAAACATATTGAGCAACGCAAGCAAAAGATACTAAGTGGGCTACCTAAGACAGACATTAAAAAGATGAGTGCAGAGCTAAATAGTCTGCTAACCTGGCAAAACAGCAACCCAAAATTGGATCATATTCCTGATATACACATTTTATTGGCAACTGATACATTCTTAAGTAATGCTACTGCAAATATCATAAAAGCATTTTTAGAAAATCAAAAAGAGACGGTA
>NZ_LWHB01000036.1 GCF_001889065.1 Suttonella ornithocola | reverse complement strand
CGCGCGTGTAATTTTCGATAATGTTATATAACACGCCTTCTTCTAAAGAAAACTCTTTTTCTTTTAAACCATTTTCCTTGATTTGGCGTGGAAGAATATAGCGCTCAGCAATTTGTAATTTTTCTTGCGTGGTATAACCTGGAATACGGATAACTTCCATACGATCTAATAAAGGTGCAGGAATATTTAAAGTATTTGCCGTTGCAATAAATAATACTTTTGATAAATCAACCTCTGTTTCGAGATAATGATCATTAAAGGTATTGTTTTGTGCGGGATCTAATACTTCTAACAATGCAGAAGCGGGGTCGCCACGATGATCTGCGCCAATTTTATCTATTTCATCTAATAAAATGACAGGATTATTAGTACCTAATCGACAAAGTTTTTGAACAATTTTTCCGGGTAAAGCGCCGATGTAAGTTCGACGATGCCCGCGAATTTCTGCTTCATCATGCATTCCGCCTAGAGCAAACCGATCAAAATCTCGTCCGGTTGCTTCCGCAATTGATTTACCTAAAGAGGTTTTTCCAACACCGGGCGGACCGACTAAGCAAATGATTGGTCCTTTGTTGTTGCGATTACGCTTTTGCACCGCTAAATATTCTAAGATACGCTCTTTAACTTCTTCTAAGCCATAGTGATCTCTATCAAAGATTTTTTCAGCTCGCTCAAGGTCATAATGAGTGCGTTTACGTTTTGACCATGGAAAATTGATTATCCATTCTAGGTAATTACGAATCACACCAGCTTCTGCTGACATTGAGGACATTTGCTTAAGTTTGTTGAGTTCATTTAGTGCTTTCTTTTCTGCATTTTCTGGCATCTTCGCATCTAAAATTTGCTTTTCGAGTTGCTCAACTTCATTGAGCGCATCATCCATATCGCCTAATTCTTTTTGAATGGCTTTTATCTTTTCGTTTAAATAATACTCACGCTGATTTTTATCCATCTGTTGATTAACGCGCTTTTTAATTTTTAAGCTGATTTCAGCTTGTTCGCGCTCTGTTTCTAATAGCAATAACAGATATTCAATACGCTCTTCGATATTTAGCAGTTGCAGCAGCTTAATTCGAGATTGCACATCAATATCCATATGAGCGGCAATGGTATCAGCAACACGACCTTTATCTTCTAATTGTCGTAAGGTTTCCATGAGTTCATCTGCTTGACGCTCGTGGCTTTTCATATATTCAACAAAGCCAGAAAGAGCGGCTTCAGCAAGTGCTGCTATTTCTTTTTCATTAGAGATAGGTTTCTCTTTAAGGGTTTGGTACTGTGCGCTGAAATAATTTTCTTCGTCTATTAGCTCACTAATTTCTGCACGAGCTAAACCTTCTACCAATACTTTAACTGTGCCGTCAGAGAGTTTTGCCATTTGAACAATACGTCCAAATGTTCCAATAGAATGTAAATCTTCTTTTGTAGGCTCAGTGATTTTTTGATCTTTTTGCGGAACAAGAAGAAGCTCTTGTTCCGCATCCATCGCGGCGTCTAGAGCTGCAATGGATTTTTCTCGCCCTACAAATAATGGAACGATAACGTGCGGATAAACCGCAACATCGCGTAAGGGGAGAACAGGATAACGTTTAGACATAATTTTCCTTAAGCAGATTTTTGAATAAGTAGTGGTTGACTGCCATTTTCAACATCTTCTTTGCGAATAACAATTTTTTCCACATTATTTACACTAGGTAAATCAAACATTGTTTCTAACAATAATTGTTCTACTATTGATCGCAGTCCTCTAGCGCCAGTTCGACGCGCGATAGCTTTTTTCGCTATTGCTTTTAAAGCGCTGTCTTCAAATTCTAGCTCCACATTTTCAAAGCCAAAAATTTTCTTAAACTGTTTGATAATCGCATTTTTAGGTTCAGTTAGAATGCGAACTAAAGCCGCCTCATCTAAGGTTTCAAGAAGGGTAATAATGGGTAAGCGTCCAACAAATTCTGGAATCAGCCCAAATTTAACCAAATCTTCAGGTTCGATTTGCTTGAGTGTATCTGAATCTGACTCTCCAATCATATTTTTACTTCGAACATTTGCACCAAAGCCAATACCGCCTTTATCTGTTCGTTGTGCAATAAGTTTCTCTAATCCAGCAAATGCGCCACCACAAATAAATAAAATATTACTAGTATCAATTTGCGTGAGTTCTTGTTGCGGATGTTTTCTTCCACCTTGCGGAGGAACGCCAGCAACAGTACCTTCAATGAGTTTTAATAATGCTTGTTGCACTCCTTCACCAGATACATCTCGCGTAATAGAAACATTATCACCTTTACGTGCAATTTTATCAATTTCATCAATATAAATAATGCCACGTTCAGCACGTTTGACATCATTATCGCTGCTGATTAATAACTTTTGCAAAATGGTTTCAACATCTTCGCCAACATAGCCTGCTTCTGTTAAAGCCGTGGCATCAGCAATAGCAAAAGGAACATTTAAAAATTTTGCTAGAGTTTGAGCGAGTAGCGTTTTTCCTGAACCAGTAGAACCAATCATCAGAATATTGCTTTTCGCAATTTCGACATCATCATTTTCTTCTATTGCTTTCTCATGATTGATTTTTAATCGCTTATAGTGATTATATACGGCAACAGAAAGCGCTTTTTTAGCACTATCTTGCCCAATAATATAGTCATCTAGAAACGCTTTAATTTCATGCGGAGTAGGCAATTTTCCGTTAAAAATAACGTCATCTTCTTCTTGTTTGGCATAACCTTTTTCTGCCATTGAAATCTCACCAAACTCATCGCTAATTAACTCATCACAAAGCGCTATACATTCATCGCAGATGTACACACCGTCGGGTCCCGCGATTAAGCGACGAACTTCAGATTCAGGTTTTTGGCAAAATGAGCAGTGCGGTGTGTGGTCAGTCATTTAAATCTCCTAACAGCAAAACATACTGTTTATCTAATCAATAAAGAATAAAATTCGTGCTTAAACTTGAGAGGCAAGCGCACTACGAGTTGTGATAATTTGGTCAACCAAGCCATATTCTTTTGCACGCTCAGCACTCATGAAATTATCACGTTCAGTATCACGAGCAATGGTTTCAATATCTTGTCCGCTGTGTTTTGCTAATAGCTCATTTAGTCTTTGTCGAATAAACAAAATTTCACGTGCGTGAATATCAATATCTGATGCTTGCCCACGGAATCCACCTAAAGGTTGATGAATCATTACACGCGAATTCGGCAAAGCGTAGCGCTTACCAGCAGCACCAGCATTCAGTAAAAAAGCACCCATAGAAGCTGCTTGACCAAGAACCATGGTACTAACGTCTGGTTTGATAAATTGCATCGTGTCATAAATAGACATACCAGCTGTTACTGAGCCACCTGGTGAGTTAATATAAAAATGAATATCTTGATCTGGATTTTCAGCTTCTAAAAAAAGTAATTGGGCGACAACCAAGTTAGCACTTTGATCGTTTACTTCACCAACCAAAAAAACGACTCTTTCTTTTAATAGACGAGAGTAAATGTCATAAGAGCGCTCACCTCGACCAGTTTGTTCAACAACCATTGGTACGAGTAAATTGTTTATAGCGTCCATATAATCTCCTAAATGCGAATTCAATGAAATGGGGGTATTTTAGCAGGATGCAAGTCTTGTAGTTTTTTGTTAAAAAAAATGTATGAAGATAAAAACTTAATAGATAGAATACTTGATCTTTTGATAAAAAGTTTTATGCCGTGTTTTACATCTGCTATATCGTTAAATGATGGTACCAAGTTTACAGAGTAACATGTTAGAAATCGTATCCATTGGTTGGGTAAAAATAAGCTTCAAGTGCTTCAAAAGGTGTTAGTCCTTTAAGCCCTGCATGAGGTTTAACGGTATTGTAAAAATTCACAAACCTTTTTGGTTCCTGCTCTCTATGTACTGAATCTCGAAATTCATGTTTATCATGCCACATTTCCATCAAAGTACGTCTTACTCGTTCTAAACCGCCCCGGAATGATCGGAGATTCATCAATCTGAGACCTTTGCAAAAAAACATAAAATAGAAAAATTTTAATTTTTCAAATTTTGAAAATATATTAAAATCATAGTGTTAATTTTTCTGCTAGTAGCAAATATTAGTATAAAACGGAATTTTGTAAAGGTCTCAAATTAGCCATACCTTGTTTTTTTATGACTGAACCGCCCGGAATGATCAGAGACTCATCAATCTGAGAGAATAAGACTACGAGTAGTAAAAGATCCCCCCGGAAATGAAAGAAAGAGCTGGTCGTCTATAGTCAAAGGCTAATAAAAGAGGCACAGAAATTAGATCGCTATTCCAGTAATAGTACATGTGCTTACTTTATTCATCTATCTTAATACTATAACTATTTTAGTAGTCTTTCACTATAGAAAAATTATTAGAGATGATTGGAATTTATAAAAAAGGCGGGAATTCCCGCCCTGATTAAAAAGCTTAGAGCTTAGTTGCGAATTTGGCTATTGATTGCCATAACTTCTTGGAATGTTTTGTCTTCGTCGCTAACTTTTGCTTTTTCATATAGCTGATCAATTAGCTGCTCTTCTAAAATAGCAGATTCTAAATTGATTTTAGCTTGTTTGTCATTTTTGTACCAAGCTTTGACTTCTTCAGGATCTTCATAAGTTGAAGCGATAGATGCTAAACGTGCATCTACTCTTTCCTGATCTAATTCAATATTACGTTCTTCAAAAAGCTGACTTAACAAAAATCCTAATTGAAGACGACGTTTTGCTTGAGGTTCAAATAATTGATGTAGAATTTGATGGCGCTGTTCATGGTCAGGAACTTGTTTGGAAAGATTAATTTCTTCTCCCATACGGTTCATTTCTTGGTCTAGCGCTGAATGTGGAATCGCTAAATCTGTATTATGTTCTAAAATGGCATCAAACATACGTTCGCGACGAATACGACGTAAAGCATTTTCTAGCTCGCGTTCCATATTTTCTCGAATTGCTTTTTTGAAAGCTTCTTCATTATTGCCATCAATACCAAAATTCTCAATGAATTTCGCATCTAGCTCTGGAAGGTACATTTCTTCAATTTTTTTCACAGTTGCCGTAAATTGCGCTGTTTTACCTGCAAGTTGTTCGCTTGGATAATTTTCAGGAAATTGAACATCAAATGTTTTTTCTTCCCCTAATTTTGCACCTTTTAAGCCATCTTCAAAATCTGGTAGCATTTGCCCACCGCCAATTAACACAGCAACATTCTCCCCGCTACCACCTTCAAAAGCTTCGCCATCTATTTTACCGATAAAATCAACCGTTACACGATCATTTTCAGCAGTAGTTTTCTCAGCGTTTTCATGGAAAGTAGCTTGTTGACGACGCAAAGTTTGTACCATTTCTTCTACGTCTTTATCTTGAATTTCGCTTTTTGGTAAAGTGATTTCAAGCGTATCTAATCCTTTGACTTCAATTTCCGGCATGACTTCAAAAGTAGCTGAAAATTTTAAAGGCTCGCCTTCTTTAAATCCGCTAATTAACTCAATTTTTGGTGGTGCGACTGGTGAAAGATCAGTTTTACCAATGGCTTCACGATAGGCAATTTCAATTTCATCCTCAAGAACATCTTGTCTTGCGCTTTCACCATAACGTTGTTTCATGATATGCGGCGGTACTTTACCGGGGCGGAAGCCATCTACGCGGACGCGTGGACGTAAGGCTTTCAAACGCTCGATGGTAGCATGATCAATTTTTTCTGCCGGCACTTCGATGGTAATTTTGTGGGCAAGACCATCTAATTTCTCGATGGATGATTCCATAATGTCCTCAATGTGTGTATGAAAATTGGATAAAAAAAAAGCGCCACTTGGCGCGTAATATGGTGCGAAAGGAGAGACTCGAACTCTCACGGGTTACCCCGCTGGAACCTAAATCCAGTGCGTCTACCAATTCCGCCACTCTCGCCAGATTTAAGAGATGCGAATTATACGTCAGATTTATAGAGAGTCAATATGTTTACTGATATTTTTTGTAACTATATAGAATAAATGATTTTTTAATGCCTTATTGTAAGCTAGATGTTTAAATGAATTTTCTAGGAGAATGGTTTATCTATATGCTTTTTGAGCAGTAGATTGTTGATAATAACGCATGGCAGTTGGCATATTTTTCTCTAATAGCTGGATTCGAGCATGGATATTAGGATGAGTTGATAAAAATGAGGGACTTTGTCCCGCGCCATTTCGATTCATTTTTTGCCATAGACTAATAGCGGCTTGTGGATAATAACCGGCTTTTGTCATTAAAATAAGTCCGCCAATATCAGCTTCTTCTTCATGTTTTCGGCTAAAAGGCAAGTCAATACCATACTGTGACAATATATTTCCACCTAAATTAACATAGGCAGGATTCCATCCCGTTTTATTTTGAATCATTTGTCCAGCAATCTGTGTTCCAAGTCCTGTCAAAACTTTTTGTCCAAAGGTTTGCTTACTATGTTCTTGCAAAGCATGGGTCATTTCATGCCCAATAATCGCGGCAATTTCATCGTCAGTGAGGTTTAAGTTTTCTACCAATCCTGTATAGACAACCATTTTTCCTCCGGGCATTGCCCAAGCATTCAATTCATTGGCACGAATAACATGCATTTGCCAATGGAAAGGGATGCCCGTTTGATTCGTTGCTTGTGCGTAGGGTAAAAGTCGATTGAACACTTGATAAACTCTTCTTGCTGTTGGAGACTGGGTATTGAGTTAATGTTCTGCTTGTGCTTGGTTAATGGCTTGGGTGTAGCTTTGCGCGGCTTGTAAGTTCATTTGCTGGCTATCATAACCAACTAAATCAGCCACAGATGAGCAACCCATAAGCAAAAATAAGTTATAGAATAATATAAAAGAATATTTCATTTTTAATAAATGGTTTAAATTATAATGATAGAGAAAAACACATAAATTATGTAAAAAAAAATTTTGAAAAGATTGTGTTAGAATTATAGGGATCAGGATTATATAAAAATTATTTTTCTATATAATCTATTGTTCATATTGTAGTTTACAAGGAGTTTAAAATGGCAAGATATTATCGCCCTTCTTATGGAAGTCAAAATTATGCGCCTACCACCCCACAATTCACTTATTTAGCGCCTATTGTTCAAGGAAGAGCGAAAGCAGGAGATTTGCTTGCTATTGCTAAATCACAGGACTATAACGGTGATACGCTAACATATCATTTACGAGATAATTATTTGGGGTATTATAATATTCATCCTTATAATGGCTCTATTACTTTAACTTATGCTGGTGCGCAAGCATTAAATAGAGGGAGCGCGCTTCCTAATATTAAAGTTTATGCAAGTGATGGTAAATTAGATAGTTACATATCTGAGTTACAATTTTCTATGCCTGATAATCATAATCAATCGATAAATCATGCACCTGAATCACCAACCTTTTCTGATACTGCTGCATTTTTTGTGCAAGGTAAAGCAAGAGTTGGTGATATAGTTGCTAAGGCTACAGCTAAGGATATTGATCATGATGCTTTACAATATTATTTAGCAGAGAATCCGCAAAATGCATATTCTATTGATGCTAAAACAGGAATGGTAACCTTAACTCAACAAGGAGCAGCTTTAGTTAATGCTGGTCAAAATTTACCAGAAGTAAAAGTATTAGCGTATGACGGTACAACAGAAAGCACTGTTTCAGTATTAAATGTTGCTGAAACTAAACCTTTAGCAGCCGTCAATCATGCTCCAGAAATGCCTGTTATTGAACAATTAAATATTCCTATTCGAGGACAAGGTAAAGTAGGGTTGGTGGTCGCAAAAGCATCAGCTAATGACTTAGATAACGATACTTTGACATATCATCTAATTAATTCTAAAGGCGCTTATACAATTCAGCCTTATAGCGGAGAAGTTACTCTGACAGAATATGGAGCTTCGTTAATCAATACAGGAAGAAGTTTACCTAACTTAACGATTGTTGCAAGTGATGGGAATAAAGCGAGTTCTGCAAGTGTATTTGAATTGCAAGTTAATACTGCTTTGCCAGAAGAAGTGCCTGTTCCTAGTGAACCAGTCGCACCAGTAACAGTAACACCTTCTAATCCTTCCTATAATAAAGCTAGTATAGCAATTGTTAAGGAGTTAACGGAGGATGGCATTTTGACGCCAGAAGAGTTGGCTGGACAAGTTCAGATTCATCTTAACATACAAGGCGCATCTTCTAACGATGTTTTACGTTTGATGGTTGATGGACAAACTGTTGCGCAAGGTAAAATTGGAAGAAATGGCGATTTTGCAATTGGTGTTAAAGGTTCAGTTTTTGAACATGGGCATGAATTAACGGCAGTTTTAGAAGGAAATTATGGACGAGTAAGTGATAGTACGAATTTCCATTCAATTAATTATCATGCTGATACACAATTCCATGACAGCAGAGATCTAAGCCAAGTCGAACTTCCATATTTTATTAAAATGTTGGAAACACAAAAATCAGGATATTTATGGAAAACGTGGGAAGGATACGGCAAGGGTGCAGAAATTACATATGAATTTGCAACCAGTGCTACAGATTCAGGTAGAGGATATTCTTTTACCGTTCGTAATTTCCAAACTTTTAGTGAGATGCAGAAATCGGCCATACATGATGCTTTGCATCTTTATGAAGAACAAACTAATTTGCGTTTTACAGAAAAATCTCCGTGGAGTGGAGAGAAAGCAAACTTTAAATTCTATTTAGACGATCTTAGTGTAAAACAGTATGCAAATAATCACTTGTCACATGGTCAAGAATATGGAAACGATGCATTAGAGCAAGAGACACCTTATTCTTGTAATTGCCCAATATGCAGTAGCTTACGTATGCATGGTGGGGAAGGTGATGGAGCAAGTTTTGAAGCTGGCTTTGCTTATTATGGTGGGGATGTGCATATCAATTCTATTGCTTATCAAGCTGATCATGCGTTGAGTAAAAATACATCAATTATAGAAAAACCTGCTGAACCAAATGGCTATATTAGTTGGGTAACTGGTGGATTTGGAACAGTGCTTCATGAAATTGGGCATAGTGTTGGTTTGTCTCATCCTTTCTCTGGTAAAGATTCTATTCCTCAATGGTCACCAGAAGATAAAAGTAGCTTAACGATTATGTCTTATACAGATGATATTAAAGCAGATGTTACTTTAAAAAATGGACATACAGTTAATACTTCTGTCACAGCCACTCAGTTCGGTATTTTTGATCTTGCTACTTTGCACTACCGATATGGTGTAAATGAAAAACAACATGCAGGTGACAGTGTTTATACATTCAAAAACTTTAATCCAAATACTTTAGGAAATGATATCTATATTTGGGATGGCTCAGGAAATGATACTTTTGATGCTCATGAAGAAACTCAAAATGTACATATCAATTTGACACCGGGTTCTTGGATTTATCGTGGAGATCAGAAGGCAAATTATTTAGTTTATGATGATAATAATCGTTTGGTAAAAGATCAGATGTTTATTGGCTTTAACACTCAAATTGAAAATCTTAAGGGTGGCAGTGGGCATGATGAGCTTATTGGTAACGAAACTAACAACCATATTCAAGGTAACGCCGGAAACGATCGTATTTTTGGAGGAAAAGGCGATGATTGGTTAGAGGGCGGTCAGGGAGGTGATTATCTTTATGGAGAAGATGGTAATGACATTTTAGATGGGGGGTTGGGTGCAGACCTAATGAATGGCGGTCTAGGAAATGATACTTATTTTGTTGATAATGTCGCTGATAGAATTATTGATAATGGTGGTATTGATGTCGTTAACAGCACAGTTAATTATCACTTACAAAGCGGATTAGAGAATTTAAATCTTCTTGGAACTGAGAATTTAAATGGCATAGGAAATGAGGCTAATAATATCTTATGGGGCAACACAGGTAATAATATTTTAAATGGTGGTGCTGGTAATGATATTTTACATGGTGGCATGGGAGATGATACTTTGATTGGTGGCACTGGAGCTGATCAATTTGTATTTGACTCAGCTTTAGGGAAAGGTGTTGATTTATTGTCAGATTTCAATATTCAAGAAGGTGATAAAATTTTATTGTCTGCTGATATATTTAGTAAGCTTAATATTGGAACCTTGTCTAATCAAAATTTTGTATATGGTGATGCGAAGCAGTCAGATGACTACATTCTCTATGATAGTCTTAATAAGACGCTTTATTATGATGCTGACGGCAATGGTAGTAATGGTGCAATTGCATTTGCTCGCTTTTCTGATAATTTTAATGAGCAGCTTTCAGCAAGTAATTTTCAAGTTATTTAGTTATTTTAATTTTTACATAAAAATAGCGCGGAGTTATCCGCGCTATTTTTATTGGCTAAATAGATTTTTAACGATTTTTCCAACGCTGTTGTGACTCTCTAATTACCGCTTTAGCTTCTTCAATATCTCCCCAGTGTTCAACATTGGTTGAGCCGGGTTTTTTGAGCGCTTTGTATTGATTGAAGTGGAATTCGATTTGTTTGATGAGTTGTTTGGGTAGGTCATCTAAGCTATTGATGGCATTTCCGCTGTGGCGATCGTCAGCTGGTACAACAACAATTTTGTCGTCAACTTCACTGTCGTCTACAAATTTCATCACGCCTATGACTTTTGCTTCCAAATAAACGCCTGTTGGTAAGGGAGTGTCAGTAATAATGAGCGCGTCTAATTCATCGCCATCTTCATCTAAGGTTTGTGGGATAAAACCGTAGTTGGTTGGTTTGGCAAAAATAAGGGGTTCAACGCGATCAATTTTCATCAATTTACGCTCTCTGTCCCACTCGATTTTATTATTAGAACCTGCGGGGATTTCAACAACAACGTTGATAATGCCGTTATCAACATCACCAGCATCTAATACTTCATTAAAATCAGTCATGATTTAGTCCTTATGGTTGAAAACTAAACATTATAGCGATTTTTAGGCGTGATATCGCACGTATGATATTTCTTTTTTGAGGAGAAAAAATATGAAAGGAAAAGCTTTATCAGTATTTTGCCGATATTTGGCGATTTTTAGCCAAAGTGATGAAAGTGTGCAGGTGGTGCCGTCTAGTGAAGGGCAAAGAGATTTGGCTCGTTTACTTTTCCAAGAGCTTTCTGAATTGGAGTTGTCAGATATTTATTTTGATGAAGAAGATGCGATTGTTTCGGCGCGGTTACTGTCTAATGTGTCGCATTCTTGTCCAACCGTTGGCTTTATTGCGCATTTAGATACGGTGGATGTTGCGTTGTCTCCAGAGATTTATCCTCAGAGAATTTGCCAATATGAGACCTTTGCAAAAAAAACATAAAATAGAGAAATTTCAATTTTTCAAAAAAAAATATTAAAATCATGGTGTTAATTTTTCTGCTAGTAGCAAAAATTCTTATGAAACGGAATTTTGCAAAGGTCTCAATATGATGGTCAGGATATTTGTTTAAATCCTGAGAAAGGGATTTTTTGCGTACGGATGAGTATCCAGAAATTTTAGCGTATCAGGGCGATGATATTATTGTGAGCGATGGAACGAGTGTATTGGATACAGATAATAAGGCGGCAATTACCGCGATTATGGTGGCGATTGAGGAGATGCAGAAAGAGAATTTACCGCATGGGGATGTGCATGTTTGTTTTGTTCTTGATGAGAAGATTGGGTTGAAAGGCGCTAAAACATTGGATTTGACTCGTTTCCCCGTAGATTTTGCTTATACCATTGATTGTTGCGAGATTGGGGAAGTAGTCTATAAACGTTTAATGCGGCGACAGCGACGATTACGATTGATGGCGTTTCTGCGCATCCTATGTTGGCTAAAGGGGTATTGGTTAATCCTACTTAATTGCTGTTGATTTAGTGAATTTACTTAACCGTTTAAAAATTCCTGAAAATACGGAAGGAAAAGAGGACTATATTTGGGCGCAGGCGATAAATAGCAATCAATCGCAAGTGGTCTTATCGCTAAATATTCGCGATCATTCTCAAAAAGGATTTGGGGATAAAAAAGCATATATTAAAAAGCTGGTGGAGCTGATACGCTTGCGTTATCCGCGTGCTAATATTTCTTTATCAATAAGTGATACTTATGCCAATATTGCTGATGCGATTACGCCAGATAATCGTCAAGCGATTGAGCATTTATTTACGGCTTTGGCACATTTAGAGATTGCGCCTAAAGATATTGCGATGAGGGGTGGAACAGATGGATCTTATTTATCCTCTCAAGGAATTTTGACGCCTAATTTTTTTACGGGTTCGCACAATTTTCATTCTAATTGTGAGTTTCTACCTTTGGGTTCGTTTGATGCTTCTTGTCAAATGGTGATTGAGTTGTGTCGTTTAGTTATAGTGCAATCATCTAAAACCCAACCCAATCCAAAGCAGATAAAAGCATAAAGTATCAATACAATCCATCCGCCATTCTTTGCGTATTTGCTTAATCCAAGCCCACATCTTTTCAATGGGATTTAAGTCTGGACTATAAGGGGGTAACCAAACTATCTCATGCCCATGCTCTTCAATGATTGCTTGAATATCACTGCGTTTATGAAAAGCGGCATTGTCCATGACAATTACACTGTTTTTAGGTAACTCAGGTAACAGTGCTTCTCTCACCCAATGAGAGAAAATATCGCTGTTAATAGAACCATCATATAAGCGTAAGGCAAACAATTCTCCATTGATAATGGCTCCAATCGCATTGCTCTGGTTTTTTAAATGCCAGTTATAGTCAAATCAGCTAAAAAACAGAACGTTATCTACCGATAGAATGGTTAGATAAGGGCTATAGGATGTTTTGTTTTTTAGCTGATTGCACTATATCACTTCCATGACAAACTTGTCCTTTTGTGCTGTAGCCATAAGGTCTATGAGCAAAGGCTTTATAGTAATTTAAAATAGAAACAAGACTAAAAATAGCGGAAACTAACAAAATGGCATACACAATTGAAATCCGACAAAAAGCAATGGCGTACTGGGACAAATGCAAAGACATTGACCAAGTAATACAAGCCTATGGCATATCACGCTCAGCACTATACAGCTGGAAAAAACTCCAAAGAGATACAGGTGAACTTAGCGCCCAATCTCAAGGCACAAAACCAAGAAAAATAGACCGTGAACAACTTAAAACCTATGTAGAACAACACAATGATGCCTATTTATTTGAAATAGCAGAACACTTTGCCTGTACACCACAAGGCATATTTTATGCACTAAAATCAATCGGTATGACACTTAAAAAAAGACCACGACCTACAAAGAACAAGACCCAATCAAAGTAGAAAACGATCTAACCAAGCTTGCAACCTTCAATGACCATCAAAGGGTTTATATTGATGAAACGGGTATAGATACCTACTTACATCGACCCTTTGCAAGGTCATCCAAAGGGAAAACTGTTAAAAGCACCATTAGTGGCAAAAAATATAAACGGATATCCGTTGTTGCAGGTCAAATTGGCAATAAACTCATTGCCCCAATGACTTACGAAAATACCATGACAAGTGCCTTTTTTGAAAAATGGTTTGAAGAACACTTATTACCATCATTGAGTGTTAAATCAGTGATTATTATGGATAATGCTCAATTTCATTGAATGAAGGTTCTAAAAGCGTTAGCCGAAAAATTTGGTCATGTTGTTTTGCCTTTATCACCTTATTCGCCAGAGTTAAATCTAATCAAAAAGCAGTGGGGCAATCTTAAAAAGTATTTACGTAAAGTTTTATCTAATTTTGATGTCTTTTGGGATGCTCTTTTGTCCTATTCTGGATTTAATTGACTATATAATCTAGGTTCTGTTACTTTTAAACAAGCACAAGATAAATCTGGTCATACTACTCTAGATAATAGTAAAGACGACTTAGGCTTGGTCACAGTAGACTATACCCAAAGTACAAAAGATGCTGTAATTGCTGAAACTGAGTTAGATAACTTAGATAGTAATGCTGATATAGTCAAATCACTTATAATCCAATCTATCCAAAGCAGATATAAAGAACAACTTGTAGTAGAATTATCAAAAACAAACTGAGCATATCCTATGGCCTACTGCAGCCAATTCCGGCAGAAAATTCTTAACGATATTGCTAATGGAGAAACTTGGCGCGCTGTTGCAAAGCGCTACAAGATCAGCAAATTCACCGTCTATAGCTGGATTAAAAATCCCCATCCTAAAGGCTTTACTGAGCGTAAGCCCTCAAAGATTGATGATGAAGCCTTGCTTAAGGATATTGAGCAGTATCCTGATGATTACCAATGGGAAAGCGCTAGACGTTTTAATTGCTCGCAATCAGCGATTTGTTATGCTCTAAAGCGACTAAAGATAACGCATAAAAAAAGATTAAC
>NZ_LWHB01000035.1 GCF_001889065.1 Suttonella ornithocola | reverse complement strand
GCTTGCTCTTGATTGTCTTCGGCGTTTTCTATCGCCTCAGTGAGTGCCTGATGCCCACCTGCGATGATGCCGATAATTTGATTGGGGTCGGTGTTATAGGTTGGTGGACATTCACTGGCATCTAATACGCCTAATCGTCCAGATGTTCCAGCGCCTATATAAATCAATCGTCCTTTTTGAGAAAAGGTGTGGACAATTGCGTCTACAGCAAGCGTAATATTAGGAATTTCTGTTGCGATGATGTTGGCAATTTTAGCGTCTTCTTGATTGATTCGTTGGAGTATCTCAATAGTAGATAGAGTATCAATCTCTTGGCTGGTAGGATTTCGAGTTTCGGTTGTTATCATGGTAGAAGAGTAGGGTAATACGAGAGATTATTATAGTAGAAAGCAGGGTAAAGAAGATTAGTTTAAGAAGGACAGCGAGGAGTTGATAAAAAAATAGTCGGGAAATCTCCCGACTATTTTTTAGGCTTAGTCAGTGTAGGTTTGCTTTAATTCAGAAATAAGTTTTTCTAAAAGGGCGTCTGCTTGTGCCTGTGTTGGTGCGCCTGTATCAAGGTAAATTTTGAGCTTAGGTTCTGTGCCAGAAGGGCGGAAAATAACACGGGCTTCTTCGCCATCTTTTTCTATATGGAAGACTAAGATGTTATTGTTTCGCTCAGTTTGTAAATGGTCGGTGTAAGCAATGACAGGCAATCCAACTAATGTTTGTGGCGGGCTATTGCGAACTTCTGTCATGATTTCTCCAATACGAGAAAGGTTGGTGACACGAATAGAAACTTGTCCACTAGCAGCTGCACCGAATTTTTCGGTATATTCGTTAGCATAATCGATAAAGGTTTTGCCTTCATGCTTTAAGCGCAGGGCTAAATTTAAAAATGCCATTGCAGCAGAAATTCCATCTTTATCATGGACTTTTTGTGGATCAACTAAATAGCCCAAGGCTTCTTCGTAGCCAAAGAGAAGATTAGGTACTCGACCAATCCATTTAAAGCCTGTGAGCGTTTCTTCATGTACTAAGTCGTACGCTTTTGCAATTTTAGCCAGCTGAGGGCTAGAAACTAAAGAACAAGCAAGAGTTCCTTGTTTTCCTTCAGACTGGGCAGCTTTCGCCGCTTCCCATGCTAACCAACATCCTACGGTATTACCATGTAGGGGCTTCCAATTGCCTTCGGCATCTTTTAGTGCAACAGCGAGGCGGTCGGCATCAGGGTCATTCGCTAAAATAAAGTCGGCATTGATATAGTTAGCAGCGATAATAGCGAGATCTAACGCCCCAGCTTCTTCTGGATTAGGGAAGTTGACGGTTGGGAATGTTGGATCAGGGTCACATTGCTCGCTGACTAAATGTGGTAAAGGATAGTTTGCTTTCTCCAATGTTTTTAGGAAGGTATTTTTGCCAACTCCATGCATGGCGGTATAGATATAATTTAGTTCAACCGGTGTTTGATTCGCAAGCAAAGCCGTTGTTGCAATATAGTCTTCCCAAACGCTGTTGTCTAATTGTTGATAGTGGTTATCGCGCGGTAAATCACGAATATCCCCTTGCGCAATTTTTTCAATTTCTGAGGCAATTTCGCTGTCCGCAGGTGGCACAATTTGCGCGCCATCATCCGCATCACCAAGATAGACTTTGTAGCCATTGTCTTCAGGGGGATTATGGCTAGCGGTTACCATAATTCCCGCAGAAACGCCGAGTTTACGAACCGCATAAGCTAAGACAGGCGTTGGGAGTTTTTCTGGTAAAAGATAAGCGGTCACGCCCGCGCCTTGTAAAATTTCTGCGCTATCTTTTGCAAATTGATAGGAGTTTTTACGTGCATCACAGCCAATAACAACGCTAGGTTTATTGTTTTTCTGTTTGAGATAAGCCGCTAATCCACCAGCTGCTTGAGCGACTAATACTCGGTTCATTCCCATTGATCCGGCTTGTAAAGGACCTCTTAGTCCAGCAGTACCAAATTGTAAACGACCATGAAAACGTTTGTGTAGTTCTTCGGTATTGTTGTTGTTAATAATTGCCTGTAGCTCTTCTCGAGTTTCGGTATCTGGGTCTTGTTCTAGCCAATGTTGAGCGATAGATAAGAGATTGTCTGTCATATAATATCCTCTTATATTAAAGAGAGAGGCCACTCAATAAAAGAGTGGCGTCTGAAAAGAATGAATTAAGGATTGATTGTTTCGTAGATTTCAGGCGTTTTTTCAGGTGTTTTTTCACCAATTTCTAATGCTGCTAGATATTCTTGTGCAGCTTGCTGATAAGCTTCTTCACTTTGCGCATGAATGATTGCGATAGGGGTTTGTGTATCAACTTTTGTGCCTAAAGGCAGAATATCGTCAAAGCCAACTGCGTGGTCAATTTTATCTTCTGCGCGACGACGTCCGCCGCCTAGATTGATTACTGCAATACCAATAGAGCGCGTATCCATAGCACTAATAATGCCTTCACACGGCGCATAAAGGGGTTTGATAATTGCGGCTTTACGAAGATGTTTTTCATAAGTATTGCAAATATCAGCTGGTCCGCCTTGTGCAACGACCATACGGTCAAAGTATTCAGCAGCTTTTCCGCTATCCAGTGTTTCTTGTAATTGTCTGCGAGCATCATCTCTATCACTCGCTAATTTACCGTTGACTAATGCTTCTGCGCATAGAGCCATAGTGATTTCTTTTAATCGAGGATTAACGTCTTCATTGCGTAAAAAGCGAATGGCTTCAGCGACTTCGACTGCATTTCCTGCACTAGATGCTAATACTTGGTTCATATCTGTAAGTAGAGCGGTGGTTTGACACCCAGCGGCTGTAGCAACGCTTGCGATGGATTGCGCTAAGGCTTGTGATTGTTGATAGGTTGGCATAAAGGCGCCATTACCAACTTTTACGTCCATTACTAAGCTATCTAATCCTTCAGCGAGTTTTTTAGAAAGAATAGAAGCAGTGATGAGTGCGATAGATTCCACAGTTGCGGTAATATCACGTGTAGCATAGATTTTACGATCTGCTGGCGCTAGGTTGCCTGTTTGTCCAATAATGGCACAGCCAACTTCTTTGACAATACGGCTAAGATTATCAGGGCTTGGATACATATCAAATCCCGGAATAGCTTCGAGTTTATCTAGTGTTCCGCCTGTATGACCTAATCCACGACCAGAAATCATTGGCACGTAACCGCCACAAGCGGCGAGCATTGGGGCAAGCATTAGCGAAACAACATCACCAACGCCGCCAGTTGAGTGTTTATCTAAAACAGGACCATTTAAGCCAACATTAGACCAATCCAAACTATCGCCAGAATTGCGCATAGCCAACGTTAAAGCACTTTTCTCTTCAATATTTAAATCATTGAAGAAAATAGACATACAAAGGGCGGCAATTTGTCCTTCTCCGATACTGCCGTCAGTAACACCAGAGACAAAAAATTGGATTTCTTCAGGCGTTAAAATACCTTTATCACGTTTTTTCCGAATAATTTCTTGCGGTAAAAATTTTGCCATATTTATTTCTCCAATAGCGCATTTAATAAAGAAGACGCACCGATGCGCACGCGGTGTGGCGTGATCCAATCACGACCAAATTGTTGAGTGATAATTTCTAAATACATATTGGCTTCTTCAGGTGTGCGAACGCCACCCGAAATTTTAATGCCCACGCTGTCGCTCACGCCTTTTTCAGCAAGGACTTCACAAATCGCTTTCGCCGCTTCAGGCGTTGCGCCAACAGCAATTTTGCCGGTAGAGGTTTTTACAAAATCTGCACCGCCATCAATTGCAATTGCAGCGGCATTTTTAATATCGGCGGTATTGTCAAAAGCGCCACTTTCAATGATGACTTTTAAAAGCGCATTATTGTCCAAACAGAGTTTTTTGACCGCTTTGACCATCGCTAAGGAATTTTCATTGCTATCACGATAAGGTAAGACTAAATCAATTTCATCGGCGCCATCTTTTAGCGCTTGCTCTGTATCTTTAAGAACTTTATCTAGGCTATCGGTTGCGGCAGGAAAGTTAACCACGGTTGCGACAGGAATGCCTAGTAATGTGTCATCTACTTGTTTAACAAATTGTGGATAGACGCATACGGCAGCGACATTTCCAAGAGGGGTTGTCGCTTGTTGGCAGAGATGATCAATAACTTCAGGGGTATCGTTGTCATTAAGACTGGTTAAATCAATCAATTTAACAATATCAGCATTTTGCATCTTAACCTCCTAAACCAATAAATAATCCGGCAATGGTCGCACTCATTAAATTAGAAAGCGTACCTGCTAAAAGTGCTGGCATAGCAAAACGTGCAACGTCTTTACGGCGGTTAGGAGCCATGATAGAGAGTCCGCCTACTAAAATAGCGATTGAACTAAAGTTTGCAAAACCACAAAGGGCAAAAGAGATAATCGCTTTGGTTTTTTCTGTTAACACAATATCTGTTGCGCCTTGTAGATAGGGTTGGAAATTGGCGTAAGCCACAAATTCGTTAATTGCGAGTTTTTGTCCAAGGAATGTACCCGCAACTTGTGCTTCACTCCAAGGGGTGCCAATTAGCCATGCTAATGGTGCAAATAACCAACCAAAGATTTTATCTAATGATAAATCAGGCATACCAATGAGGCTGCCAATACCGCCAAATATACCGTTGATGAGCGCAATTAAAGCTACGAAAGCGAGCAACATGGCGGCAACGTTGATTGCAAGCTGCATACCTGAGCTTGCGCCATCGGCTGCTGCATCAATAACGTTTGCTGGTTTGCTATCTGCATCAGCAGAGAAGTTATTGGTTAGATTTTCATTACTAGGGGGAACTTGTGTTTCAGGAACGAGTAATTTTGCAAATAGAAGTCCGCCCGGTGCTGCCATAAAAGAAGCGGCGAGTAGATATTTCATTTCTACGCCCATTTGCGCATAGCCACCTAATACAGACCCAGCAATAGAAGCCAATCCACCACACATAATGGCAAAGAGTTCAGATTGTGTCATATCACGAACAAAAGGTTTAACCACTAGAGGCGCTTCGGTTTGTCCAACGAAAATATTAGCTGCTGCTGACATGGATTCTGCGCGAGAAGTGCCGAGTAGTTTATGCAAAGCACCGCCAATGATGCGGATAATCCAGCTCATGATGCCAAGGTAATAAAGCACAGCAATCAGAGATGAGAAGAAGATAATCATGGGTAGGACGCGGAAGGCAAAAATAAATCCGCTTCCGCCGAAAAGTTCAAACATCTTATCGCTTACTAAGCCACCAAGTAAGAAACTTACACCTTCATTACCGTAGTCAATCACTTTTTTGACGCCATCACTCGCAATGCCTAGCGCGGTTTGTCCCCAAGGAACATAGAGAACGAAAGCACCAATACAGAATTGCAAAGCAAAGGCGCCGAACACGGTGCGTGGATTTATTGCACGTTTATTTACGGAGAAAATAAAAGCAATGGCAATCAATACTGCCATCCCAACCAAGCTCATTATTACAGACATATTAAAGTTCCTTTAGTTGAAAAATTACAGTCTAAAATATTCTATATAGAGTTTCTAGTAAAATAGCATCAGTTTTTTAGTATCATTTTTTTATGTTATTAAAAACATATAGTTAAATAGAATGCTATTTTTATTTTTTATTGTTTTTTTAAATAACTTCCAATAAGAGTGGATTTTTTGAAATTTGATTTAGTAAATTCTTTCGGGGTTATCTTGAATAAAATTCATCACTTTTTCCACCATATTTTTTGAGCCTACAAAAAAAGGACTACGCTGATGTAGTGTTTGTGGTTGAATATTTAAGATACGCTGTTGACCATTAGTGGCAATACCACCTGCTTGTTCTGCTAAAAAAGCAATAGGGTTACATTCATAATTTAAGCGTAATTTACCATTAGGATAGCTACTGGCTTGCGGATACATGTAAATTCCCCCTTTAAGCATATTTCGATGGAAATCAGAAACTAAAGAACCAATGTAGCGAGAAGTATAAGGGCGAGAGCTATCTTCTGTTTGTTCCTGACAATACTTGATGTATTTTTTTACGCCCTGTGGAAATTTAACGTATCCGCCTTCATTGATAGAATAAATGTTGCCGTCTTCTGGAATGCGGATGTTTTCGTGTGAGAGTAAAAACATACCTAAAGAGGGGTCGTAGGTAAAGCCGTTCACGCCGTTGCCTGTGGTGTAAACCAACATGGTAGATGAACCGTAAACGACGTAGCCTGCCGCCACCTGGCGATTCCCAGGTTGTAGGAAGTCTTCTAAGGTTACGGAGGTGCCGATTGGGGTAACACGGCGGTAGATTGAAAAAATGGTGCCAACAGCGACATTAACATCAATATTTGATGAACCATCTAAAGGATCAGTGAGAATGATATATTTTGCATTTTTGCCGCGCTCGGTATTAAAGGCAATAAAGTGTTCTTCTTCTTCTGAAGCAAATCCAGCCACATCATCTCGATTAAATAGTGCTTTTTTAATGGTGTCATGTGCTAAGACATCGAGTTTTTTCTGTGTTTCTCCTTGTACATTTTCATTATCCGTATCACCAAGGACATCCGTAATTAAGCCAGCTTTATTGATATCTCGATGTAAGAGTTTAGCGGATAAGCGAATAGCGGAAAGAATACCGGAAAGAGAGCCTTTAGCACCCGGGTATTCATTTTGCTTCTCAATAATGAATTCGCCAAGACTTTTCATGTTATCTCCTGTGAGTTTTATGAGGATTGTTGAACGATTTATGTTATTTTAATGCTAATCCGTGTCACTCGCTATAGGTAAGAAAGGGCGTGAAGTCAATGAAGTATAGGATGCTTAGTTGCTGATAAAGAAAAAGTGCTTATCAGTAGAAATATGCCTAATAAAGTTATCAAAAAACCGCCAAATAAAGGTAACCAATAATAAAATCGAGAAGGATTTTGTTGTGAAAATCTCATTAGAAGCGGTTTTCTGCCTAAAATCAGTAATAGTGCAATGATACTTAACGTCGTTGCAGTCCCCATAGCCATTGCAAATACCATTAACGCACCTGTTTCCCAAAGACCCCACGCGGCGGCAACGGATAAAATCAGCAATGCACCACTACAGGGGCGGATACCAATTCCAATGGCTGCGACAATAGCAGGTTTATGATGATGAGAATGCTTATGATGACCGCATTGACAATGTGAAAATTGTTTACGTGGGAAAGCACGATAGATAAGATATAAGCCAATACAGATAATAAATAAGAAACTCAATCGGTTTAGCCAAATGCTTTGAGCCATACTTTCTCGGATGAGATAGCCACCAACGCCAATACTTACTCCCACCCAAAAAAATGCACTAATGGCTTGCAAGAAAGCGCCCCCAATGCCAATCAATAAAGTATGGCGATAATGCTCTGGCTGTGTCAGTAGCCATGTGGTTAGTACGGCTTTTCCATGTCCGGGACCAATCGCATGTAAAAAACCATATAGCCAAGCAATGCCCATTAAGCTCCATTGCAAAGAGCTATTATTTTGATGCCGTAAACTTGCTAGTGCTTGACTGATTTGACGCTGATAGGCATTTTGTGTTTGTTGAAGCTGATAAATAAGGGCAAGCCAATAGTCACGCGTTAGCCAAACCAGTGTAGTAAATCCGAATAATACTAAAAGAAGAATAACAAATTTATTTTTTAACAGCATAAATAGAAGGGCAACTAAGAAAACTTTGTTGAGCAAAATATTTACCTAGCTCAGGATCGCCTTTGCCATTGATATCAATAGCAGCAGCAGCTTCAACGACTTTACTATCAGGCTCACTTTCTTTTATTTCTAATATGCAGCCATTCGCCCAATGCGTCGGCTGATTATCTGGGTCGTAGCGGACTTCTATATAGTAGCTAGGTTCATATAAACTAAAATGAATTTTATCGGTAGGGGTTTTGAGTAGAAGCTGAAATTGATAAGTTAATGCTCCTTCTATGACTGATAGCATTGCCTTTTTTACGGGTAAAAAAATTTGTGGAACTATAAGTAAAAAAATGCGCTTCAGAAAGATTATGTGTGATGTCTTTTTCAATCCCTTGCATTTTTGCTTTGGCATCTTCTTTTGTTTTGGCTTTGAGGACAGGTTCTAATACTACTTGTGCAAAAAGCGGATCAAACTCCCAATGTTGTTCAAGCGCTATAATTTGATTTTGATTATTTAGAATAGGCGTAAGCGTAACGCTCAACCATTCATGTGGATGAGCAAAAGCTTTGGAGAATAAAAAAAGAAATATGATTGACCAAATGCGTTTCATGAAACAGCAATATCATATTGTCCGTCGCTATAAGCCGGCTCGGGATGTAAGCGAATAGGGGTTTTAAGTAAAACTTGTAAATCTGAGAATGCTAAAGATTCTTCTTCACGAATAAACTCAATTAGATTAGGGTCGCCCATAACCGTTAATTGTTTAGGCGTATAATCTCTCGCTTCACGCATTAAATCTCTGAATAATTCATAGACTTGTGTTTCTATGGTTTTAACATAACCTCGTCCACCACACGTTGGACACGTTTCGCACATCACTTGTCGTAAGCTTTCTCTTGTGCGTTTACGTGTCATCTCAATAATGCCTAGCGGAGAAATTGGGCTAATTGTGTATTTGCTTTTATCTTTGGCAAGGGCTGTTAGTAAAGCATCCATAACCCCTTTTTGGTGTTTTGGATCAAGCATATCAATGAAATCTAACATAATAATGCCACCTAAATTACGCAATCGGAGTTGGCGCGCAATTGCTTTTGCCGCTTCTAAATTGGTTTTAAAAATAGTGTCTTCTTGAGAGAGTTTACCGACAAACCCACCTGTATTGACATCAATTGTTGTCATGGCTTCTGTTTGGTCAATAATTAAATATCCACCTGATTTTAGCGTAACATGTCTTTTTAGTGCTTTTTCTAATTCTTCCTCAACCCCATGACGTTCAAACAAACTAAGATCGCTGTTATAGTAGGTAATACAGTCTGCCATTTCAATGAGAAAATTTGCAGCAAAAGCTGCCATTTGTTCATATGCTGAAGGATGATCAACAGTAACTTTGCTAACAGAAGGAGAAACAAAATCACGTAGTACTTTTAGATATAGTGGTAAATCACCGTAAATCAACTCGCCAGCATGCGCTGCTTGATAGGCATCTAAAATGGTTTCCCACATACGACGCAAATACTGCATATCTGCGCGCATTGCCCAAATGTCTGCTGATTCTATGGCAGTACGAACAATAAATCCGCCTTGTTGATCTTGATGAAAGCCAACCATTAACTCGCGTAAGCTTTGACGTTGAGCTTCGCTAGCAATTTTAATAGATACACCTATATCATTTGCATTAGGTAAATAAACAAGAAATCGAGAAGGGATAGAGATTTCTGTGGTTAATCGTGCGCCTTTTGTACCAATGGGATCTTTAAGGACTTGAACTAATAGTGTTTGTCCTTCATACAAAATATCAGTAATTTTTTCAATATTTTCTTGGCGACGATTGATATTTTTCATATGCAAAAAGCCGGCACGTTCTAATCCAATGTCAATAAAAGCCGCATCCATTCCCGGCAAAACACGTTGAACTTTGCCTTTATAAATATTACCGACAATTCCTCGCCGACGCTCTCGTTCAACCATCACATCTTGGAGTACCCCATCCTCTAAAATAGCCACTCGTGTTTCATACGGCGTATGGTTGACTAAAATTTCGGTATTAACTGGCGGGGGCGCTGTAGGCACTTGTAAAGGGATAAGCGTATTCATGAAAAATCCAAAAGAAAATTAGCGAGCAGTAAAAGGCATAATACCAAATCGGTGTAAAACATTAACAACCGTAATCAATGGTAATCCTACCACAGCAGAATAATCTCCCTGAATTTCTTCCACTAACAATGCACCAGCACCTTGAATTCCATAGCTTCCTGCTTTATCTAATGGCTCGCCAGTATCAATATATGCAGCAAGTAATTTTTTATCAGCAGGACGTATTCTTACTTTGGTAATGACAGTTTGACTGATAATTTCTGCTTGAGCTTGAACCGTAAAAGCCGTTACCACTTCATGCCACTTGCCGCTCATTTGTAAAAGCATTTCCATTGCATGTGCAGCATCTTTAGGCTTACCAAGCAATTGTCCATTTAAAATACCAATAGTATCAGCCGCTAAAATGATGTCGTGCGGATATCGTGCAGCAATAGCTGCTGCTTTTTCATGCGAAAATCGAGCAACGCTTTCTATCGGTGTTTCATTTAGACGAGGAGTTTCATCAATATTTGCGGGAATCATCTGATGCGCGATACCCACTTGAGTGAGTAATTGCGAACGACGTGGAGAAGCAGATGCGAGAATTAAAGACATAGTGATTTAGGTGAAGATAAAAAGATAAAATCCATATTTTATTAATAAGATTTTCCTGAGATAAAATAATACCTTAATCTTGACCACCAAGAAATTCTCAGTTGCTCAGGAGGAAAAATAAGCTGCTGTAAGGCATTAAAATGGCGACGAAATATCAGTACTAACATTGTAACACAAGCAATAGCGCATGCAGCGCTCATCATAAACATTACAACGATTTGATAGAGAACAGCTTGGCGAGGATCAGCGCCAGTAAGTATTTGTCCTGTCATCATTCCCGGTAAGCTTACTAAGCCGACTACGCTCATTGCATTGATACTGGGCATCATACCAGCGCGAAGCGCTTCAGCCGCTTCTTTCCGACAAGCTTCCCATGGAGTTGCAGAAAGCGCCAATCGTGTTTGAATGGCATCAGAATATTGACGCAAACTGCTAATAAAGCGTTCCGCAGTTAGAGATATTGCAGTTAAGGCGTTTCCCAAAATCATTCCGCCGATAGGGATAAGGTATTGAGGAGTAAAGCGAGGATGAATATTAAGGATAATCCAAAGAGTAATAAAGAGAATTATCCAACCTGCTACAAAAATAGCGCATAAACTGTCTAAAAAGAGCCCTTTATAAGGACGCTGTATTCTTGCACGCGAAGCTTGAGCTGCAATTAGGGTCATGATACTTAAAATCATCAAAGTTTCATACCAATAACTACGCGCAAACACCCAAGCTAATATCAGACCTATAAAGCTAAGCTGAACAATCGTTCGTATTGCCGCAATGATGAGAGATTTTTCGAGTTTTAGTCTCAGTGCATAGGAAACGGATACAGCGATTAAAATTAAAATTGTCGCGACAAAAATATTAGTTATGGTTAGGGTGATTGTGTGGTTCATCGGTTGTCAATTGTCCTTTATGCATTTGCCATTTTCGATTAGCAATACGGCTTGCTTCTTCTGGATCATGGCTAATCCAAATATAAGCGCGTGTCGGTTGTTCAGTACACCAATTTAGTACTAATTGTTCTAGTTGCTGCTTACTTTCAGGGTCTAAAGCAGCTGTTGGCTCATCTAATAAAAGAATTTGTGGTGAAAATTGCAAACTTCTTAAGAGATTAACAATTTGTTTTTCACCCCCTGATAGTTGGTAAGATTCACGATTTAGAAAATCTTCTTCCTTTCCTAGCATTTTTAAGCGAGTGATATGAAAATCTCGATTATAGATTTGTTTTTGATGATATTGATATTGGTAAGGTGCTTTCAGACTATCTTCTACTTTTCCTTCTGCCAGTGCAGGGGTTTGTGAGAGATAGCAAATTTTGGCTCGCCACTCTCTTGGCGGTAGGTTTTGTTGATTTCGGTAAAATATTTCTCCAGCATCAATAGGGTCAAGCGAAGCCAAGGCTCTTAATAGTAAACTTTTACCGCTCCCACTAGTCCCTGTGAGGGCAATACGGTCACCTTCCTCAAGTTTCCCTGTAGCTTGATTTAGTAAAATGATATTTTGGTTATATCGTGTTAACCGAGAAAAAGACAATAAGATCAGCATGGTTGGCTTAAATAGATTACAATTTCCACATTGTATTGTGCGCTTACTTAGCAAACAATACCAAAATTGTATTAACAGGAGGTATTTATGCTTTTTATTCCGCCCTTAGATAAAATGACTTGCATTGAAGATTTACGTCAGGTTGCAGAACGTAGGGTTCCTAGAATGTTTTACGATTATTGTGATTCTGGTTCTTGGACTGAAACTACCTATCGTAGCAATGAAACGGAATATACGCCTATCAAATTTCGTCAGCGTGTAGCAATCAATATGGAAAATCGCACGACAGCGACCAAAATGATAGGACAAGATGTAGCTATGCCTGTGGCATTAGCACCTGTAGGTTCATGTGGGATGCAGCATGCAGACGGCGAAATTTTAGCCGCACAAGCAGCGGAAAAATTTGGTGTTCCCTTTACTTTATCAACCATGAGTGTGTGTTCAATTGAAGATGTTGCAGAAAAAGTAAGCAAACCTTTTTGGTTCCAGCTTTACGTTATGCGTGAGCGTGAATTCATGTATGGGCTTATTGATCGTGCAAAAGCAGCTGGGTGTTCAGCATTAGTGGTTACCTTAGATCTACAAGTATTAGGGCAGCGACATAAAGACATTAAAAACGGGCTTTCAACGCCACCAAAACCTACTATTTCAAACCTTATTAACTTAGCTACTAAGCCGTGGTGGTGTTTAGATATGCTAAAAACCCCTCGTAGAACTTTCCGTAATATTGTTGGTCATGCTAAAAGTGTTAGTGATTTAAGTTCATTATCTGTATGGACAGCAGAACAATTTGACCCTGCTCTGAATTGGGAATTGATTGACCGCATTCGTGATCATTGGGGAGGAAAATTGATTTTAAAAGGTATTATGGAGCCAGAAGATGCAGAACTTGCTGTTGCACATGGCGCAGATGCTATTGTAGTTTCTAATCATGGTGGACGTCAGTTAGACGGTGCGCCAGCAACGATTGATGTTTTACCCCGTATTGTAGACACTGTTGGTGATAAAGTAGAAGTATGGGTAGATAGTGGTATTAGAAGTGGACAAGATGTTCTAAAAGCTTGGGCATTAGGCGCAAAAGGCACGCTAATTGGGCGCTCATATATCTATGGTCTAGGTGCTTACGCCAAACCAGGGGTAACCAAAGCACTAGAAATTATTCATAACGAATTGGATACAACAATGGCTTTTTGTGGTCATACCAATATCAATAATGTTACTCAAGATATTTTATTGCCCGGTACCTATCCTCTACCAGATAAATTTACTAATAAAGATTAATCATTTAGTTAAAACAATATTTAAAAAGCCTACTGTTGAAGTAGGCTTTTTATTTTAGGTATATAGTCAAATCAGCTAAAAAACAGAACGTTATCTACCGCCAGAATGGCTAGATAAGGGCTATAGGATGTTTTGTTTTTTAGCTGATCGCACTATAATCTTTTTTTATGCGTTATCTTTAGTCGCTTTAGAGCATAACAAATCGCTGATTGCGAGCAATTAAAACGTCTAGCGCTTTCCCATTGGTAATCATCAGGATACTGCTCAATATCCTTAA
>NZ_LWHB01000034.1 GCF_001889065.1 Suttonella ornithocola | reverse complement strand
TCTCATTGGGTGAGAGAAGCACTGTTACCTGAGTTACCTAAAAACAGTGTAATTGTCATGGACAATGCCGCTTTTCATAAACGCAGTGATATTCAAGCAATCATTGAAGAGCATGGGCATGAGATAGTTTGGTTACCCCCTTATAGTCCAGACTTAAATCCTATTGAAAAGATGTGGGCTTGGATTAAGCAAATCCGCAAAGAATGGCGGATGGATTGTATTGATACTTTATTCTTTTATCTGCTTTGGATTGGGTTGGGTTTTAGATGATTGCACTATAATGGGAATAATGGCTTATCTTTGTACAGTTCTAATACCATGACAGAATTAAAAGACAATCCGGTCAGACTAGTACCAATTTTGCGTTTAACGATTTGAGACCTTTGCAAAAGACAAAAAAAGAGAGTTTTTAATTTTTTTAATTTTAAAAAATCTATTAAAATCATATGCTTATTTCTCTACTAATAGTAAAAATTCACATAAAATAGAATTTTGCAAAGGTCTCATTAGATATAATTTTTTACAAAAAAAATTATAAGTTTTTCCGAATAAATTTAATTTATTTATTTTACGTAACGACAATATTTTTTTCTTATTCGAAGATAAATAATGCTGCATTTATTCGAGAATCAGCTAAAATACGGAGGGTTAGCGTCTTTTTCATGGAATATATATGAACTTAATGACTCGCCAGCAGATACAAACGCTTATCAAAAAAGAAATAGAGCAGACTGAAGCTGTTATGCATGCCGAAATGCAGTCAGAAGTACCTTTGGCTGAATTGGTTATGCATTATGCTTTGGGACAGGGTGGTAAGCGTTTTCGCCCACTACTTACATTATTAAGCGCTGGCGTTTGTCAATATCATCATCAATATGCTATCACTGCTGCGGCGTTTATTGAGTTTATTCATAACGCGACTTTATTACATGATGATGTTGTTGATGAATCAGAAATGCGACGTGGTCAACCAACTGCAAATATTGCTTTTTCAAATGCTGCGAGTGTCTTGGTAGGAGATTTTCTTTATACCCGTGCTTTTCAGCTCATGGTGAGAACGGGAAATATGGCGATTTTAGAAACCATGGCAGAAGCAACAAATTTAATTGCTGCTGGAGAGGTAATGCAGCTGTCTAATATGCATGATCCAGATGTGGATGAAGAACGTTATTATCGAGTAATTGAGCTTAAAACAGCTGTATTATTTTCCGCTGCTTGTAAAGTACCTGCTCAATTGGCTAATCTTGACCAAACTAAAGTTCAAGCACTTGCAGATTATGGGCGTTACTTAGGATTGGGATTCCAAATTATTGATGATTTACTCGATTATACAGGTGATGTGGCTAAATTAGGAAAGTCTTTAGGAGATGACTTGGCTGAAGGTAAGCCAACACTTCCTTTGATACGTGCGCAATCTCAGCTAGAAGGTTTTGCTCAAAAACGATTAAGAATCATTATAGAAACAGGCGATAGAGAAGCTATTAATGAAGTTATTGAGTTATTAAATCAAACGGATGCCTTAATTTATAGTCGAGAGCAGGCAAATAATATGATAAAAAATGCTATAAAAGTATTAGATATTTTTTCTGATAGCGATTATAAAACAGCATTAGTATCTCTAGCTTATGAAGCTATTCAACGAGATTTCTAAAAAATGACTGAGTATCTAATCGTTTTGGGTTTTAACATGATATATCTGTGTTAAAATGAGTTTTTCATTTTTATTGCGGTTTATTTTATGTTTCAGCGCATCTTCATCCGCAAGCGCTTAGCATTTCGCCAAAGCGCTTTTTCGTTATCAACGTTGCAAGCCCAGCTTCAATTACCTGAACTACAGGAGATTGAAGCTGTTGCTATTTATGATATATATCATGCACCAGAAAATATAGAAAAAGCGGTGAATCAGATATTCGCAGATTCTGTGACAGATGAGGTTTTAAAAGAACTTCCTCGAGCAAGTCATATTATTGTTGTTGAACCTTTACCCGGTCAGTTCGATCAAAGAGCAGATTCAGCAGAACAATGTTTACGATTGATTAGCGATGATTATGCCAATACCCAGGTTAGAACCGCAAACGCGTATTTAATTAAAGGCGAAATTAATGAAGAAGGGTTGGAGCGGTTAAAGCATTTTTTAATCAACCCTATTGAAAGTCGAGAAAAAGATTTATCTAATCAAACTTTACTAGATGCTAGTCAATCTAGCGATATTGCGTATTATCCAGACCTGTTACAGTTACAAAGTGAAGATGCTTTAGCTGAGTGGCATCAAAATTTTGGATTAGCTATGTCTTTAGCTGACTTACTTTTGGTACAGCGTTATTTTCAAGAAGAAAATCGAGCACCTAGCGAAACAGAAATAAGGGTGTTAGATACTTACTGGTCAGATCATTGTCGTCATACCACTTTCTTAACCGAATTACAGAATATTCGTTTTCCAGAAAATGCGTTAGGACAAGAAATACGGCTAGATTTTGAAGATTTCTTAGATAAGCGTCGGATGGTTTATGGCGCTAAAGCTGATAGCCGTCCTGTTACATTGATGGAACTTGCAACGATAGATGCAAAGTACCTACGCAGCCAAGGTAAATTAGAAGATGTAGAGTTTTCCGAGGAAGTTAATGCTTGTTCTGTCTTTGTAGATGTGGACGAGAATGACACTTCTCGTTCTTGGTTATTGCAGTTTAAAAATGAAACACATAATCATCCAACAGAAATAGAACCTTTTGGGGGGGCTTCTACTTGTATTGGTGGTGCTATACGTGACCCTCTGTCAGGACGGGCTTATGTGTATCAAGCAATGCGTATCAGTGGTAGCGCAGACCCAAGAGAAAATATTAAAGATACTTTACCGGGAAAACTTCCTCAGCGAGTAATTGCTGAGCGAAGTGCGGCAGGTGCATCTTCTTATGGAAATCAAATTGGTTTGGCGACTGGTCAAATAGTTGAGTTTTATCATGAGGGATATAAAGCTAAGCATATGGAAGTAGGTGCAGTAGTTGCGGCAACACCTGCAGAGCATGTTAGGCGTGAAGTTCCTAAAGCTGGTGACTTAGTCCTATTGTTAGGTGGCGCTACAGGCAGAGATGGATGCGGTGGGGCAACCGGCTCTTCAAAAGAACATCATCAAGACTCATTAGCGCAAAGTGCTGCTGAGGTACAGAAAGGTAATCCTCCAGAAGAACGAAAACTTCAAAGATTGTTTAGAAAAGGCGAGTTTGCAAGAAAGATTAAACGATGCAATGACTTTGGTGCCGGCGGAGTTTCTGTTGCCGTTGGAGAATTAGCAGAAAGTTTAGAGATTGATTTAGACTGTGTTCCAACGAAATATCAAGGATTAAATGGTACTGAATTAGCCATTAGTGAAAGTCAAGAAAGAATGGCAATTGTTATTGCACCAGAAGATTTATTAGTTATTCAACAATTAGCAGCAACAGAAAACCTTCAAGCGACTCATATTGCGACTGTTACAGATAATGATAAGCTCATTATGCGTTGGAGAGGAGAGGTCATTGTTTCTCTTTCTAGAAATTTTTTAGATAGTCATGGTGCCAAAACGGTACAACAAGAAGTGCAAATTTCTGCTGCTAAACCTCATTATTATTCTGAAGAGGTTTGGCAAGATGGCTTACGTTCTCAGCTCAAAACTTTGAATTTTGCGGACCAAAGAGGGCTAGGAGATAGATTTGATTTTAATGTAGGCGCTTCTTGTGTATTAAAACCTTATGGTGGATATTACCAAGCAACACCAACGGAAGCTTCTGTTTATAAGTTACCAGTAGAAACAAAAACCAATACAGCCTCTATTTTGGCCTATGGATTTTATCCTGAGTTTAGCGCACAAAGTCCTTATCATGGTGGAATGTATGCGGTTTGTGAAGCTGCCGCTAGACTCATTGCGGTTGGCGGAAATTTACGAACAGCACATTTTTCTTTGCAAGAGTATTTTCCAAAACTAGGTTCTGATGCTGTTCGTTGGGGATGGCCAACTTCTGCACTTTTAGGTGCTCATCATGCTTTAAAAGGGATTGAGCGTGCAGCCATTGGTGGCAAAGATAGTATGAGTGGTAGTTTTGGTGCTTTAGATGTACCGCCGACATTGATTGCTTTTGCCGTTGGAACAGTTGCGGCAGATAAAACGATTAGTGCAGAATTTAAACAAGCTGAGCATCAGCTATATTGGTTACGTTGTCCTCAAGATAATCATGGACGCCCGGATTTTTCAGCAATTTTAGAAGCTAATGATTTTATTCAAGAAGCAATAGACGAGGGAATTATTGCTTCTATTCGTAGTATTCGCCATGGTGGTGTTATTCAAGCGATTTATGAATCAGCTATTGGGAATAAAATTGGTGTTAAGATTAACGAGCTTCCCGATGCCTTTTTACCAGAATATGGGGGCTTTTTAATCAGCAGTGAGGGCGGATTAGGAATTGCACCAAATCTATTACATTTAGGCTATACTATTGCGGAATCTAAAATTGTAATTGGTTCTCAATCACTTGATTTATCAGAACTTGAGCCTTTAACACAGTCTTTAGCAGATATTTACCCTTTAAACGGTGCGAAACCAGAAGGGAATGCTTCTATTATTGAAGCTAAACCTTTAGCAAAAGCACGTCCTATTACAACAAAAATCCCCACTCCACGCATTTGTTTACCAGTTTTCCCCGGTACTAATAGCGAGCTAGATACCGCAAAAGCTTTTGTGCGAGAAGGGGGAATAATTGAAGAAATTGTTATTTGTAATAACCATCAGACAGATATTCAAAATTCTCTTAATGCTTTGGTAAAAAGTCTAGATAATTGTCAAATTTTTGCATTATCTGGTGGGTTTAGTGCGGGTGATGAGCCTGATGGTAGTGGAAAATTTATTGCCAACATTATATTTGAACCACATATTCAAGAAGCTATTGCACGATTTTTAGCACGCGATGGATTGATTCTTGGTATTTGTAATGGTTTTCAAGCATTAGTAAAAACAGGATTATTGCCTTATGGTGAAGTGAAACAACCAAAAATAGGTGATCCTACATTAGCGCATAATCGTATAGGTCGTCATATCGCCAGAATTGCAACAACAATTATTTCAAATAATGCTAGTCCTTGGCTTTCTGAGTTTATCATTGGGGAAGCACATGATGTTGCGTTATCTCATGGAGAAGGAAGATTTTATTGTAGCGATGAAGCATTAGATAATTTGATTGAAAATGGGCAAGTTGCGATTCAATATGCTGATCCTAAATTGCTCATTCCAACAATGCATCCTTCTTATAATCCTAATGGCTCTTTAAATGCTATTGAAGCGATTACAAGCCCTTGTGGTAGAATTTTAGGGAAAATGGGGCATAGTGAGCGTTGGCAAGATAATCTATATCGCAATCATTACCCTACTATTCGTCCACAAAATATTTTCCGCGCGGGGATAAAAGCATTTAGATAATTAGATAAGGATAATTTATGAGTTATGAAGATAAAGCCCGACAAATTCTTCAAAAAATTATTGATGAAAATAAGCAAAATGATTATGCGGGGATTGATCGAACTCCTAAAGGAGTTGAAAATCGTCGACAGCGAATGCAAATTGCAAGCGATCCTCATAGTAAATTTGGTGGCAAAGCTCAAGGTTTTGGCGCGGAATTAGAGCAGCATATTATCAATGGCGATCTTTCAAGTGATCAGTCTGTTGAAGTATTGATGGCGCTATATGGATTAAACTAAGTTTCCGATTTTATTTTTTATTTAGCCATCTTAAGGACTTTTCATGGAAAAACGCGATCTTCTCTATAGTGGCAAGGCAAAGTCAGTTTATACTACTGATGACGCTGATAAAGTGATTATTCATTATAATGATGACGCAACAGCAGGAAATGGAGCAAAACATGCGATTATTGAAAATAAAGGAGTACTCAATAATCAGATTACAACGCTTATTTTTGAAGCATTAAAATCAGCAGGTGTTCCTACTCATCATATTCAGACGTTGAATGATAGAGAGCAGCTTTGCCAAAAAGTAACTATTATTCCACTAGAAGTGATTACTAGAAATACTATTGCAGGCTCTATGGCAGCCCGTTTGGGAATTGAAGAAGGAACGCGTCCAGAAAACGTTATTTATGAACTTTGCTATAAAAATGACGCTTTAGGTGACCCCTTGATTAACGATGATCATGCGGTTGCCCTTGGTATTGCTAGTTATGAAGAGTTAGCAACAATCTATGATTTAACAGATGCAATCAATGAAACCTTAGATACGCTATTTTCTGAGATTGGAATAGATTTAGTAGATTTTAAGATTGAATTTGGAAAAACATCATCTGGAGAAATTATTCTTGCCGATGAAATTAGCCCCGATACTTCACGTTTATGGGATAGTAAAAGTGGTGAAAAATTAGATAAAGATCGTTTCCGTCGTGACCTTGGTGGTTTAACCAATGCTTATGAAGTGGTTTTAGAGCGTTTGAAAGCATTTAGCAAAAGGTCATCATCATGACTTTAGATTATAAGTCTGCTGGTGTTGATAAAGAAGCGGGATATGATACCGTTAATCGTATTAAATCTTATGCTAAAGCAACGCATAATGCGCGTGTATTAGGTCAGATTGGGGCTTTTGGCGCATTTTATGATTTATCAGGCTATAAAGAACCCATTTTAGTTTCTGGTACGGATGGTGTTGGCACAAAACTGAAAATAGCGTTTGAGTTAAAAAAATACGATACCATTGGTATTGATGCTGTTGCTATGTGTGTAAACGATATTCTTTGTCATGGCGCTCAACCGCAATTTTTCTTAGATTATCTTGCATGTGGAAAATTAGAACCTGAAATTGCAGCTGATATCATTAAAGGAATTGCTAAGGGATGTCAACAAGCAGGAGCAGCACTCATTGGTGGCGAAACCGCTGAGATGCCAGGTTTTTACCAAGCCGGGGAGTATGATATTGCAGGATTTTCTGTTGGTGTTGTTGAAAAATCAGCTTTAATTGATGGCAGTCGCGTTCAATCGGGTGATGTCTTGATTGGATTACCTTCTTCAGGTTATCACTCTAATGGCTATTCTTTATTAAGAAAAATTTTTACAAATTTTCATTCAG
Organism: Suttonella ornithocola; assembly: GCF_001889065.1. GTDB lineage: Bacteria > Pseudomonadota > Gammaproteobacteria > Cardiobacteriales > Cardiobacteriaceae > Suttonella_A > Suttonella_A ornithocola. The sequence goes on along the minus strand of NZ_LWHB01000034.1, from coordinate 4,441 downwards.
CTGTTGGTGACAAAACCGTTGGTGAGGTATTACTAACTCCAACAAAAATCTATGTTAAATCAGTATTAGCTGTTCTAGAAAAACATCAGGTTAATGGCTTAGCACATATTACCGGTGGAGGATTACCTGAAAATCTCCCGCGCGCTTATGGTGATAAGCTAACTGCTGTTATTGATACTAAAATGTTGCCTGATTTACCTTTATTTGCTGAAATTAAAAAGCGAGTAAATGAAGAAGAGTGTTTTGGTACATTTAATATGGGTATTGGATTTGTTCTTATTGCACCAGAAAATGAAGTTCCCGCTATTTTAAATACCTTAAAAGAAAATGGAGAGGAGGGAATTATCATTGGAAAAATGCAATCAGGAAATGAACCAATCCTTTTTCAGTAAGATATTTTAATGAGCAAATAATAGGATTGTTGTCTTGATAGCAATCCTATTATTGTTTTAGTCGTATTATTTATTATTTAAAGGATATTTTTATGTTACCCATTCCAGCTATTGATCTCAAAGATGGACAATGTGTACGCCTCAAACAGGGTAGAATGGAAGATGCGACTGTTTTTTCAAATAATCCAGTAGAAATGGCAGCTCATTTGATTTCACAAGGAGCAAATAGGCTTCACTTAGTTGATTTAAATGGTGCATTTGCAGGTAGTCCCAAAAATGCTGATGTTGTTTTAGAAATTGCCAAGCGATTTCCCAATATTCCGCTACAAATAGGTGGAGGAATTCGTGATGAAGATACTGCTAAACACTATTGGGATTTAGGCGTTCGATATTGCATTATTGGGTCTAAGGCTGTTTCTGATTCAGATTATGTATTATCGCTTTCTGAGAAATATCCTAAACGCTTAATTTTAGGCATAGATGCTAAAGATGGTTATGTAGCAACGGATGGATGGGCAAATATTTCAGGCATTAAAGCAACGGAATTGGCTCAAAAATTTAGTTCAGAAACAATTGCGGCAATTATTTATACGGATATTAGCAAAGATGGCATGATGGAAGGTGTTAATATCGCTCAAACGACTGCTTTAGCAAGCGCTACAAGCATTCCTATCATTGCAAGCGGAGGAGTATCTAGTTTAAAAGATATTATTGCATTAAGAGAGGCGCGACCAGAAATAGCAGGCGCCATTATTGGTAGGGCGCTCTATGATGGTGCATTCACATTAAAACAAGCCTATGCAAATGCTTTACCTATTAAAATAACAAATGATATAAATTCTGATATTTATCAAGATGCTTTAAGCTTGCGTCGTAGTGTCTTTATTGAAGAACAGAAAGTTGAAGAAGCTTTAGAAATTGATGAGTATGAAAAAGATTGTTGGCATATCGTTTTATACAATACAGAAAAAAAACCTATAGCGACAGCTAGAATTTTGTTGCAAGAGAGTGATTCTATAGCAAAAATTCAAAGAGTAGCAGTGGCAAAAAATGTTAGAGGTCAAAATTTGGGCGAAGTGATTATGGGTGCGACAGAAGAAAAAGCTAAAGACCTAGGCGCTAAAGTCGCAAAATTAGGTGCCCAAACACATGCAATTGGATTTTATGAGAAACTCGGATATGAAATTTGTAGCGAGGTTTATCAAGACGCCGGCATAGAACATAAAGATATGCAGAAATCGCTTATCTAACTGATTGTAAAAATATATCACTAATAAATTTTTGATTTTAATCATTAAAGCACTTTTCTAGAGTTTTATTGAGAAAAGTGCTTTTTTCTTGGTTCTCTTCATATATAGAGTAGAGTAATATAGCATAACGTTTAAAGTGACTTGGAGGAACAATGTCTGCTATTTCTCAACTAAATCCACAAGCTGTATGGCAATATTTTGATCAGCTTACTCAAATCCCGCGCCCTTCTCACTATGAAGAGGCCGTTCAGCAATTTATCTTAGACGAAGCAAAAAAATTAGGATTATCTGCTGAACGAGATGAAGTTGGTAATATCGTTGTGCGCAAACCAGCCACACAGGGAAAAGAAAATGTTCCGGGTGTGATTTTACAAAGTCACCTAGATATGGTGGCGCAAAAAAATCAAGATACACAGCATAATTTTACTCAAGATCCTATTAAAACCTTGATTGAAGGAGATTGGGTTACCGCTCAAGGCACTACTCTAGGAGCAGATAATGGAATAGGGGCTGCTGCTGCATTAGCAGTATTGGCTTCTAAAGATATTAGCCATGGACCTATAGAAGCGCTTTTCACCGCAACGGAAGAAACAGGAATGGAGGGTGCTAAAGGATTAAAAGGAGGATGGTTAAATGGTGAAATTTTACTAAATTTAGATAGTGAAGAATTAGGGGAGATTTGCATTGGCTGTGCAGGAGGATTAGATGGTGATTTTTCATTACCACTAGCATTTCAGCCCAATACCGCGCCAGGATTTGCTCTTCATATTAGAGGCTTAAAAGGCGGACATAGTGGTATTGATATTATTCGTCAACGTGGTAATGCGATAAAAATATTAATACGATTACTCTCAACAATTAGCGATAAAGTTAAAATCAGTACCTTAGAAGGTGGAAATTTACGCAATGCTATTCCAAGAGAAGCAGATGCACTATTTGCTTCAGAAGAAGATATTCAAACATTGCGTAATCTAATAGAGAAAGAAGCAGCACTTATTCGGCACGGTTTACCAAAAGAAGATAGACAGTTCGTTGTGCAAATTGAATCCGTTTCTCAACCAGTACAAATATGGACGCAAGAAACACAAAAAACCGTATTGGATATATTAGAGCTATGTCCAAATGGTGTTGATCGAATGAGTGTAGAGGTTCCAGCTATTGTTGAAACCTCTAGTAATTTAGCAAAGCTTACCTGCAAAGGTTCTATCTTAAGTATCCATTGTTTATTACGCTCTTCAGATAGTTCAGCTAAAAATTATCTTGCCAACAATATAAGTAGACTTTTCCAATTAGCTGGGGGGAGTGCAAAACTTAGTGGCAATTATGATGGTTGGCAGCCGGTAAATGATGCTGAAATTACACAAATTGTCGCAAAAGAAGGAGAAAAACTTTTAGGCAAAAAACCACATATTAGTATCATTCATGCTGGATTAGAATGTGGCTTACTAAATCGACATTATCCTCATTGGCAAATGGTTTCTTTTGGTCCAACGATTGAAATGCCACATTCTCCGGATGAAAGAGTTAATATAAAATCCGTTGATATATTTTGGCAATGGTTGAAGAATATTTTAGAAACATTATAGGTACTGGTTTGAAAAGTATGCTGGGGTAGAAAATAAAAAAGACAACTTGGAAAAAGATGATAATTTGGGGTTATGAAAACACAAATTACAATCAGCTGCCCAAGTTGCCTAGGCCTCAGTATAAAAAAGAATGGACGGAAAATCTATGGTAAGCAAAATTACCAATGTAAAGATTGTCATCGACAGTTCATTGATAAAATGAATTTAACTTATCAAGGCTGTCAAAGACATATTGATGCGAAAATACGTTTAATGCTTGTTAGAGGCTGTAGTATTGCTGATATTATGGTTATTGAGAAAGTCAGCAAATATAAAGTATTAAATATCTTGAGACCTTTGCAAAACCCCTACAAATAGAGAAATTTCAATTTTTTAAATTTTGAAAATATATTAAAATCATAGTGTTAATTTTTTTTACTAGTAGCAAAAATTTATAGTGAAAGGCTACTAGAATAGTTACAGTATTAAGATAGATGAATAAAGTAAGCACTTGTACTATTACTGGAGTAGCGATTTAATTTCTGTGACTCTTTTATTAGCCTTTGACTATAGTGTAAAACGGAATTTTGCAAAGATCTCAGTTTGTATGCAAATTAAACCCATTCAGCTATAGTAGTGAAATAGTCGCTTTTGTATGGGGTAAACGTCATCTAAAGACAGCTAAGCAACTGAGAGAGAAAATTGAAGCCCTAGGAATTAGTTTTGATTATATAGTAAAATCACTTATAATCCAATCTATCCAAAGCAGATATTAAAGAACAACTTGTAGTAGAATTATCAAAAATAAACTGAGCATATCCTATGACCTACTGCCGCCAATTCCGACAGAAAATTCTTAACGATATTGCTAATGGAGAAACTTGGCGCGCTGTTGCAAAGCGCTACAAGATCAGCAAATTCACCGTCTATAGCTGGATTAAAAATCCCCATCCTAAAGGCTTTACTGAGCGTAAGCCCTCAAAGATTGATGATGAAGCCTTGCTTAAGGATATTGAGCAGTATCCCGATGATTACCAATGGGAAAGCGCTAGACGTTTTAATTGCTCGCAATCAGCGATTTGTTATGCTCTAAAGCGACTAAAGATAACGCATAAAAAAAGATTAACCAACATCCAAAAGCCGACACAGAGAAAAGAGAGCACTTTCAAGAACAAATAGTGGATAAGACCGCTCAAGACAAACCGATAGTCTATCTTGATGAATGTGGTTTTAT
>NZ_LWHB01000033.1 GCF_001889065.1 Suttonella ornithocola | reverse complement strand
AAACGGCAAATGGTAAACGAACAGCCTCTGTGAATAGTCCATTGCCTAAAAATAAAAAGGGTTGGTTTATTGAGCTTGAACCGGGAGTGATTGCTGGTAATGAAAATAAAACTAGCGAACAGGTGGTTACTCAGCCAAAAGTTTTACTTAGCACGGTATTCTTCACTACGCGGATTTATGAGAATAAGAAAACAGGCGATGTTAATGCGGTGCAAAAAGCAGAAACTTGTATCGAAAGCAAAGAAGAAGAAACTTCAAAAGGTAATAGCTGGCTGATGGGCTTTGATGTGAAAACAGGGAACAAGCCTGAAGCAGGAAAGTCCGCGACTTTCGCAACGGTTGATAGCAGTGGTGGCAAGTCAAGTAATGAAGAAGTGGGGATAGAGTTAGGCGTGCTGAGCTCTCAGCCAAATATTGTTGGCGGTGAAAAAGGCGAAGAACCTATCGCTGTTGATGCCAATAGTTTGGTAGGCGATGGCGAAATTGTTGACCATAAAGACTTTACTCCGCCTGAAAATGATTGTTTGCCTCATGATGATTATTTGTTGATGCTTGCAAAGGCAACACAAAAAGATTCTTTAGGAACGTTTGATTTAACAGCGCCTGTTTGCTCTAGCTCCGCGCGCTTAATCCGAATCAATACGAGAGAAATAAAATAAGTCAATAATGTTTAGCTTAGATAGGGATGTCTAAGCTAAATTGCTGAACAATAGGATAAAAAATGAGAATACAAATGAGAACACGAGAAAAGGGAATGACATTGCTAGAGGTGGTAGTTTCGATGCTTATCATCGGGCTGGGCATTGTGATGTGTATTTCTATGATGCAAGCCAGTAACCGCTACGGCGAAACGGCTGAATATCGCGCTACCGCTATCAATGAGATTCAAAGCGTGGTCGATAGAATTCGCGCAAATTCGCTAGGCATAGATGGCTATGTTTGGGGAAAAGATGGTTATCAAAATACAGGGTATAATATTAATTCCGTTAAAGAAAAAAAGGTTTCTCCCTTGACCTGTGGCAAAAAATGCACTACTCAGCAAAACTTAGAGCATCAAGCAAAAGGCTTGGCATATACTCGAGCAAAAGCCGATATGGAAGATTGGCTAGGGCATGTGAAAACGGCTTTACCTGGTGGACAAGCGATGATTGCTAAAGATGGTAAAAATCAATACAAGGTAAAAGTGATGTGGCGCGCTAACCCTGAAGCGGAAGATACAAGCGCTAAATCAGATGAATTCGTTGAGCTAACCTTTGCTTTATAGGAGATGAATGTGAAAAAAAGAATAAGTAAACAGTTAGGGATTTCTCTTTTAGAGCTGATGGTTTCGTTAGCGATTGGATTGATTTTGCTTTTGATGTTGGCAACGGTGTATGTTACTTCTATCAATACCAATAAGCTCCGCGATACGAATGCGGAATTGGATGAAACAGCAAGGCAGGTATTTGAGCGCTTGGAGCAAGATTTGAATTTGGCTGGGTATGTGGATGTTTTTGATACTGAAACGGTAACAAGATCAGTGCCTGATATAGATCCTGTAACAAATACACCAAAAGTAGATGCAACTGGAAAACAAATTATGGTAGATAAACAATTTGTTATCCCTAGAGCTGCTCAAGTAGCAAAGCCAAGCGACCCCGTTGTGCAAAATATGTATGGGCGCTTGATGAAAGGAAGCGCAACTACACCTGCATCTCGTCCAGAAACGCCAATTGGCATCGTAACAAAAAATTCTATTCCTAATGGGTTAACAGGCACAGATAATACCTTGACTGTTACTTATCAGGTCAAGCCGATAGAGGATAAGCAAAAAATGGCGAGCTTAAAAGGTGCGGATACTGATAGCGCAGAAAGCGGATGGGGGTTGGATTGCCTTAGTATGAGTGCGGAAAAAAGTTCCTCAACTTTAGATCCAGCTTTTAAGAGCAGTTTTATCAGAAATGAATATAGCTTTAACGATAAAACTTTTAAATGCAATACAAAACCGCTTGTTGGTAATAATGCCGATGGCGATACGGCTATTAATGAAATGCGATTCCGCTATTTAACCACGCAAGCAACGACTGACGCAAAAGCAGATATGTATGACAGTCAAGCGGGATTGTATGTTGATAATATTATGAGCGCTGCGGATGTTGCGACGACAAATTTAGGCTGGACGGGCGTTACTGGCGTTGAGGTTTGCATTGTGGTAGGCGGTTCGCCTTTAAAAGGTAAATTGACTCAAATGGCGGAAATGCAAAAGAGTATTCCTAGTTGTGCAAGAGATGCAAAAACAGGAGATTTTGTCAGTGATATTGCTCGCCCTAATGCCAATGATAAGCGCTTGTATCGTCGCTATGTGAAGGTGTTAACTATCCCGAACGCTTTATATTTTACCCCTTAATTTTGGAGATATCGTAATGAGCTATGACAAATATAAAAATCATGAACGCGGTGTCGTTTTACTAAGTTGCTTAATTTTTCTCATTATCTTATTGGCATTTATGCGCTTTATGATTGGTAATGCCAAAATGAGTGAGCTTAAAGCGGGTGCAGATTTTGACCAAATGAAAGCACAAGAAATGGCAAATCTAACGATGCGCAGCGCTGAACAAGAAATTTCTCGTGTGGATGAAAAAGGAAAATCATTGGTTGATAAAAATCTTTCTGTAACGGGCAATAAGGGCAAAGTATTAGAGCTCGCGGCTGCTTATTGGACGGGTAAGCTGCCTGATAAAGATGGGAAAAAAATTAGTTTTGGTAAGGGAATTTATGATGGGGATAAGAATCCCTGCACTGACCAAAAATGTTCTAATCATGTAAAAGATTGGAAAGCCGCCACTTGCGGCACAAACGTTCTTTGTCCCACAACAGGTGGCGGTAAGTATATTATCGAGCGCTTTACAGGCAATGGTGCTAAATTAGCGATGGGAAAAGCAGATGAAAAAGTAGTCATTCTGCGAGTAACGGGTATTGGCTATAGCGATGAAAATAATGTAGATGCGAGTCAAACTATGCTGCAAAATACCTACATTCTTTCTAGTAAAAAATAGTGTTAAGGATAATCTAATGAAAGAAAGACAGAAAGGGTTTACATTATTAGAACTAATGGTTGTGGTAGCAATTATTGGCATATTAGCAACAATTGCCGCGCCGAACTTTAGTCGCCTAATGGCAAAATCTGATATGCAAGCAGCACTTGGCGAATGGAAAAACTCTTTTTTCTTAGCCCAAAAAGAAGCATTGCGCTTAAAGCATCGTGTGCAGCTATGCCCAAGCACCGATGGAACAAGTTGCACGGGCGGAAAGGATTTTTCACAAGGTTGGATTGTATTGGATACAACTAGTAATAAAATTATTCAAGACTTCCCTCCGCTACCGTCTATGCAAAGTGGAGTGATTACGCTTAAACTTGCCGATAATAGTAAAGATTTAATTTTTTTACGCAACGGTCGCATAAGTGGCGGCACTTTTACTAATATAGCAGTAACACATACAAAGTATAAAGATTTAAGCACGCAATTGAGTATTTCAATGGGTGGGCGAATAACAGTTGCGGATAAAAAATAATATAGGATGCGAATATGATAAGTAGAAACAGAAAAAATAAAGGTTTTACGTTGATTGAATTAATGATAGTGGTTGCCATTATTGGGATTCTAGCGGCAATTGCTATGCCAAGTTACCAACGCTATGTTTTGCGCAGTCATCGCGTAGATGCGCGCAATATGCTTCAAGATATTTCTCAAAAAATGCAGCAATATTATAGTGTTAACCGTAAATATGATACGAATACAAATCTATCTGCATGGGGTCAAAATGTATCTCCTGCGCAAGGAACAGCGCGTTATAATATTACTTTAGCTGTTACAGAAGATTCGTATACACTCACTGCTACGCCAACAGGCCCACAAACAAAAGATGAATGTGGTGCGTTTACACTCAATCAGTCAGGCGTGAAAACAGCAAAAGGAAAGAATTCCAGAGATGAAATATCTATTCGCTGTTGGAGAAGTTAGTAATGACTGCTATTTTAAGTTTATTTTAGCTTTAAGTTGCTAAAAAGGTCTTAAGTTATATAGATATATTTATATATAAATTTACTATGAGCAAATAAAACATCAGTAATATTTTTTATATTATATTGATGAATCTGCTTTTGGGCAGGTTCATTTTTTTGTCTATTGAGTAGATTTTCTATGTTGATAGCTATAGTTTCTTTTCGAACCTCTCTAGCAAAAGGTTGTTTGATTAAAATATCTCTAATGTATTGAAAATTATACATAGAGGGTCCAAAGATGACTGGGCAGCCTGCATGAATGGCTTCTAGTGGGTTATGCCCTCCATGGTTAACTAGACTTCCGCCAATAAATGCTACGGTGGCGCTCGCATAGGCGTTAGAGAGTTCTCCTAAGGTGTCTAGTATTGCGATGGTTTTTGTTGCATTATTCGGTAATGTTTGATTTTTACTGCGTAACACGGAATTAAACCCATATTTTTTTATCAAGGCTTGGATTTGGTTACGGCGTTCAGGATGTCTGGGGGCAATGCAGAGTTGTAAATTGGGATATTTTTTTATCAATTCACAATGCGTTTTTAGAATGATTTCTTCTTCTCCCGCGTGTGTGCTAGCGGCTAACCATAAAAATGTCGATGGAGGAATAAAATTAGCTAAACTCGGTATCGGTTTGTTAGGGGCGATAAATTTTAAGCTGGGCGTAATTTCTGGTTGTAGGTAAGATGAGAGTTTTTGAAATCTTTTCGCATCTTGCCGTGTTTGTGCATTTATTTTGAGATGTTTGAGCGGTTTTTGTAGGAGTTTTCGTGCAAATCGGTAATAGCCTCTTAGGGATTTTTTAGATAATCGAGCGTTAATGAGGAGTGCTGGACAGTCAAATTTTTGTGCGGTCAGCAGAAGATTGGGCCAGATTTCTGTTTCCATCAAAATAAGTCCGCGAGGCTGGATATGGGAAAAAAAGCGGCGAGTGATGCTAGGAAGATCGTAAGGATAATAACTATATTGGACATTATCTGGGTATAAATTTGTAAAGTTTTTAATTTGCTTCCGACCAGTTGGCGTTGTGCAGCTTATCCATAAGTTTAGATTGGGTTCTTGGGATAATAGATGTTCTAGTAAAGGACGAATGCTTAAAAACTCTCCAACAGATACGGTATGTATCCATAGTGGATTTTTATGCTTTATTTTGGGTAGACGAAATCCAAATCGTTCGGAGATGTATTTTCTATAATCAGGGTTGGTATAAGATTTAATAAATAATCTTAGGATAATAAAAGGTAGTAATAGACGCAAAATAAGGTTATAGAGCATTTGCATGAGTTACATCCATAATGGCTTGAGCATTCTCTAGTAGGTGGGCGGGGTTTAATGTTCCAATAATAACGCTAGTAATAGGCGCTTTAAAAACAAAATTCGTTAATGATATTAAGCTATGCTCTGCAAGAAGATGACCACTTCCTAAATATTTTTTGATGATAATGCCGCGATGAGAATTATGAGCGGTTTCTATTGCAAGGTATTCATCAAGATAAGTGGGGTTTAGCGTCAACATGAGTCCATCAATATGAGGCATTGCAGCTAAAGCGCCTTCAGCGGTTTTACAAGACATCCCAATAGCGCGAATTTTTCCTTCTTTTTTTAATTGTTGTAAGGTTGTAATGCAGTCGCTTTGATAGATGATATCTAAATCTGCACCGTCAGAATGAATCATAATAATATCAAGATAATCGGTTTTTAAGCGCTTTAAGCTGCGATGCACGCTTTTAATGGTGTGAGAGGATGAAAAGTTAAAAAAAGACTGATTGTTTTCAAATTCTTCACCTGTTTTTGTGGCAATAATCCAGTCTTGTCGTCTAATTAATTTTCCAAGTCGTTCTTCGCTAATGCCATAGGCAGGCGCAGTATCAAGCCAGTTTATTCCTAAGCTTTGAGCTTGCTCTAGGAGAATTCGAATATCCTTATCTGTAGGTAGGTTAAAATGATGTGGATATTTGACAGCTTGGTTGCGTCCAAATTTTACTGTACCAAGTCCTGCTACGGATAGAAAGAGATTTGTTTGTCCAAATGGACGTAAGGATAAAGTATTCATAAATTTATATAGGAAAATATTATATGGCTACATATATTATCGGTGATGTTCATGGACAATTCGATGCTTTAATGCGACTTTTATCTAAG
>NZ_LWHB01000032.1 GCF_001889065.1 Suttonella ornithocola | reverse complement strand
AAGGGGGTAACCAAACTATCTCATGCCCATGCTCTTCAATGATTGCTTGAATATCACTGCGTTTATGAAAAGCGGCATTGTCCATGACAATTACACTGTTTTTAGGTAACTCAGGTAACAGTGCTTCTCTCACCCAATGAGAGAAAATATCGCTGTTAATAGAACCATCATATATAGTCAAATCACTTATAATCCAATCTATCCAAAGCAGATATATAGTCAAATCAACTAAAAAACAGGACGTTTTATAAACATGACCTTAGTGCTTCTGGCGGTAAATGGTGTTCTGTTTTTTAGCTGATTGCACTATAAAGAACAACTTGTAGTAGAATTATCAAAAACAAACTGAGCATATCCTATGACCTACTGTCGCCAATTCCGACAGAAAATTCTTAACGATATTGCTAATGGAGAAACTTGGCGCGCTGTTGCAAAGCGCTACAAGATCAGCAAATTCACCGTCTATAGCTGGATTAAAAATCCCCATCCTAAAGGCTTTACTGAGCGTAAGCCCTCAAAGATTGATGATGAAGCCTTGCTTAAGGATATTGAGCAGTATCCTGATGATTACCAATGGGAAAGCGCTAGACGTTTTAATTGCTCGCAATCAGCGATTTGTTATGCTCTAAAGCGACTAAAGATAACGCATAAAAAAAGATTAACCAACATCCAAAAGCCGACACAGAGAAAAGAGAGCACTTTCAAGAACAAATAGTGGATAAGACCGCTCAAGACAAACCGATAGTCTATCTTGATGAATGTGGTTTTATAGCCTTTGATCATAGACCTTATGGCTACAGCACAAAAGGACAAATTTGTCATGGAAGTGATAACTGGCATTTAAAGAACCAGAGCAATGCGATTGGAGCCATTATCAATGGAGAATTGTTTGCCTTACGCTTATATGATGGTTCTATTAACAGCGATATTTTCTCTCATTGGGTGAGAGAAGCACTGTTACCTGAGTTACCTAAAAACAGTGTAATTGTCATGGACAATGCCGCTTTTCATAAACGCAGTGATATTCAAGCAATCATTGAAGAGCATGGGCATGAGATAGTTTGGTTACCCCCTTATAGTCCAGACTTAAATCCCATTGAAAAGATGTGGGCTTGGATTAAGCAAATCCGCAAAGAATGGCGGATGGATTGTATTGATACTTTATTCTTTTATCTGCTTTGGATTGGGTTGGGTTTTAGATGATTGCACTATATATGCAAAAATAGATAACAAAGAAATTATTGTTAATCGCTCTGGTCAACCTCTATATTGTTTAAGCTATGGTTCTGATACAGTTCTAGGAATTGTAAGCCCTAAGTTATTTGCGGATTTTGCTGTAGCAACAAATTTATACATAACGACTACTGCTCTGAATAGAGAAACAATGATTAAAGCAGCATCCATTGTTCAATCAGCATTTCATAAAACAAAAACCAATATTCCTAGTCAAGGTGGCACAAAGCAAATACATTACTATAGACTGACTAATTCAGAACAGGCAAAAGCAAAACTCTCTCTTTATTTAATACCAATTAAAAATCTACCTAATAATTTGAGAGAAAAAATAGATGATATAGGAGTTTCGGATGTACTCGCCAAGACATAAAAAAATGAACAAATTAAATGCAAAAATTGACTATATTTTTGTAGACATTTTTAAAACAATTTGGCATGATAAACATAGCAATAAGAAGCTTCTGATAAGCCGTAGGTCCTGTTGTAATCTTGCAGACCCTCTATGCCCTAAAGTAAATAGGTAATAATACTATTACCTATTTGAGCTAATCTTATTAATCCAAATGAGTTTGCTAAGATTAGCTAGCTATTTTATTTATTATCGATTACTAAAATGGATTTGCTTCATCAAAGAAGCTTGCTTCTATTGAGAATTCATCCTGAAAAACTTCAACCATTTTTTTAACGCCAAATCTCTCCGTTGCATGATGTCCACAAGAAAAATAAGCGATACCTAATTCTTTTGCTTCATGATACGTTCTTTCAGCATATTCTCCACTGATAAAAACTTCCGCATCTTCTTTTACTGCTTGCGCAAGGAAATCCTGTGCGGCACCTGTACACCAAGCTATTTTAGTAACTACTTTTTCAAGCAACGCCCCAACCATCATTGGATTTCGGTTAAGTACGCTAGTTAGTTTTTGTGAAAGCTGCTCTATTGTCATAGAATTTATTTCTCCATGCCAAATAAGCTCTTCACAAGCAGATTGTCGGATATTTCTTGCCTCTATTGCTTGTCCAAATAAAATATTATTTCCATATTTAGGATGTTGATCTAGAGGAAGATGATAAGCAATTAGATTAATGTTATTTTCCAGAAGTTTTTTCAAACGATTACGCTTAATAGAAACTATTTCAGACGCTTCACCTTTCCAAAAATATCCGTGATGAACAAATAATGCATCTGCTTTATTTGCTATAGCTGCATCAATTGCTGCTTCAGAAGCACTAACTGCCGTTAGTATTTTCTTAATTGTTTCTTTACCTTCTACTTGTAATCCATTAGGAGCATAGTCACGAAAATTTTTAACCATAAAAAACTGGTTTAATTCCGTAATTAAATTTGAATTTTTCATCGACATTTCTCCAATGCAGCCATAAGTTGAATGTTTTCTTTATGATTGCTAATAGTAAGTCTTAAACAATTTTCAAGTAATGGATGACTATTATTAAGATTCTTGACTAAGATATTTTCAGATTTCAATTTTTCAAACCACTGTTGGCTATTTGGAACGCGTAAGACTAAAAAGTTGGCTTGAGAAGGAAAAATTTGGCATTCATCCCATGTTTTTAGTAGTTGATAAATTTTTTCTCGTTCTTCTTTAATTTCATAAGATTGTTGTACAATTTCTGAATAGTTTTCTAAAACAAACTGAATCGTTGCTTGTGTTAGTACATTCACATTATATGGAGCGCGTACTTTATTAAACTCATGTATCCACTTTTTTTTTCCGAATAAATAGCCAAATCTAATACCTGCAAACCCTGTTTTTGATAATGTTCTCATGATAACGACATTGTCATATTGCTCTGCAAATGCTTTAAGGCTTCCTTCGCTATAAGCAAGATAAGCTTCATCAATAACGACTAGTCCTTCTGCTTTTTCAATTATTTGAATAATCTCTGAGCTAGGATAAGTTTTTCCTGTAGGATTGTTTGGATGAGCAAGAAAAATAACGGCTGGCTGATATTTATCTATAGCTTTTAGCATTGCTGGCAAATCTAGCTCAAAATTACTTTTTGTATCTACGCCAATGTATTGCATTCCTAGAAATTTAGTTAGCAATTCATACATAACAAATGTTGGCGCTGGCGCTAAGATATAGCGATTGTTCTGAATACTTGCGAGCAAAATAATTTGAATAAGCTCATCAGAACCGTTACCAAATAAAACATCATGATTTTCACTAATATTAAAATGCTGTTTTAGTAAGTTTTCTATAATGGGATGAACAGCTGGTGGATAACGATTTAGGGCGACATTTTTTAATCTATCTAACCATTTTTCTCGCAAATTTTCTGGTAAATCGCAAGGAAGCTCCATTGCGTCTAATTTCAACATATTTGTAGGAATATCTGCAACAGCATAAGCTTTAGCTTCGCGAACTTGCGGGCTTATGACTTTTTCAATGTAATTCATCAGATTTTCCTCTTAATCTAGCCGAAAATGCGTGTGCATATAAATGCTCACGTTGCGCAAGACAATCTGCAATAGGCGATAATTTATGAGCGGAAGAGCGCGATAATTGCAATATTCCTATTCTTTTTTGGAAATCATATACACCTAATGGCGAAGCAAATCGTGCGGTACGAGAGGTTGGTAAAACATGATTTGTTCCAGCGCAATAGTCGCCAAATACTTCATTAGAATATTCACCGACAAAAATAGCGCCTGCATGTTTGATTTTATGAACAACGGTTTCTGGATGTTGTATCATTAACTCTAAATGCTCTGGCGCAATATAATTTGCAACAGATAAACATTCTTCAAGCGTTTCACAAAGAATAATGACACCACGCTCAGTTAAAGAACGATTGATAATTTCCGAACGCGGCTGGCTAGGAAGCAATTTATGAATGGAATCTATAACTTTATCTGCAAGTGTTCTGGAGTAAGTGATGAAAATTGACTGTGCCATTTCGTCATGTTCGGCTTGAGCAAACAAATCAGCTGCAACCCAATCTGGATTAGCACTATCATCTGCAATAATGACGATTTCTGATGGACCTGCAATCATGTCGATACCTACTTGTCCAAAAACATAGCGTTTAGCTTCAGCCACGTATTGGTTACCTGGTCCAGTAATTTTATCTACCGCTTGAATCGTTTCTGTTCCATAAGCCAAAGCTGCAACTGCATGCGCCCCCCCTATTTTCCATACTTCATCTACGCCACAAAGATAAGCTGTTGCAAGTACCAAAGGATTAGCAATGCCCCCAGGCGTCGGTACAACCATTACGATTCTTTTTACCCCTGCAACTTTTGCAGGAATAGCATTCATTAAAACGGATGAAGGATAAGCCGCTTTTCCACCAGGCACATAAATACCTGCACTATCCAAAGGCATGACTTGCTGTCCTAAGATACTTCCATCTGTTCTCGTATATTGCCAAGATTGTAGTTTTTGATATTCTCCATATTCCGCAATATTATCATGAGCAACTTTCAAAGCGGCTTTGGCTTCATTATCTGTAGCATCCCAAGCTCTTTTTAAATCTTTGGTAGGAACACTTAATTCTGAAACTTTTGTTGCTTTTGTACCATCTAAGATGTCAGCATAGTGCAATAAGGCTTGATCGCCTTTTTGACAAACTGAAAGAATGATATCTTCTACTCTTTGACGAACTTCTGTTTGATGTTTTGCAGAAACCGTTAATTTATCGGCGAGGGTTTCAAAAAATTTTGGATGATTACGCTCTAAAAATGCAATCATTTTTTCTCCTATTTGGCGGCGTTTTCAATGGCTCGAATAATAGGCATTAATCTAGCTTGTTTGAGCTTAAAAGCAGCACGATTAACAATAAGACGAGAACTAATTTCGCAAACAGTTTCTATTGGTACTAATCCATTTGCTTTTAGAGTGTTACCAGTATCTACTAAATCAACAATACAATCTGCAAGCCCTACTAATGGCGCTAATTCCATAGAACCATATAATTTAATGACACTGACTTGTCGTCCTTGTTTTGCAAAATGATTTTTAGCTGAATGAATGTATTTACTGGCTACTCGGATATGTTGTGCGGATAATGTCGGCGATTTTTCAGAAACCGCAACCATTAATCGACATTTTGCTATATTTAAATCTACAATTTCAAAAATATTATGAGTATCGGATTCTAATAAAATATCTTTTCCAGCTATTCCCAAATCCGCAGCACCATATTCAACATAAGTTGGTGTATCAGAAGGACGAACAACCAGCAAGCTAACATCTTCCATTGTTGTAGAAAAAATTAACTTACGACTCTCATTGATATTTTCTAAAGGTTCGATTCCTGCTGCTGAAAGTAATGGTAAAGTTTGTTTTAAAATCCGCCCTTTTGAAAGTGCAATAACAATATTTTTACTACGTTTTTCAGTCGCCATGAATGCGTTCAATGTTAGCTCCTAATAAGCTTAATTTCTTTTCAATTGCATCATAGCCACGATCTAAATGATAAATCCGCTCAATAATACTTTCACCTTCAGCAGCTAAGGCGGCAATAACCAAACAAGCAGAAGCTCTTAAATCTGTTGCCATAACAGGTGCCCCGCTAAGTTTTTCTACTCCGCGTGTCGTAGCTGTGTGTCCATCAATGAAAATATCAGCGCCCATACGCGCTAATTCAGGCACATGCATAAACCGATTTTCAAAAATAGTTTCTACCATTGTTGCACTGCCTTCAGCCAAACAATTAAGCGCCATAAATTGTGCCTGCATATCTGTTGGAAAGGCAGGAAATGGTGCCGTTCTAATACTGACAGCTTTTAATGATCGATTTTTTTGATCAAGCGTAATAAAGTCTTCTCCTCGAGTGACTTTACTTCCTGCCGCTTCTAGTTTTTCTAATACGGCTTCTAATAAATCTGGAGAAGTTTTTCGAACAGTGACACATCCACCAGTAGCCGCAGCAGCAATTAAATGCGTTCCTGTTTCAATACGGTCTGGCAAAGTAGAGTAGCGAGTTGGATGTAAAACTTCCACACCTTCAATAGTTAATGTTGAAGTACCAATACCAGAAATCTTTGCCCCCATAGCATTAAGTAAATTTGCTAAATCCGTTACTTCTGGTTCACGAGCCGCATTCTCTAGAATAGTCGTCCCTTTTGCTAAAGCCGCAGCCATTAAGATATTTTCTGTCCCCGTTACTGTAACGACATCCATTACAAAACGTTGTCCAACTAATTTAGAGGCTTTTGCTTCAATATAACCTTCTTCAATATCGACTTCAGCACCTAAGGCTTGCATACCTTTAATGTGCTGATCAACGGGTCTAGCACCAATTGCACAACCACCAGGAAGCGAAACTTTTGCTTGTCCAAATCTTGCTAAAAGCGGGCCTAAAACTAATACGCTAGCGCGCATGGTTTTAACAAGCTCATAAGGTGCCACAGGATTAGTGATTTCTGTTGCATCAACTGTTACTTGATTATTCTCGGTAAATTCAGCCTTTGCTCCCATAGCGTTTAATACTTTAATAAAAGTATGAACGTCACGTAAACGAGGAACATTGTCAATAATCGTTTGACCTTTAACCAAAAGAGTCGCGGCTAAAATAGGTAAAACAGCGTTCTTTGCACCACTGCTATCCACTTCACCAAATAAAGCCTTTCCGCCAATAATTTTTAATTTATCCATTTATTCAGCTACCTTTGTTTTTAGCTGTAAAGCATGCACTTCATTACTACTAATAATATCTTCTAATGCTTTCATGACCATACGATGTTGCTCTAACCGAGAATGACCTGCAAACGCTTCTGATATAACTGTTGCCGAATAGTGAACACCATCAGAAGTAGAAAGCGTAATTTCAGTATTTTCTCCTAAAGCTTCACGAATTCGCGATTCAATGAGTTGTTCCTGCATAGAAAATTAATTCCTTATTATTTAAATCATATAAAGATAATAAACGAGTGACTATTATGGGTAAATTCTGCCAAATAATTTTAGCTTGTTGTTTCTCTGCTTGTTGTAATAGCCAAATAAGTGCCGCGACACCAGCACTATCACAATTTGTCACTGTTGAACCATCAACGACTATCATCGAAGGTAATTTTTCTGAGAGAGCAGAAAACGGCTGATTAGAGAGATAATCAGCCGTTAAAGTTGAAACAAGCGCTAATTGCCCTTGAGTATTAATTTCACCAATTGGCGTTTGCATAATTAGTTCATTGATTGCATTTTATTAATCAATGCATCAATGCCACCTCTTTGTAACTCAGTATCGAAAGTATTCCGATAACCTGTAATTAAAGAAACGTTT
>NZ_LWHB01000031.1 GCF_001889065.1 Suttonella ornithocola | reverse complement strand
TAATTGTCCCCAAAAAGAAGCGCCATCAAGCCCCAAATGCGGAACTCCCACAGCATAAGCGCCAACCATAGCAATCGCAACAAATATAACAACTAACAAAGGGACTGCAATTAAAGCACCAAAAAATCTAGGAACACCTACTTGTGCAATAGGCTCTATTCCCATCATTTCCATCGCAGATAATTGCTCTGTTGTTTTCATTAGACCAATTTCAGCAGTAATGGCTGAACCTGCTCTGCCTGCAAATAATAGAGCGGTTACCACTGAACCAAGCTCTCTCATTAAAGATAAGGCAACTAACGTAGAAGTAGATGTTTGCGCACCAAAAGTTGACATATTTACAAATGCTTGTAGTGCTAAGACCATTCCGACAAACAATCCTGATACCATAATAATCGGTAAAGATAGCACGCCAGAATTATATAATGCCCGCACTAATAATTGAGGTTGACGAAAAATAGATAAAGAAAATCGCAGTAATTGGCAGCTAAAAAGAAAAAAATTGCCTATTCGTAAGAGCGCTGACAATAATCGCTTTCCGAAAAAATGTAAAAGATTACTCATAGCCCCTCTTTAGCACTTCCGCATAATTTTCTGCTGGATAATGGAAAGGAACAGAACCATCTGATTTTGCATGCATAAACTGAGACACCATAGGATCACTACTTTCATAGAGCGTTGATGGCTTATCTAAAGCTACTAATTTCCCATCAGCCAATAATAAAATACGGTCAACAATTTTACTCACTTCAGTAATATCATGGCTAACAATTAAGCTAGTCATCTTTAAGCTTTGATTAAAATCTCGAACCAAGTGAGTTAGCATGCCTAAAGTAATGGGATCTTGTCCAGTAAATGGCTCGTCGTAAATCATAATTTCTGGATCCATTGCCATTGCCCTAGCTAATGCGGCTCTGCGCGCCATTCCGCCAGATAAAGCTGTTGGCATTAGATGTGCCGCGCCTCTGAGTCCTACACTTTGTAATTTCATTGGCACTAAAATATCAATTAATGCTTGTGGAAGCTTGAGTACTTCACGTAAAGGAAAAGCAACGTTCTCCCCTACTGTCATATCACTAAATAAAGCATTAGATTGGAAAAGCATACTCATTTTTCTGCGCATTAACATCATTTGATTTCGATTAAGCTTGGAAATATCTTTTCCAAAAACAAATACTTTTCCGGTTGTGGGCATTAACTGACCAGTAATTAAACGCATCAAAGTCGTTTTTCCAGTACCACTGGGACCCATAATAGCAATAATTTCTCCCGCAAATAATGAAAATGACAATTCGGAGAAAATTATTCTTTTTTCACGCTTAAATGATACGTTTTCAAAATGAATAATGTCGTTATTGCTCATCTTTCAATGCCATAATAATTTGCCACTCAGTCTCACTCACCGGCATCACAGATAAACGATTACCTTTTTGGACTAAAGACATATTAGATAATGCTGGAATTTCTTTTAAAGTCTGTAAAGGAATAATTTTAGTAAAAAGACTTTCGAACTTTACATCAACCAAATCCCATCTTGGATGATCAATAGAAGACTTAGGATCATAATGATCAGCATCTGGATCAAACTGAGTTGGATCGGGATAAGCTTCTTTAACGACGATAGCTGTTCCAACAATACCTGGAGGATTGGTATTTGAATGATAGAAAAAAACGCCGTCTCCTTCTTTCATTTCACGCATAAAATTTCGTGCTTGATAATTTCGAACGCCATCCCACGGTTCCGTTTGATCTGGTCTTTTTTGTAAATCATAAATTGAAAAACAATTAGGCTCAGATTTCATCAACCAATATTTCATTTGCGTAGTAATCACTTTAAAAGAGTTAAGTATATCATGGACGCTTTATCAACTAAGCTAATCTTTTTTAAATTGATAAATTGCATCAATTGCATTCCCATCTTTTTGCGACGAAGAAGCCTCAATACTCAGTCTATCCGTTACCTGATAACGTGCTAGAAACTGTGTAACTTGCGTGAAAAAATTTGAACGCATACCAACATATAAATCTTTCATCAAATATTTTCCTGCTTTCAAACCACCAACACCTAAATCAAATACATCTAATCCTGTTTTTTCTGCTAAATCATCAGGAAATAGACCTTTCGTTCCAACGATTGCTGCGGCCTCTAACAATGCTGTACTGTCTGTTCCGCTATCTGGTGGTCGCCCAAAAAGCAGATAGGATAAGATAGCAGAATCTGGCATCAATGGATCCGATGTTAAATCTAAACGCAGTCTTTTAACTGTACCTATGATATGGGCACCTGCTTCTACATTTCCCACTTCTCTGGTTGCTAACACATCTACACTTGGATTTGCAATATTTCCAGAAAAAGTTACCCATCCTCTTTTAATATCTAGCTCTTGTCCATAAAGTTCGTATATTCCGCTTGCAACCTCTATTCTACCTCTTCCTTTAACTTGCTCGCCGGGACGCATTAAAACCGTTAAACCACCAATCAATCGAATTCTCATATCCTTATTGTCAAAGAAAACTTTGTTTCCTAATCGAATAACAATATCTGATTTTAAAGGTGTAGACTTGTCTGTTTGAATTTCTAGCTCATCTTTACTTTTTTGACCATTAACAATTACAACATCTTCAGAGATAGGAGCAGCATTACTTGTATCCGGTATTGAAACTTTCGCTTCTGGAATTAAAATACTTCCCTGAATCACAATTCCTTGCTTAGGATCAATGTTAATTTTGAAATCAGGAGAAGCTAATAAACGAATTTGCTTAGAATTCGCTAATAACATTTCTTCACCAGATAAAATTAAATTAAGCTTTAAAGGTGCTAACTGTAATACACCATTGGTTGTTAATCCTCCTTTAGGTGTCCCAATATTTCCATTAATATCAATGTTACCATTATGATTCGCCGAAAGTCTTAAGCGAATATTATTGAGCTCTGTCGCATATTCAGGAATAATAACTTTTCCACCATTAAGTAGCATTTCACCACTTACTTTAGGCTGCTTTATAGGTCCAGCAATTAAAATCTCACCTTGAACGGTTCCCTTTAATTCGGAAACTTGCGGAACCAAATAAGCAAATTTACCAATATCTGGCATGTTTATTTTTATATTTCCATTAATATTAGGGGCATTGGTAAATTGAGCTACTCTAATATCACCTTTAACTATTCCTGCCTCTGCAAACTCAATATCTAATTGACTGTGACTATTGTTATCAGAAAGCTTTGTGTTAATCGCTGCTTTTTTAATTGTTAGCGTTACTGGCGGTTGATTAGGTGCTGAAAAAGTAATAGCGCCAGGAGTTAATGCAATATTTGCATCCCCATATATTTGCCCAGTTTGACGAATTTTTACTTCACCTTTCCCAACTAAACGAGTGGAGAGTTTTAGTGTGTTAGGTAAAAATGGTTCAATACTTCTTGGGTCAATCTGCTTAATATCATAATTAACTGAAGTGTCTTCTTGTTTAACAACTTTAACGCAAAAATCTGAAAAATTATCTTTTAAGCATAAGTTATCTAATAAGATTTTTTGGGGAGAAATTTCTATCGCACTTGGCTGCTGCAATTGCCAAGCTAAATCCTGTGTTTTTAGTTGTAATTCATTAAGTCTTCCAGACCATGATTCCATTGAAGAGAAGCCGCCTTTCGCTTGTAAATTTATATCTGCCTCTCCTCCCCTTGTTTGTAATGCTATCTGATGATTTTCGTATTTTCCATCCGTTTTTAATAGAATTTCTGACCAATTTTTATCATTAATAGAAATGCCAGATAAATCAATTTTATTATTAAAATTTGCTTGTTTTTCTAGACCAGAGTCTAGTTTAATATTTGCTTTAGCAATTTTAATCTGCTCTATTTGGAAATTTTCTCCCTGTAAATCGGCAGTAATGAGAGGATATTGCTTAGTTCCTGTAATTTTTCCATTTCCACGCAAACTCCCTTTTAGTGGTGGATAAAAGTCACTTAATTTTGCACCATCAATATCGAATTGAAGATTAAGATTGTCATCTGATAAATTTCCTTCAACTGCAATTTGATTATTACCAACACCTAGAGAAACACCTTCTAATGAAATTTGTTTTCCATTAACTTCAATCACTGCTTGCCCATTAAGTAGTTTATTTTGCCAACTACCACTTAATTCACTCAATTTTGCATACATTTTTAATTGTTCATTTTCTAATGAACCTTGTGCTGTAAACTGTCCGCTTACATTACCTTGTAAATTTGGTCTCCATGTTTGAGGCTGAATATTTGTGAGTTTTCCATTTAAATCCCATTGAATATAATCTTGATATTTCAGGTCTCCATTAAGCTGGATATCTCCATTCATTATATGGACCAATAATTTAATATCTTGGATTTTTTCTGGTGTTAACTGAAAATCTCCTTTTATGTCCATTGGCGGGATATCATTTCCTTTTATACTCGTATTTAAAGAAATTGGTAATTTTTCTAATAATCCATCTGTTTTTAACTCTCCCATAAAAGAGGTAACTATTGGCTTATCATTTTGAAGATATGCAAGATTAGTCCATTTTAAATCACTAGCAATATTTGGGTTCTTTAAGTTACCTTGTAGATAAACTTTTCCAACAATTTTCCCTCTAATAATTGGAAGCAATTGC
Organism: Suttonella ornithocola; assembly: GCF_001889065.1. Lineage (GTDB taxonomy): Bacteria > Pseudomonadota > Gammaproteobacteria > Cardiobacteriales > Cardiobacteriaceae > Suttonella_A > Suttonella_A ornithocola. Next base: position 18,702 of record NZ_LWHB01000031.1, on the reverse strand, counting down.
CCTAATTCTGGTGCATCAATATCAACTTTCAAATCTGTATTTTCTTCAGTAGCCATTCCATTAGCAGAAAGTCTATTATTTGCTAAATTAAGCAATAAGTTATCTACAATAAGTTTATTATTTTCAATGGTAACCTTTCCATCTCCATGAATAGGCTTACTATTCCACTTTCCATTTAAGTTGTTAATTTCAAAAAATGCAGATAATGGTCGATTTATTGGTATTTGTCCATGACTTGTAATTTTTCCATCTAATGCTATATCTAGAGAAGAATTTAATTTAGCGGCATCAATATTTTTAGCTAAAATAATACCATTCCATTCAATGCCATTTGAAAAATCTGCGTTCCCTTTAACTCTTAATTCTCCTTCTAAAAGTTGAAAAACAATATCTGCTGCTTTCAGCTCAGAAGGACTAATCTCGGCTTCGCCTTTTATTTGAATTTTAGGAATATCTTTTCCAAAGATTTCTGTAGATAAGGTTAATAATATATCTGAAAAAGGACCATTTAATATTAACTTACCTTCTGGAATTTTAATCTCATACTCCTGATTATCAATATTTTTCCATTGTGAGCTAAGATTTATCTGCTTTTCTTTTAGTTGAATATTTCCTTGTGCTAAAAACTCTCCTTTCGTCCAACCTTTAGCAACTAGTTTTAAGTTTGGTGTCAATATACTATCTGTAATATTTAATAAGATTTCTTGAGAAGGTTTTTCTGGGAATTGTGCCGTAAGCTTACCTTGTAAATTTAGTGGATACATTTCTTTTAAAGTAAGCTCTGTTTGTAGATTAGTCGTTATAAGTGTTTCTAATGTTGAGTTTTTCTCTTTTTGTTTTAACGCGCTATCTACATTTAATTTAATATGACTATTTTCGCCATGAAGATTTGCCTGCAAGTCTTCAATTTCTATAATATGCTGATTTTTTTTAAAAAAGTTTATTTCTTGTAGAGATATTTTATCAATGTCGATAGCAAATGATAGTTGAATGGTAGGTAACTGTTCAGGAATTTCTCCAGACTTATTTTGAGAATCTGTTTCTTCTGTGTCTGGTAAATAAATATTTGCTTTATTAACAGAAGCTAAAGATAAATGAATTTTTTTTATCTAATAATTCTTTAGCTAAAAAAGTGATAGATAGATCTTCTGCCGTAAAAATTAATGTATTTTCCTCTTTTACTACAATATTCTTCCATGTTTGCTGCCCAAAGAAACTACCTTCTAAAGATTGATAAGTAATTTCATAAGGCGTAAAAGAGTTAATTAAATAAGGAACTTTTTGATAACCCTTATTTGTTCCTAATAAGTAATAAATTATCCCTAATGTTAGAATGATTAGGAAAAACAATATCAATAAAATATATTTAATAATTTTCCAAGTTTTTCGCATTATAAATTAAGCTCCGCACCAATATTGATGTGTAGTCGAATTTTATCGCCTGGTGGGTTAAAACCATGTCCTAAGTCTATTTTTATAGGCCCAACAGGTGAACGCCAATGTAAGCCGACTCCTGCCCCAACTTTGGTATCAAATTTACTACTAAAAGCATCTCCAGCGTCAACAAACGCTGCGGCAGCCCAATTTTCTTTAAAATAATATTCATATTCTAGACTACCAACGGCTAAGTATTTTCCACCGATATTTTGTCCGCTTTTATCATATCCACCAATTGACTCATAACGATAACCACGAATACTCCGATCGCCTCCAGCAAAATATCGTAAACTCGGTGGTAAGCGATGAAACTCATCTGTCCAATCTGCGCCGCCATCAAAACGAGCAATTACTCTATTCTTTTCATTTAAGGCGTGAATATACCTAAAGTTAAAGTTACCTTGGATAAAATTGATATCTGAGCCAACATTTTTTATCCCACCAAGTAATCCAAATCTTGCTTGAAAACCAGACTCTGGATTAAGCCGATTTTTAGTTGAAGTATAAGTAGCTGTAAATCTAGGATAAGTCAATAAAATTTCATCTTTATCATTGCCTATATGAAATTTTTCCCATGCACTTACACCAGCTACTCTATATTCCCAAGCATCTTTACGCCAATTATACCCACCTTCTATAAAAGCACGCTTGGTATGATATTTATCATTTTTTATCCATCCGCCTGCTCTTAAATAGTAATAATCTGTAGTTGGATTAGCTGCTGGAATTCTATAAACATTGTCAAAATCGCTATCTTTTTGAGAAATATATAAACTACTTGAAAAAGTATGACCTCTAGAATTTACCCATCGGCGATCAAAATCAAATCTAGCTCTTGCACCGCTATCTGTAGAATACCCAATCCCAAATAAATAGCTTTTATTACGATTCATGATTAGCTGCGCTTCGACAGGAACATCTTTATCTATTTTATCTGGGTTGCCACCTACTAAAACTTGCTTAAAATAGCCACTTCCTTGTAAATCTTGTTGTAAAGTAGCGACTTCTTCAGCATTGTAAGGCTGTCCAGCTTGAAATTGGACAAAGCGTTGAAGTAAGTCTTCATCTAATGGAATCTTACCTTCTTCAGTTTCTTGCTCATTATTACTAATTTCTGTTCTAACAAAATGAACATTGTCAAAAACATATCTTTGTCCACTATCATAATGAAGATCAATATCAGCAGTATTATTTTCTGTGTTAACAGCAATAAGTTTACTGGTGAAAACGCCGTCAAAATAACCCCTTGTTACTGCTGCTGAAAGAAAGTCGTTTTTATAGACCTCATATTGCTGATGATTTAGGATTTCTCCTTTATGTAAAGGATTATTTGCCAGTATTTTCTGAAAAACAGGATCATTCTTTGCCTGCCCTGATATGCTTACATCAACGGTTCTAATTTTGGTAGGCGTATTTAAATTGACTTGATACACGATTTTTAGTTCATTATCTCCTATTGCTATTCGTTCACTATCAATCGATACGTTATAGTAACCAAAAGGTTGCTGAGAACGTTTAATCTCTTCCGCACCATTTGTAATAAGATAATTGACATAGTTTGGCTGACTAATAACTTCATTTTTAACTTTTTCTAACGTTAGAAAAACTTTGGCATTTGTCAGTTGCGCTTCGTTGGTAATTCCTTTAATTTCAATTTCTTTAATGATTCTACCATTTAATGCATCAATAGAGTCTTGTTCTAAAGTTTTAAGTGAAGAGACTTTTTGCTCTTTTTCAGAAGAAATATTATGAGAAGATTGGACAATTTTAAATAACGGTTCATTTGCTATTGCTGAAGTGGTTACTAATCCCATTATTATCATAGATAACACACGCATTTTTATTCTCCTAATTTGAAACTGTTTGCTCTTAATCCTAAAGCATACAAGGCAGCAAAATAAACCATTGCGCCAATACTGACCAAAAGTAATAGATGCCCAATTTGTGATAATCTTGTCCATGTTGTCCATTGTTCAAGATTTCCTTGTAAATAAGTTAGTACTATTGCCATTGCTATATTGGCAACAACTATACGAATTAAAAACCATAAAGAAACTGTTTTTATTTTGATGTTACTTATTCGCAAATAGTAAAACAGTAAACTTACATTTACTAAGGCCGCAATCGTACTAGCAGCAGCCAAACCAACATGTCCACAGAATCGGCTAAGAATAAGTGCGACAACAATATTGATTAGCATTGCAATAATTCCTGCACGTACGGGAGTTTTTGTATCTTGTCGTGCATAAAAAGCAGGCGCTAGAATTTTAACTAAAATTAGGAATAAAACTGCAACAGCATAAGCTCGTAAACTTAAGGTAGTCATCCAAACATCTTCTAATGCAAAACGACCACCAAAAAATAAAGTCATTAAAATTGATGGTGCTAATATTACTAGCCCTGTAGAAGCAGCTGCGCCAACCAAAATCCCCCAACGCATCGCCCAATCAAGGTATAAACAAATTTTTTTTCATTTTCAGAAGATTTTAAGGCACTCAATTTCGGTAAGATGACGGTACCTAAGGCTACTCCAATAAGTGCTATTGGTAATTCAACTATTCTATCTGAGTAATAAAGCCAAGAAATACTTCCCGTGACTAAATGAGAAGCGAGGAAGGTATTGACCAAAATAGTTAATTGTCCCACAGAAGAACCGAATAATGTTGGAATCATTAAGCAAATAATCTTTCTCACACCTGAGTGTTGCCATCCCCATTTGGGGCGAACGAGTAAACCTAGCCGCCATAAAAAAGGAAGTTGTAAACCTAATTGTAAAATACCGCCAAATAAAACTGCCCACGCTAATTCAAGGCCATATAAGCCATCTATATGGTTTTGTTGGGCACGCCAGAAGCAGGCTGCAATTAAAGCAACATTAAGTAAAACGGGCGTAAATGCTGGAATGGCAAAACGTCCATAGGTATTTAAAATACCACCACACATTGCTGTTAAAGAAATCAATAAAATATAGGGAAACATGATTTTTAGCATTTGATTTGCTAAAAAATATTGATCTGGCTTATCCATTAAGCCATTTGCGACTAAAAACAGAATTCCACCAGAAAATACTATTCCAATGAATGTAATCAGCATAAGAATGCCTAATAAGGTTCCTGCTGTATGCTGCAATAAGTCTTTCAGTTTTTCTGGATGCTCTGTTCTCGTGGCTGAAAATACAGGGACAAAAGCATTTGCAAAGCCACCTTCTGCAAAAAAACGTCTTAAAGTATTTGGAATACGTAATGCTGCAAAAAAAGGATCGGTAATAACTGAATCAAAGTATCGAGCAATCAAAATATCGCGTAGCAAACCCATTGCACGCGATATAAGTGTCATAGCGGCAAAGACAAGAGAAGACCGCCCCATTGTTTTTGCCATATTTATTTTTTCTCTATGATATAAATCATTTAATCCAGCCTAATCGTCGACCAATACCGAGCATAGCATCCGAGCGATTCATGCTGTAAAAATGCAATCCTGGCGCTTCTTGTTCGATAAGACGTTGACAAAGTACAGCAACGACTTCTTCTCCAAAATCACATAAACTTTGAACATCATTTTGATAGGCTTCTAAACGTTTTCGAATCCAGCGAGGGATTTCTGCGCCACACGCGTCTGAGAAACGCGCTAATTGAGCATAATTTGTAATAGGCATAATACCTGGTACGATTGGCAGTGTAACACCTATAGCAGCAACCTCATCTCTAAATCGAAAGTAAGCATCTGCATTAAAAAAGTATTGCGTAACGGCTTCATTTGCGCCTGCATCACATTTTCTCTTAAATTGCTGCAAGTCTTGGTAAGGTGTTTTTGCTCTTGGATGTTTTTCTGGATAAGCTGCGACAACAATGGTTGCTTGCTCGCCCCAACGAGAACGAACCAAACGAACCAAATCTGCCGCATCGGCAAGCTCTCCCATATAATAACTTCCTGCAGGCATATCTCCACGTAATGCCATTAAATGGCGTATTCCAAGTGCGTAGTAGTCATCAAGCAACTCTTCTAACATTGCTTGTGTCGCTGATACACATGTTAAATGAGGCATAACAGGGCGTTCATTTTCCTCACAAATACGTTTGACTAATTGCATGGTGCGCGCTTGTGTACTTCCTCCTGCACCATAAGTGACAGAGTAATATTCACACTGAAATACAGAAAGCTCATCTCTTACTTGTGCAAGCTTTTCGCCCCCAATTTCTGTCGCTGTTGGAAAAAACTCACAACTTACACGTACTGGTAATTTATTTTCGTTCATGAAAGATTATTTTTTAAAGGTAGTTGGCTCGATAAATAAGACTAAGTCTTTATTGATGATATACCTTTGTTTATTGACGTCGTTAAATCGATAATATCCATCTTCTTCGAGAGTGGGTTTTGATTTTGCATAAAGCGAATCTCCGCTCATCATCCTGACTTCGTAGAGCTTTTGATTGCTATTTACCATTGAGCAAGCAGTTAAGAAAACCATCAAAGGAAAAAGCCAATGTATTTTCTTCATTATTTGTGTCCGTAATGTCATTAATGGCTAAAGTATAGCATTCCCTTTTATGGCATTCATCTAAAATCTAAGCTGTATCGTTCATATCTACCATTTAAGACATACTAAATATTCTGTTTAAAATGCTATACTGACGAGTATCTTTGAATTTTAATTTTGATTATGTCTAAATCAGCCATACATTACACACCTATCCCAACCCAATGGATTGGCCCCATTAAAATTACAGGTAATGTCATTAATAACGAAGAAATATATGCGCCACTGGCTACTTATGAAACGCCGCTTTGGCCTTCTTGTGGTCGAGGCGCTAAAGTTTCCCGTCAACTTGATGAGGGTATTATCGTTACACTTTTAGATGCAAGAATGACGCGCTCGGTCATTTTTGATGTTACAAGCGCTGCTCAGGCTCATCAGATTGCACAATCTATCCTTTTAGAAAAAAATAAACTTCAGGAAGTTGTTAGCCAAACCAGTAGATTTGCAGAGCTAATCGAAATACATCATGAAATCGTTGGAAATCTTTTATTTCTCAGGTTTGCATTTCATACCGGAGATGCTTCTGGTCATAATATGGCAACAAAAGCCGCAGATGCTTTGATTGCTTATTTGCTTGCTCAATACACTCAACTAAAATATGGTTCAATTTCAGGAAATTATTGTATTGATAAAAAAGCGAGTGCTGTAAATGGTATTTTAGGACGGGGAAAACGGGTTGTTGCAGAAATGTGTATCCCTGAGAAAATTCTTTCTCGATTCCTACGTACAGATGCTGAAAAAATGGTTTTGTTGAATACACGTAAAAATCATATTGGAAGCAATCTAGCAGGTAGCATTCGTAGCGCCAATGCGCATTTTGCCAATATGCTATTAGCTTTTTATTTAGCCACTGGACAAGATGCCGCTAATATTATTGAGGGTTCGCAAGGTATCGTACATACTGAAAATCGGAATGGTGATCTTTATTTTAGTTGTAGTTTACCGAATCTTATCGTGGGAACAGTCGGGAATGGAAAAGGCGAACAACTCTCTACTATTGAAGAACATTTAATAAAATTAGGTTGTAGAGAAGAGCGGATAGCTGGGGAAAATGCTAATCGCTTAGCAGCAATTTGTGTGGCAATTGTTTTATGTGGCGAGCTTTCCTTATTAGCAGCTCAAACAAATCCAGGAGAGCTTATGCGAGCCCATATTGCAATGGAGCGTCGTGGATGAGTAATAGCATCATCAATAATCGGAAAATAGAACATATAGATATTGTTACTAAAGATCCTGAGATTGAGCGTTTTGACAATGGTTTTGACCATATTCAACTTATTCATCGAGCTTTACCAGAAATTGACCTATCAGATATTGATACAAAATGTAGTTTTTTGGGTAAAACGCTATCATTTCCTTTAATTATTTCTTCTATGACTGGAGGAGATGACGATCGTATTAGAAAAATCAATAAAAATTTAGCGATTGCAGCAGAAACCTGTCAAGTGGCACTTGCCGTAGGTTCTCAACGAATAATGATACGAGAAAAGGCAGCAAAGGAAAGTTTTTCGTTAAGAGAATATGCACCAACTACTGTATTACTCAGTAATCTTGGAGCAGTACAATTAAATACAGGTTTTGGCATAAAAGAATGTCGATTAGCTGTTGAAACTTTAAATGCGGATGGCTTGTACTTTCATCTCAATCCCCTTCAAGAAGCGATTCAACCAGAGGGAGATACCAATTTTTCTGGATTAACAGAAAAAATTGCACAAATTCATAGAGAACTAAGCGTTCCCGTTTTGCTAAAAGAGGTAGGATGCGGATTATCCCCGGCAGATATTGAACTTGGAATGAAAGCAGGCATTCGAATTTTTGATATTGCTGGTCGCGGTGGCACATCATGGAGCAGAATAGAGCATCATCGACGTAGAAGTAAAGATAGCTTAGGCTTATTATTTCAAGATTGGGGATTAACAACCGCACAATCGCTTTTAACTGCCTATCAACATTATCCTGATATTACGCTCATTGCTAGTGGCGGAATAAGAACAGGAATAGACATGGCAAAAGCTATCGCTTTAGGCGCTCAGCTTTGTGGTATTGCAGCCCCCTTTTTATCAGCAGCACAAGAGAGTGCTGAAGCGGTCATTAAGCTCATTCAGCAACGTCATAAAGAATATCGCACTGCCCTATTTCTTATGGGCTGTCCAAATAACGACCAATTACGTGGCAATAAAAAATATATTTTTGAGGCAACATCCCTATGATATCTACAGGTATTGATAAACTCACTTTTTATACACCAGCTCATTTTATAGATCTTTCTACCTTAGCTAAGCGAGATAATATTGATCCTGCGAAATATCAAACAGGCATTGGACAAGATGCGTTTTCTGTCGCCTCTCATGATGAAGATATCGTGACAATGGCTGCTAATGCGGCTGCTACCCTATTGGAAGATGAAGACACCTCTAATATTGATACATTAATTATGGCGACAGAAAGCAGTATTGATCAGTCTAAAGCAGCTGCTATTTATGTCCAACAATTACTTAACCTGCCTAAAAACATTCGTGCGATAGAATTAAAACAAGCTTGCTACAGCGCGACTGCCGGACTTCAGTTTGCTTGCGCTTATACAGCTGCTTATCCAGAAAAAAAAGTTTTGCTTATTGCTAGTGATATTGCTCGCTATGACCTTCATACGCCTGCTGAAGCGACACAAGGGGCTGCTGCTGTTGCTATGTTAATTAGCGCCAACCCACGTACCGCCATCTTAAATCCTTTTTCTGGACTTTATACAGAAGATGTTATGGATTTTTGGCGTCCTAATCACCGTAGTACACCTCTAGTAGACGGAAAATTAAGTACTCAAATTTATCTTAAAGCGGCAGAAAATGCTTGGAAAGACTATATTAATAAAGGCGGTATCCCATTTTCTGAACTGGCTCAACATTGCTACCATTTACCTTTTACTAAGATGGGATTAAAAGCACACCAAAAGTTAGCACGCGCAGCTGGTATAGAAGCAGATTTATCAACTTTTATTGATGGTACACATTACAATCGATTGATTGGTAATAGTTACACTGCGTCCTTATATCTAAGTTTAATTTCTGCTTTAGATCATCAAGAAGATTTAGCGGGATGTAATATTGGAATGATGAGTTATGGCAGCGGTTGCATTGCTGAATACTATACGCTACAAATTACTGAAAATTATCAGCAATACCGTTATCAAAAGCATCATCAAGCACTCTTACAACGTAGAGAACCTCTAACCTTGTCAACTTATGAAAATTACTGGCATCGTCCCGAATATCAAGTTTCAGAACATATTTTGATTACTCCTCAAGCAAAAGGAGAATATCGCTTAGTTGAAATTCAAAATCATAAAAGACAATATCAATGTTGTAAATAATGATTCTCAATGAATAGTATAGATAACGTCATTGTAAAAGCGCACAGCCCCGGAAAACTCATTTTTAGCGGTGAACATAGTATTGTATACGGTGCGCCAGCGATTGTCGCTGCAATTGCACGCTATACAACAGTCGGATTTACGCCACTTTCAAATACACATAGTATTCATACTTTTATTGAACATTTTCCACATATTGCGGAATATCCTTTAAGAGGATTAAGTACCTTAAAACAAAAGTTAGATCAGCGCTTTGAACAATTTTTAAATGGACAACGCCCTGTTCAAAATATATTAAATAGACCAGAAGACCTTATCATCTATACTTTAGCTAACTTTGCTCAACATATCCCTGTTCCTGGACCAAGAACGCGCTTTCCTCTCCCTAATCCAGGAAAATTACAGACCAACTCTGAGCTACCTTTAGGTGCTGGAATGGGCTCATCTGCTGCTGCAATTGCAGCCACAATAGTTTTATACGAGTCCTTATTAAATCATCCGCTTAGCTTAGAGCAACGGTTTGAACGTATTCGTTTTTGTGAACGTTTACAGCATGGAAAAGGTAGCGCAATAGATGCAACTGCGGTAACTTATGGCAATATTCACCTTTTATCTAATCATCAGCCTATACCAATAAAAATTTCGCTATCTCCACATTGGTATAGCTATTTACAAGGCATCCCCTGCGTTAGTACAGGAGAAGTCGTCAACTATGTTCGTGTTAACCATGCTCATGACCAAAAGCTCTGGGAGGCTTTTCAAGCAATTACTTTAGAATTATGCGAAGCGTTGCAGTCTCAGAAAAATCCTATTCCTATCATAAAGGAGAATCATCAATTACTTTGTCGAACTGGTGTTGTTCCAGTCGCTACACAAAAGCTTATTGAAAAAATTGAAGAGCATGGTGGCGCAGCTAAAATTAGTGGTGCAGGCGCACATTTAGGTCAAAATGCAGGAATGCTATTGATATATCATCCAGAAGTTGAACATTTAAAAACCATTATTCCTAACCTTGATCCTTTGGTCATTGCACCTAATGGTGCGGAACTTATCACATAAAATATTTTTAGAAGTATGCGACCGCTTTCCAACTGTCATGTGCTATACACACGTGCTTACTCACACTACCTTAGATTTGAAAAACAAATCGAATTATTAGGTGGAAACGCCTACTCTTATCCTTTGATGGATACACACGCATTAGAGCTTTCGCTGCAAGATATACAAACCTTACAAGAAGCGGACTATCTTATTTTTACTAGTGTAAATGCCGTAAAATATTTTCCTTTTGAGCATATTTATACTGCAAAAGCGATAGCTATTGGCAAAGCAACAGAAAAGGCACTTAAAACATCTCGAATAGTTCCCGTTATTACAGCACCTCCTCCTTATACATCAGAAAGCTTGTTGTCTATTTTTCAGCCAATACAAAAAAACATTCTTATTATTGCTGCGCCGAATGGGCGAACTTACTTATATCAAAATTTAGTAAAAAATAATCCAAAAACGTCATATCTTTATAATTATGCGCGATATAACCCCAGTACTCATTGGACATTCCCGATAACCAAAACTTTTGATGCCTTAGTTATCGCCAGTCAGCAAACGCTAAATAATCTAATAGAAATAACCCCGCAAACGCCTCTTAACCTGCTACAATGCAATACCTGTATGCTAACCTTTAGCGAAAGAATTTCTTGCGCAGCACGTAAACTCGGTTTCGAAACTGTTTTGACCGTGCCACAAGCAGATGAAATAGCATTGATTGAAACTTTAACCCATTGGTGGTTACAAAAAAGGAGCCTTACATGAGCGAGAAAAATTCAGAAAAACTAGATAATAAACCTACAGATCCTAAAAAAACGGATAATAATAAGTCTCAAACGAATTCTACTTCTACTCCTGCTCAAAATAAACCCACTACACCTATAGAAAATAAACCAAGCAAACCATTAGAAAATAATAAAAATTCTTCAGCTACTACGAATACCCTATCTAGTTCGACATCGCAAAAAAACTCAGCGAATAAAGCCCCCCCTTCTCATTCAGGTAAAGGCATTGCTTTATTAGCTTTACTTATTAGTTTAGCTTCTGCTGGTGCAGTTTGGTATGGATATAGCCATTCTAACTTAACGCAACAAAGTAATAATCGAATTGAAAAGCAAGCTACAGAAGCTGAGCTTAGAGTCGTTGAAGTTGAAAAAACAGTTAGCGAGTTGCAAAAGCATATCGCAAATAATGCTCAAGGATTAGATAAAGCAGAAGTTAGTACGCTAATTACAAATGCATTACAAGATTTTGCAAAAAACCAATCAGCGAATAATGCTGGTGATGAGCAAACATTAAAGACCTATATTGATCAGAAGATTGCTGAACTTGATACAAATGAAAAAAATAGTGGGTTCTCAGAAGAGCAAGTTCAAGGGTTTATTAAACAAGCATTACTTAACTTCTCTGAAAATAATGGAGATTCTAAAATTGATCTAAGCGAAGAATTAGCCACTATTGAAAAAGCGCATACAGAAGTCCAACAAGCGCTTCAAACACTTCATCAACATTCCCAACAAGTTGAGCAAATGCTTAATCAAAAAGCACAAACGCTTGCAGGACAATTAGAAACACATGTTGAACCACAGACTAACCCTAATCTGCTTATCAATTCACTTACTTTAGCAAATATAGCTTTAGAAAATAGCAATTTTGAAATTGCTGAAAAATATCTTCAACAAGCAGAGCAAACCTTTTCTATTTTTCATTTAGATAATGAACATTATTCTGGATATTTACCTCAGATTAAGACACTTCGTGAGCAAGTTGTTCAATTAGCGTCTCAATCCTCACCCATTATTAAAATAGATGGAGTTATTGCTTCTATTGCTGATTGGTCCTTTAAACAAACCCATCATTCTCAATCCCAACAAAAAACAGAATCAGAAAATCATAAATCTTGGTTAGATACTGTAAAAAATGTTGGTGACAAAATCATTGATAAAACCTTTAAAGTTGTACATAACGATGATAGCAACTTAACTTGGATTAACACTCATCCAGATATTCAAACACTCATTCGAGAAAATGTTCGACTAGATTTAGCCTTTGCAAGAAATGCTCTACAACTACATGATGAAGAAAGCTATCAACGTACCATTAACAACCTCATTCCTCGTATCCAACAATACTTCAACCTTGAAGATGAAAATGTCAATAAATCTATTACAACTTTAGAGGAACTAAAAGCTTTATCAAACCAACAAATTCCAAATCTTACTAACCTTATCAATCAAATTAAGCATACTGCTGAACAGGAGTAATTTATGATTCGTACTCTTATCGTTCTTATTATTTTAAGTTTATGTGTCATTGTTGGATACAATATCCAAACACTTCCAGCATATGTCCGTATATACAATAATCTTAATAATAGTTTTATTGAAACGCCATTTATTTCATGGATTATATTCTCCCTCATTGGTGCTTATATCATTCTTATCGTGTTAAAAATACTATGGCTTATTTGGCGTAGTCCTAAACTTTTTAGCAGAAATGCTGCCCGTCGAAAAGAATATAAAGCTCACCGACTATTAGAACAAGGTTTAAGTGCACTTACAGCTGGCGATTATCATAAAGCTGAGAAAAAATTAGCTAAAGGTGGGCATTTAGCAGATGAACTTGGACAACCTTCTGTTATCTATTTTGAAAATGCGGCTATTGCTGCTGACAAACAAAATGCCAATCAACGACGTGATGAATACTTTTTGCTAGGTCGCAAACATGCAGAAAAGAAAGAGCAAAAGCTGACTTCATTAACTGAGGCTGAAATTCTAGTTAATAATCATGATTACGTTCCTGCAATTAAAATATTAGAAGAATTGCGTCATAAAGAACCACGAAATCTAAAAATATTAGAATTGTTAGACACCTGTTATTATAAAACTCAACATTGGGAATCAGCTTGGCAAAACCTTACAAAACTTCGACACAATTTATCACCAGATGAATTTGAAAAGCGTCAGAAAAAATATGCTAGAGGAATGCTAAAAGATACTTCTGCGATTGAAACCTATGAACAGCTTCAAACGGCATGGAAACAATTACCCGCTGATATTCGTGGAGAAAAAGAAATGCTCCTACAATATATCAGTTCCTTAGTAGAAAATGGACATGGGGAAGAAGCAGAAAAAATTCTGATACAGCAAATCAAATCACAAAGTGACATTGATTTAATTCAAGCATATAGTCAGCTAAGAGGAATTAACTTTAGCAAAGCACTTAACAATATCCAACATTGGGAAAGCCAATATCCTGGTAATGCAACTTTCTTATACTGTAAAGCATTAATTGCTTACAGAGCTAAAGAATATGATATTGCGGCTCACGCCATTGAGGCTTCCCTCAAACTACAATCAAGTACCGAGGGTTTTGCATTATGGGGTGCTATTCTAGAAGCCAAACAACAACCAGAGGCAGCTTTAGTGGCTTATCGTCAAAGTGTCGCTGGACAAATTGATAATAATGGCTTAACAGGTGAACTTTTACTTCCTCCAGCGCATTCTGCCTAAATAAATAACCATTATTCTTACTACGGTGCTGAATATTTATTCAGCACCGTTTTACTATAAAATTATTCTTTCATAAAAGTTGGTAGCGAAATTTATGAACCCCGTCTGGAAACCTCTGCAGCGCATTTTAAATAATCCCTCATTAGTCGCTCTAATATTCTTTGGATTAACATTATGGCTTGCCTTCTACTTTGTCGGTCAATGGCTAATGCCAGTTATTATTGCTGTCATCATCGCCTATCTACTTGAAGGCCTTATCCGTAAACTAGAACACCTAAATGTAAGACGAATATTTGCTGTCTGTTTAGTATTTATGACTTTTTCTGCCTTAATTATTTATATTTTTATAGTCTTAGTACCAACTTTATTAACCCAGGCCAAATCACTAATTGAGCATTTACCAAATTACTTTTCTTACGCCCAAGAAAAACTTTATATTCTTCCTCAAAAATTTCCACAATTCTTTACTGATTCAGATATTGCTAATCTAGTTCAGACGGTCAATGCAACACTAGCAAAAACAAGCAAAAATCTATTTTCTGGACAATTTTTTGCTTCTATTATGGTTATTTTTAGCTTCTCTGTTTACTCTGTCCTTGTTCCAATTCTTATTTTCTTTTTTCTTAAAGACAAAAAGAAAATATTAAACTGGTTAAGAATATTTTTACCTGAAAATAGACAAATCATCACAGAAATCTGGGCAGAAGTTGACCAACAAATTGGTAATTATATTAGAGGAAAATTTATAGAAGTTTTAATCATTTGGTTAGCTTCTTTTATTACCTTTAACTTATTTGGATTACAATACGGATTACTATTAGGATTAATGGTTGGATTATCTGTCCTCATTCCTTACATTGGTGCCGCCATCGTTACGCTTCCTGTTCTCATTGTTGCTTACGTTCAATTTGGTTTTATCTCTAACTTTTGGTGGATAACCATTATATATGCCTTGATTCAGCTTATTGATGGAAACATTCTTGTTCCGCTTATTTTCTCTGAAGCTGTAAATATTCACCCTATTGCATTGATAATTGCTGTTTTAGTTTTTGGGGGGATTTGGGGATTTTGGGGGGTTTTCTTCGCAATTCCTTTAGCTATTTTAGTTAAAGCCATTATTGAAGCTTGGCAAAGATACGAACTAAGAGAGCAGCCTGTTATTATGGAATAACATTCTAATTAAATGCTACTACTAACTCCCTTACATTATTAAAATTAATATTTTTTTTTTATAACTTATGAACTACTCACAACAACTTGAAGAAAAAACTAATCGATTAAGAACACTACTTTCTCCTTATACAAGCATTGAGCCAGATATTTTTCCTTCATCTCCTGAACATTACAGAATGCGAGTAGAGTTTAGATTTTGGCGAGAAGGTGAAGATAGTTTTTACGCAATGTCTGAACCGGGCAAACCTATAAAATCAAATACCGTTATTCATATAGATAATTTTCCTAAGGCTTCTGTGTCAATTAACACGCTTATGCCCAAACTACTTGACGAAATTAAAAAAAATTCAATACTTCATCAAAAACTCTATCAAGTTGAATTTTTGTCAACACAAACAGAAGATATATTGGTGACCCTTATTTACCATAAACAACTAGATGAAAACTGGCAGCAAACTACCAAAGAGCTAGAAGAAAAATTAAATATTTCAATTGTAGGACGTTCCCGTAAACAAAAAGTCATACTTTCTCGTGACTATGTTATTGAAAAGCTGAAAGTGAATGCAGATATCTATACTTATCATCAATATGAACAAAGCTTTTCTCAACCCAATGCACAAATTTGTGAAAAAATGCTTGAGTGGGCATGCGCACAACTACCTTCTTCTAAGCGAGATTTACTAGAACTCTATTGTGGTAACGGCAATTTTACCTTGCCCCTTTCTAAGCACTTTAGAAAAGTTTTAGCAACAGAAATTAGTAAAGTCAGTATCAAAGCTTTAAGAGAAAACCTGTCAATTAACCATATTGATAATATTTCTGTTGCTCGCTTATCTGCTGAAGAGTTTACCCAAGCTTACCATAAAGTTAGAGAATTTAACCGGCTAAGACAAGATAATATTTGCTTAGAAAACTATGATTTTTCAACTGTATTAGTTGATCCACCTAGAGCAGGTATCGATGATGATACACTCAAATTGTTAAGCCAATTTGAACAAATACTTTATATCTCTTGTAATCCTAACACATTAGCTAGCAATCTAGCTATTTTAAATCATACGCATAAGATATCCTCTCTCGCTCTTTTTGACCAATTTCCATTTACTCCACATATTGAATGTGGTGTACTATTACAAAAAATAAATCATAATTAAGTTTTACTATTTACTCATTTATAGAAAAATATAAAAGTTGATTTTTTTCATAAACTTAACCATCGGTTAATATAAAAAATATTCTTGACCCCGATAATAATTACTTGTACCATTCTTGCACTTTTTTCTCAATCTTATCTCAAGGAATTTGGATGTTTATTCGTTCAACACTAAAAAGTAGTATTACTCTTGGATGTTTGTGTGTTGGATTAACCGCTTCTGCTGAGCAACTTTTTCGTATTTCTACGGAAAAAAATGAAATTACCCCTCAACTAACACTCCGTAACCAGTAACCAAACCTAATTTGCCTGCTTTACCACAGGCACTACCTAGCGATAAAGCAGCCCTCGAAAAAGTCGCTTTTACACCTAAATATCTAAAAGAACATCCAGAAGAACTAGAAGCTCTTTTAAAGCAACTTCTTGCTAGTGGGAATGAACAAGGTTTGAAACTTCTGCTTCCTATTTACCGAGAAGTACCCACAGCAGATCCTTCCGTTTTCGATTGGGGTAACGCTATTATTGCTATGCGTGAAAATAAATATGCTGAAGCAGTTGACTTATATCGCAAATTAAATAGCCAAATTCCTGATAGCAAAACTTTACGTTTTCAAATGGCATTAGCATTATTGGCTAATGGAGAGTTGATTGCAGCAAAAGATCAATTTGAAAAACTAAGAAGTGGTGATGCATCAAAAAGCGATACTGCTATTCTAGATAAGTACATTAGTATGATTAATAGTCAAGATACTTGGGATATTGGTGGAGGTATTACTTACGCTTATAGCGATAATATCAATAATGCACCACCTAAAGGGACAAAATTGCTCTTAGCCAATGGTGCTACCGTTAGCTCTAATACCGATCCTAAAAAGGCAAGAGGACTCTCTTATAATTTTTATGCAGATAAAACTTGGAGTATTGATCTAGCAAAATTTGCAAGCTTACATATCAATTTAGACGGTACTCAATATTTTGATCAAAAAGCTATAGCGATTTAACAGCTAGAATTGGGGCTGAAGGAGGTATTCGTACCGGTCGTGCTAAATTTGAACTCATTCCCTATGTCCAAAAACGTTTATATGGATTAGGACAAAATGGCGACGGTAAATTGAAAAACTACGCTTTCAGCTATGGTCTTAGAGCAGAAGGACAATATTGGATTACACCAACAATTCGCTATCAAGCTGTTGCAGATTTTGGTAGAGATGATTATGTAAAAAAATATGATTATTTAAATGGTAATACTTTTCTTTTCTCTAATACATTGCTATTTGCCACTAATCAAAAACAATTTTTCTATGGTGGCTTAGACTATATAAATAAAACAGCTTCTGATGATTCTGATGCCTATAATCGTTATGGAGTTCGCTTAGGCTGGCAAAGAGAATGGGGAAAGGGAATTTCTACATCCGTTAGTAGTGGATATTCACAACGAATCAACAAAGGAGAAGATTTTTTTGGCATGCGTAGACGCGATAAAGATTATCGTATTGGCTTGAGTGTATGGAATAGACAATGGCATTATTATGGTATAACGCCTAGAGTGAGCTTTAGTTATAACAAAACTAAGAGCAATAATCCACTATACAATTATGATAATAGCCGAGTATTTATTGATTTTAGCAAGACATTTTGAATTTATCATCACTTAGATTCAACCTTGAAGTGTAAGGTTTTCTAAAACAGGATTGAGAAGTAAGATATGCAGTGCTGTACTTCGAATTTCAATTCGACTATCAAAACGTTATGAAACACTACAAACATCTTACTTCAGAACAAAGATACTAAACCCCAGCATTATTGAAAACCTCTGCTTCCTAAAGTAAAATAGCTTGTATTCTTAGAGTTATAGTCAAATCAGCTAAAAAACAGAACGTTATCTACCGCCAGAATGGCTAGATAAGGGCTATAGGATGTTTTGTTTTTTAGCTGATCGCACTATAATAAATCTACTATAGCCAACCAACTTCCCAAAAAATGCATACAGCGTTAGCTCGTTTTACTGTACTGAGGTTAGCTGTCTGTGGTTCGTCAATTTGTATGCAAGCTAAACCCATTCAGCTATAACAAAACTGTGTTCAAGTTCTGGGTCTGAGAGATTGTGCCATTGTCCCAGTAAGATGGCTTTGAACATGCTCAATAGTGGGTAGTTTATCCGTCCTCGCTTGTCGCGCTGTTGCTGGTTTTTCTGCTCAACTAGGCAACGCTCTATCAACTGCCAGTCTATTACTCTTGCTAGTTTAAGTAAGGGATATAGTGCAATCATCTAAAACCCAACCCAATCCAAAGCAGATAAAAGCATAAAGTATCAATACAATCCATCCGCCATTCTTTGCGTATTTGCTTAATCCAAGCCCACATCTTTTCAATAGGATTTAAGTCTGGTACTATAAGGGGGTAACCAAAGTATCTCATGCCCATGCTCTTCAATGATTGCTTGAATATCACTGCGTTTATGAAAAGCGGCATTGTCCAT
>NZ_LWHB01000030.1 GCF_001889065.1 Suttonella ornithocola | reverse complement strand
GGCTTACGCTCAGTAAAGATGGGGATTTTTAATCCAGCTATGGACGGTGAATTTGCTGATCTTGTAGTGCTTTGCAACAGCGCGCCAAGTTTCTCCATTAGCAATATCGTTAAGAATTTTCTGTCGGAATTGGCGGCAGTAGGTCATAGGATATGCTCAGTTTGTTTTTGATAATTCTACTACAAGTTGTTCTTTATATCTGCTTTGGATAGATTGGATTATAAATGATTTGACTATAATAGCTGCATCAGGACGTTTAGGAACAAAATATCCCGTAGCTGCCCAAACTAATCCAATTAAAGGAGAAATCCAGCAAGCAAAGGCATAAGGCGCATAGGTTAGTGTGGCAATGCCTAAAGCGCCTGCGACAAATGAGCCACCCATATTCCAAGGAATCAATGGAGAGAGTAAGGTTCCGCAATCTTCAATCGCGCGGGTAAGTGTGGTTCGGCGATAGCCCATTTCTAGATATTTGTCTTTCATTAGGCGACCGGAAAGGGTAAGTGTGGTATAGACATCACCCGTAGTTGCCCCTACACCAATGGTTGCGCCGTAACTGGCTGCCACCAAGCCAAAACGACTTTTGATAAGTTTGTTAATTTTTTTCATGATGGCGCGTAAGGTGCCGTAATACTCTAAAGCGCCGACGAATGATAAGGCAAATAAGGTTAAAACAGTTACCCACGTCATCGACATAATGCCACCTTTGGACAATAATTTATCGACGATTTCTACCCCAGTAGTAGATTTATAGCCATCCATTAGCATTTGGAAGATAGGATGTAGTCCAGTACCTTGCATGCAAGCCGCAATTAAACAGGCAACCAATGTTCCAATGAGGAGGGTAGGAAGAGCGGGAAATTTTAGGATTGCAGCACCTATAACGATAGCGGCGGGAATAAGTGTGATAAAGGAAATTTGATAATGTTCTTGCATGGTTTGGCGAATTAGCTCAATACGGGTGGTATCGCCATGTAAGTCTGCATATTGAATTCCCATATAGGCGTAGATACCGAGAGCGATTGCCATGGCAGGAATGGTTGTGGGCAACAAGCCTTTAATATGTGTCCAAAGATCAATTTCTGCCGCAGCGGGGGTAAGATTAGTGGTATCAGAAAGCGGAGATATTTTATCGCCAAAAAATGCACCAGAAACAATCGCGCCACCCGTTACTGGTGCAGGAATACCTAATCCTTCACCAATGCCCATCATTGCAAGTCCAACTGTACCGACCGTTCCCCAGCTGGTGCCTGTTGCAACAGAGACAATCGCGCAAAGGATACAAACAGACAATAAGAAACTTCCCGGAGAAAACCAACTAAATCCGTAATATAAAATCGTTGGAACCGTTCCAGCCAATATCCATGAGGCAATTAAAGCACCAACAGACAATAAAATCACACTGGCAGGCAGACCAATTTTAACAACCTTATACATATGATTTTCCATATCCATCCATTTTCCTTTACGGATACGAATGAATAAGCCTGTGATGAGTAAGCCACAAAGTAGCGGAACGTGCGGTGTAAAGTCTTTATAGTAGAAAAATTGGATGCCCATAATAATAACAGTGAGCACCAATGGCGCAATATCTAACCAGAAATTATCACTTTCTGGCATGCGGATAACTTCATCATCAGGTTTTAAATTGATACTGGTATCTTTTAATACGGTTGACATCATCGTTCTCCTCATTTGAATTTTTTGTTGTCTTTATAATTTTTATGCAAATGTCTGTACTACATAAAAGCCATAAGAATTCTGTCATATATAGTCAAATCAGCTAAAAAACAGAACGTTATCTACCGCCAGAATGGCTAGATAAGGGCTATAGGATGTTTTGTTTTTTAGCTGATCGCACTATAAAAAAGCCAACGGAGAAGCGTTGGCTTTAAAAGGCTTAATCAAATTTGATGCCTTGAGCGAGTGGAAGTTCGCGAGAATAGTTAATCGTATTGGTTTGACGACGCATATAGGCTTTCCAAGCATCGGAACCACTTTCACGACCACCGCCAGTTTCTTTTTCACCGCCAAAAGCGCCACCAATTTCTGCACCAGAAGTGCCGATATTGACATTCGCAATCCCGCAATCGCTTCCTCTATCGCTTAAGAAAAGTTCGGCTTCGCGAATATCATTAGTAAACGTGCAAGAAGACAAGCCTTGTGGGACATCATTTTGAAGCTCAATGGCGTCTTCAAAATCGTTATAGGTCATCACATATAAAATCGGGGCAAAAGTTTCTGTTTTGACGACTTCATCCTGTTGACTGACTTCTACAATCGCAGGCTTAACATAATAAGCCTTTGGATACTTATCTGCTAATACCCGTTCACCGCCGGTAACCGTAGCGCCACTGGCTTTGGCTTTTTCTAGTTGCGCTTGCATTTGCTCAAAAATCGCCTTATCAATCAATGGGCCTACTAAATTTCCTTCTAATGGGTGTCCAATAGAAACACTGGCATAGGCTTTCTTTAAGCGCTCAAGCACATCATCTTTAATAGACTCATGCACAATTAAGCGACGTAAAGTGGTACAACGTTGTCCACAAGTTCCCACCGCAGCAAACAAAATTCCGCGAATGGCTAATTCTAGGTCAGCGCTTGGCGCAAGAATCATTGCGTTATTTCCGCCGAGTTCTAAAATACATTTCCCAAAGCGTTCAGCCACTTTAGGTCCAACGATTTTACCCATACGCGTGCTGCCAGTTGCCGAAATCAATGGTACGCGTGTATCTGTTACCAATGCATCGCCAACATCTGCACCGCCGATAATCACTTGCGATAAATTTTCTGGTGCATCATCGCCAAATTTTGCCACGGCTTTTTCAAAAAGCGCTTGGCAGGCGAGGGCAGTTAAAGGCGTTTTTTCAGAAGGTTTCCAGATACAGCCATTACCGCAAACCAAAGCTAATGCGCTGTTCCAAGACCATACGGCAACAGGGAAATTAAAAGCAGAAATAATACCAACCACCCCTAGTGGATGCCATGTTTCGCGCATATGGTGACCTGGGCGCTCGCTAGCAATGGTCAAGCCATATAATTGACGAGAAAGACCGACAGCAAAATCGCAAATATCAATCATTTCTTGCACTTCGCCTAAGCCTTCTTGCTCAATCTTTCCGGCTTCTAAAGAAACCAATTTACCTAAATCCGCTTTATGCTCGCGTAAAACTTCACCTAAAATTCTCACCAATTCACCACGGCGAGGCGCTGGGACATTACGCCATTTTTTAAATGCGACTTGCGCTTTGCCAATAGCATTATCTACATCAGCAACACTTTGTTCCTTAACTGTCGCAAGCACTTTGCCATCAATAGGGCTGTGAACCGCTAAAGCCCCATTTAGCGCTGTCTCTGAAACTCCTAACTTCTTTAATAAATCGTTAATCATTGAATCTCCTTTTAAATTATTGAATATTGAAATCTTGATAAAAATTTTATGCAGTAGCTTTTAATGCCTGTAAACACTTTTCAAGCGATTGCCGCTCGGTATTGGCATAAAGCGCTAATTCATCTTGAACCTTAGCGCCTAATGAGGCTTCAAAAATTGCTTGATTAGAAGCGCCATCGTATTCCTTCACACCATTTTCCCCTAAATTAGATTGGAAAATGCCAGCTGCTGATACCGGTAAAAAGTCCTCATAAACAATTGGTTCAAAAATCACTACACCTTTAGCAATTAAATGGTCAATATCTTCCTCGCTAGCATCAGGATATTTCCCTTTTGCATTATCAGCGGCGTAATAATGGAAAAAAGCCAGTTTTTCACGACGCAGAACATCATAATCATCAGGGAAAGCCGCAAAATGTTTCTCTAAAATTTGCATATATTGCGCGGCATTTGCCTCTGTCGGTGCACCACCATTTTCTGCTCGCGCTTTCGCTAATAACTCATCATATAAAGCGCGTCCTTTTGGGGTAAGCGCACAGCCTCTTTGCTCAATTTCACCAAAACGAGCCGTATGATGCCCAGATTCAGATTGCCCATCGCCAACAAAAATAACGCCTTCCTCTAAAGCCTTGAAACTTGTTTGTCTTAATAAAATAGGACAGGCGCGACGAGGAGGACCTTCAACGACTGCTTTTGGCGTAATGCCTCTTTCTTTCATCCCAACTTGCACCGCATCAATATCTAGCGTTCTTGGAGTTAAATGATTGATATGTGGGCCTTTAAAAGCAACTACATCCGCAATCAAACGGTGTTGATCATGTAAAGCTTGATAGAGCGCATGAGAAACAGGCGCTTCCTGATGCCAGCGGAACGTTTCTAAAACCTCTTTGACAAATCGCTCAGCATCTTCTGCATTTAGTCCGCCTTCTTGCTCAAACTTTTCCGTAAGCTTAACCGCACCATCAGTAAAAATATTGCGTTTTGCCAACGTATCGGCAGCCGTTTTACGTAATTGCACATCATCAATCAATTCTAAGCGCAATAAAGAGGTAAACACGCGGAAAGGGCTTTCATTTAAATCTGCTGCATTAGTGGCACGAAAAGCAGTGGAATGAACCGGCACACCGGCAGGCGCTAAATCATAATAACCAACAGGCGTCATTCCCATTACTGCAAACACTCGACGCATCATCGCTAATTCATCCGCTTTACCTAAACGAATAGCACCATGACGCTCCATATCTAAGCGCGGCAGTTCGCCAGTTTGAGTAAGTTGAGCTTTAAGTTCGGGATGGGCTTGCATCGTTTGTGCATTAACATCAGCGACCAGCGCCATCAAATCGCCATATAAAGGGACTTCCTTTTGATACATATCTGACATTGCTGCAGAAAACTTCGCGCGAATCTCATTAGGGCTAACCCATTGGCTCATCGTTATCTCCTCTAATTAGTATACGCTTTATTGAAAAACAGACATCATAATTATGCAAACGAATATTTATCGCTTAGTTATTCTTTTTTCTTAAAGCATATGCAATGCAGCCGATTTCTCATGATGGTAAGGAAATAAAAATATTTATATTTCATGATATTATCTATTTCTCAACTTATTATCATCTATTACTCAATTATCATCATATTTTCCTAATAAATACCCATATTTGGGCAAATAATATTAAAAGGCTCTTTGATACAAGTGTGATGATATGGTCGATGAAGACAAGAAATATATGCGATAGAAAAATAATACATTGTTTTTTCTGTTTGAAAGCGCGCTATAAAGGAAAATAAACCAATCAAAAAAACTTTCTCTCGCTTTCACTAAAAGAATGGATGAGCGCTTCTGATAGAAATTCAAATCATCAGTGCAAAAAAAACCGCTCAATAAGAGCGGTTCGTACTTGTCTGAGTCTAAAAGGATTAAACGTTTAAGGGTAATGCGACTACTTGGGCGGTATTTTTCTTTGAAGGTGTGTGTTGACTGTCTTAATTCCTTAAGCGCTTAAGGGTAATGCGACCTTAATTGGCCTCATGCTGGAAAACCATCAGAACCAGTCTTAATTCCTTAAACGTTTAAGGGTAATGCGACTTACCCCCTAATAAATTTCTATTGTTAAAGAACTTTTTTAGGCGTTTGACGAAACCTTTTTCAATTTTGCCGTTTTCGCGGTTTTTTTGAGGAGGTTTCGTCAATTTTTGACGCGGGGTCATACTACCATTGTTGCCGGAAAGTAGGCAATAGCTTTTCCATCGAGACTTTGGGAACGTCGACGCGCGTTTTCGGGGAAGTGGTAGATGCGGATGCTGTCGGTTTTGCCCATGTATTTTTTGAGTTGTTTGGTGAGTTTTTTGAGCTCTGTTTCTTGGCGAATGTAGATTTCAAAGACGCTGCGTTGCACTCTTTTGCCGTGTTTTTGTAGGGCTTTTGCGATGAGGCGGCGTTTTTTGTTGCTGCAGATGTCGTAGCAGATGATGTAGTACATGGTTATTCCCGATAGGCTGTAAAGGTTGCTTTTTCAGGGGCTTGGAGGTGTCTTTTGAAGCTGACGGCTTGTTTGTAGAGACATTCTATGTAGCGAGGCTTGTTGATATCGGCGTGTCCGATTCGGGTTTCAAAGAGGCGGCTGAGGTGTTTACTGTAGGTTTGGCTACCTTCGCCGGTGAGGTAGCAGGCATCTTGACGGTAGTAGAAGTGTTCAGGACGAATTTGTTTGCGGCGGATAACGGTAATGGCTGCGCGTTCGATGAGATGGCGGAAGGGTTCGATAAGGTCTGAGCAAAGGGCAATGTGTTTGCTTTGGCTGCGGTGCATGTAGCCTCGGTCGGGGTTGAGCGAGAGGCTTAGGAGTAGGCTATGGAGGTATTGGTAGAGGTGTTGGTAGCCATAGGATAGTAGAACGTTGAAGGGGTCTTTGGGAGGTCTGCGGTTGCGGTGAGTAAATTGAAAGGGCGTTTTTTTTAGGAGTGCGCCAAGATGTTGGTAGTAGTCGTGGGTAGCGGTGCCTTCGTATCCACGCAGGGTGTCTATGGTGTCGGCATGGGCAATGTTGCGCTGCTGTTGTTCTAGGATTTTGGTGTCGTGGTCTTGATATTGGATGAGGGTTTTGCGCATGTTGTGTATGCGGGCGCTGATGGTTTCTCGAGCGAGTTGGAGGCAGTTTGCTGGCTCGCTGAGGTGTTGTTCTTGTTGTAACCAAAGTTTGACTTTGGTTTGAGTGGTGTGGTCGTTGTCGTTTAGGCTACCTAGGTGTGCGCTGTTATAGCTGAGGTAATGGATTTTGATGTTGTTTTTGAGACAGTAGTGGATAAGTGGGGTAGTGAGATGGTGCTTGCCGATGATGAGCAGTTGGTGGATGAGCGCAAGCGGGGTGCGTTCTTGTTTTTCTTTGCTGGTGATAATGAGTTGGTTTTCATGAAGGCTGAGCGCGGTGGGGGGGATTACGACATATGATAAGGGTTTGTCCTGGCGGGGTGATGGGATTGATACCGTCTTGTTCGATGAGGGGAAGGTTTTGTTCGGCAGTTTGTGCGCTGAGGTCTTGGATGGTTTGTTCGTCAATGTGGTAGCCTAAGAAGATGAGCCCTTCACTGATTTGTTTTAGGTGAGTTTTGCTGAGTTTGAGGGTGAGTTGTTGTTCGGAAAGGGATTGGATGCAGGCTTGCTCGGCTTGTTGAGCTTCTTCAGGGGTACGGCAGCAGATGACGAAGTCATCAGCATAGCGGATGTGGTGGTAGTTTTGTTGGCTGAGGTCGTAGTCTAAATCTCTTAAGACGATATTGGCAAGGAGTGGGCTGAGCGGACTGCCTTGTGGAATGCCAATGCCGGTAATGGCGTTTTGGCGAAGCGCGGAGATGACTCGGAGGATGAAGTCGGTAGTGATGTCGTCGTTGATTAGGCTAGCAAGGCGGCTGCGGATGATGCTGTGTGGGATGCTGTCAAAGCAATCGGCAATGTCGCTTTCGAGTATCCATGGTCGGTTTTGTTCGATGAGTTTTTTTAGGGCTTTGACTGCCATTTGGCGGCTGCGCTTGGGACGGTAGCCGTAGCTGGCTGGGTGCTGCATGTTGTCTAGGCGTTCGCTGAGTCCGCGAGCGACAATTTTTTGCAGAAGGCGTTCTTGTGGCGGGGCGGTATGGAGGGTGCGAGTTTTGGTTTGTCCACTGAGGCTGGTGCGGGTTTGGGTGAAGCTTTGCATCGGTGAGGGAATGTAGCTGTCGCTGATGATGTCTTGAGCTAGGGCGCGGAGTTGGGTCTTTTCGTTTTCTTCAGCATCGGCGTATTCGGGGCTGCGGCAGAGGGTTTCTATGCTAAGCAGTTTGCTGAGTAGGGTTTGGCTGGGTGGCGGTTGTTTTTTTAGGCTTTGGTGGTCGGCGATAAGGCGGTATTGCCCAATGCCGTAGTTGCTGCGTTTACCAATGCCAAGATATTGGCAGAGGATGAGCAGTTTGTTGATAAGTGCGGCGTGTGGATGGGTTTGGTAGGGCGTGAGCGTTATGCTGCATGGTAGCCGCTGAGGTATTTGTATTTGCCATGGCTATCGGCATAGGTTTTGTTAAGGTAAAACAAGTGGCTGTCGCGGATGAATGGTTCGGCAGTTATTAGGTGAGAAAGGTGTTCGCTTAGGTTTTGGACTTGGCGGGTTTGGTCGGCTTGGTTACCAGATAATGCGTAGATGATAGATATGCCGAGTTGGAGCAGGAGTTGTGCGCTGTCAAGGTCGCTAGCGCTGACTTTGCTTTGTCCAAAAGCGATACCGGTTTCGATAAGGAGTTCGATGCTTTGAGCTTGGGCGAGTGTGTCGCAATCGATTTGTAGTTGGCTTGGGGTATATTGGCTGAGTTCTTCGGGAGTAGTAATGGTTTGGTGGGTGTAGCCATCTTTTAGCGCGGTCAGGCGGAAGTTGTTATGCCATGTGCGTCGGTCGGGGTTGGTGCTGGGGGTTGTTAGGGCTGTGATTAGCTGGGGAAGGTAGGTTTCGCCACCATTGAAAGTGGTAATGGCGAAACGATAGGGAGAACCTTTGGGATAGTAAAGGTTACCGCTTTCAGGTAGGTGTAAGCGAAAGGCGGTTTTGGCTTTTTCTGGCGGTAAGCGATTGAGCAAGGTGAATATCCATGCTGGAATGCTGGTTTGGTGAAAGTATTGTGGGCGAGTATCGGTAGTGATTTCTCCCTCAATAATGAGTTGACGTAAGGGAAGCAACTGATAAAGTTGTTTGTCAAGTTGCTCAATTAGCTCAATGGCAAAAATTTTCGTATTCTTGGGCATCATTGATATCGATGATTAGGGTGTCGCTGTTGCCGTTTTGGATGGCTTCAATTTGTGCGGAGTAGGCGGGTTCGCGCATGTAGGGGATGTTGTAGCGTTTATTTTGAATATTGTAAATATTACCAAGAATTCCTTGAATTTCGCCTCGTGTAGCGTGACGGCGTTTGATGGTTTGTGTGAGTTGATGCTCTCTTTTACTTTCGGGATGGCGTAGGATAATACGAATATTTTGGTTGAGTTTCTTCTCGGTTTTTTTTGTGTAATAGTAGTTTTTAATGGTAAAAATAACGGTAATAACGGTAATCCAAATAGTGAATTTGTCTGCCCAATCAGTGAGTTGGTTAAAATTTTCTATCATTTGTATTCTTCTATAGGTTGGTTAAAGGGGTAATTTGATATTCGGTTAAGCTGGCGTGTGCAGCCTCCATATCGGCAGCGCTAAGTTCTTTACCTCGCTGTTCGGCGCTGAGGTTGAGAGTGAGATGGAGATAGCGTCCACCTTGTGCTTGCACTTCAGCGGCTAAATGTACGGGCAAGGTGCCAATGACGATATCACCTGCTTGGATTTGGCTTGGATCAATATGGTCAACTAAAGCATCAATATGTATGCCTTGTTGTTGTGCCCAATCTTTTGCTCCTTGATGGCGGCTAACAAAATAGGTTGTCATTCAGTTTGTCCTTTTTCGATGGCTTGGCGAATGGTATCAATGCAGTGTTGCATAAGGGTTTGCAGTTTTTGTTCGTCGGAAAAAACGGATTGGAGTTCGGCAATTTTAGGCGGAGTGCCGTGTGCCAATGAGTTGCGTAGGTTGGTTAGTATTTTGTAGGTGTTTTGAAGTTCACTGCGTTTGGCTTTGGGAGTTTTTTTGCGCTGTTCATCAAATGTTTTGCGTGCATCTTCGCGATGGTTGTAGTTTTGTGAGTCGTTGTAGCTACGTGGGCTTATATGTACTAAGTGGGAAATAAAGGCTTCTTGTGCCAGTACGGCTGAGCGTAGGTAGTTATTTTTATTAAGATGGTTTTGTGCCATGCTGATTTGGCGATGGGCAAAGTTCTCGCCATCTACCCAATTGGTGCGCTGGTTGAGTTCGTCAATAAATAGACTGTTAATTGGGGTAATTTCGTCAATGTCACGAAAGATTTTTAAGGGCGTGCGTGCTTTGCCGATTTGGTTGGTTTTTTCAAAGAATGCTGCTTTTTCTAAAGCATCAGCTGCATTTTTTTGTCCTTCTGCACGGTAGAGTTCGGCAAAGGGGAAGTAATCGCCATCTTTGTCGTAAGCAGCGAGTGCGTCTGTCCATTCTAGCATTTTGAGCATGCCTTTAAGTTCAATGACAGGGGTGGTTTTTTTATTTTGGTCTGTCATGTCTAAGGCACCATAGTAGATGTTATCAGTGAGAATGTCTTTGGTGGTGTGTAAATAGCGAGAGGCGACCAGTGCCAACATTGGGAGGTGACGGAAGGAGTGTGTAACGTCCATGCTGATGTGTTGCCCGTGTTCGAGTTTGGCAGCGATTTTGAGGAGGAGATTGATTTGCTCGGCCTCACTGGTGGCGTAGTCAATAATCAGGCATTCGACATCGCAGCCTAAGTGCTTGGAGAGTTGCGGTATGCAAGGGCTAAGCAGTTCTGCTGTTGTTGCGTTATTCTCAACGGCTTCCATAAGCACTAGCACGTGTTCTTCGTTTTGGATGTCTTGGAAAAAGACATCCCACATGCTGCCGGAAGTACCAATGAGGATGAGTTTGTCGGGGCGAATGGTTTCGGTGAGTGCCAGTCCAAAGTAGGCGGTTTCTTTGAGTGTGCCGTTAAAATTATAGTTAGCAGTGCGATAGCCGTGTTTGGAATCTGCTCTGGATTTGCCTAAAAAGCTGAGTAGGGTGTGCATGGTTGTTTCCTCTTATTTCAGGGAAATGAAAAAGATACCGTCTTGCACTTCAAGACGGTGGTTGAATTTAAGGTTTTTGATCGGCTAGGTTGAGTAAGGTGGTTACCCACTCTCGCTGTGCTTCTTTTTTTATTTTATGAGGCGCTTTCATTTGTGTTTCATAGTGTTTATGAGCAAGATTAAGTATGAAATTAATGCTTTCTTTTTCGCTAGGATGTGTTTGTAGTTTATCTACCCAAGTTTTAATTGATCGACCAAGTGCCTCTCTATCTTCTTTCCAGTTTTCGGTTTGTGCGGCTTGAAGCACTTCTTTATGGAAAGGACTGGCATTCATAAGCAATTTATTGAACTCAGTTTGCTTTTGTCTTTCGATTTCGATTTTCTCAGCTTTTTTCTGTTGTTCATCTTTTTTCTTTATATAATCCTTATATTTTTCTTGTGTCTTACTTTCTTCATATCTGAGATAGCCATAACCTGTGCGGGTTTTCGCACCAACGCCGAGTTCAGATAAAGCACTGTCAAAGAGTGTCCAGACTTGGTCTAGGTTGATGTCGCTGCCTGCGCGTTTGCTGATACTGATAAGAAAACTTGCGCTTTTAACGGCTAAGAATGGGATGGGTGTAGGGTCGTGCCAGTCGGCGGGTAGACGTTCGGCATCGTCAATGCCCTCAATGTTATTGCCTTCGGCGTACCATTTGCCCATGTGTGGGGTCATGATGTCTATAGTGAGTTCTGGTTTTTCAATAGGTAAGGCATCAAAGAAGATAAGTTCGCCGCATTGGTTGGCAAGGGTTTGTTTTTTAGTATCTTTGTGGTCACTACCAAACCATTGGCGGAGTAATCGGACTTTTTCATCTGCATTGATATCTAAATATTGCTCAATGGTGCTGCGTAATAGTCCTTTAAGTTGGCTGCCGCTGAGGTAGGGAACGCCTAGGGTGTAGTGCCATAAAAAACCGTTTTCTACAATGTGTTCGTTGCCCATGCCCGTAACTAAATGGCAGTTATCTAGGGTATAAATGCGCGATTGCCCGCCTTGAGCTTTTATCAAAAATTGTTGGCGATATTCATAGTTTTTGAGTTCTTTATCATTGCCAATTTTGCGAACAAAATTTTCTAGGAAATTAGTTTTGTGGTCGGTATTGCTTTTATCGGTATCACCGGCAAGTTGGCGTGCATTGTATTCACCGTAAAAGCGAGTGAAATACAGCCCTGCATTGCCCCTTTTGTCTTCTTCTATTTTGGGAAGTTTGTGTTGTGTGCCATCATAAAGTGGATAAATCTTCATGAATTTTCCCCTGTTTTTTCTTTTTCACAGTAGATTTTGCTGAATTTTTTTACCCAGCGTAAATAGGCTTGGGCTTCAGCTTGTGCGATTTGATAGG
This sequence comes from Suttonella ornithocola, assembly GCF_001889065.1. GTDB lineage: Bacteria > Pseudomonadota > Gammaproteobacteria > Cardiobacteriales > Cardiobacteriaceae > Suttonella_A > Suttonella_A ornithocola. The sequence goes on along the minus strand of NZ_LWHB01000030.1, from coordinate 12,634 downwards.
TGTGCATGTCGCTGTTAATAATGGCTTCCATGAGGTTATCGGCATTGGGGTAAAGGGATTGATCATCCTGACAAAGCCATGGTTTTAAGGTGGTATTGAGCAGTTTGCGATGAACGCTCGCTTTACCTTTACTATAGTAAAAAGCAACGGTTGAACCGAGTCCGTTCATTTGAATCATGGCAGGGAGTTCGTTGGCGCGGCTTTTCCATTCATCGCGTTCTGCGGGTGCGAGTTTGCGTACGCCTTCTTTGACGCTTTGTAAGGCATGAGTGGCGCGTTGTTGATCGATGTTGCGGCTCATTTTATACCTCCTGACGCAAGATATGTGCTTCACACCAGCCCATGCCGACGGTTTCGTTGCCGCCGATTTGTATCCATGGGTTTTCGCGAGGAAGTAGCGCGCAGAAGGCATCTAATAGTTCATTTGCACTTTGGGGATAATCTTTTTTACGTGAGTCAGAAGCGGCAACGCCGAAGTAAAGCACGGTATCAGAGGGCAAGGTTTCTTCGTACCATAGGGCACCGTCTTTGACGATTTTATTGTCACCAATGGCGATATGCGCATGGACGGGTAAGGTATATTGTACGAGATAAGCAAAGTCATCGTCGCTAATGATAGCGAGATATTTTTTGAGGCGATCTTCAGCATCGTCATAGCCTAACATTTTTGCCAGTTCTTTAATGAGTTGTGTATCAATAGCGGTGTCGGCACGATATAAGCGGTATTCTTCTAAGTAAAGATGGTCTTTTGTATCGTCGCTGAGCAGGACTTCTCCAGTGTCGACTTTGGGTAGCTGAAAGTCAATATTGCTTTGGAAGCGTTTAGCGTCTTGCTGAAAACGCCCTAAAATTTGCGGACAGCTTACCCAACGAAAGTTGCCAGTGAGGCTGCGGATGGGAAGCAATAATAGGCGTGCATCAGAAACCAATAGAGCGCCGGCGTTACCGGTATTTAAATTACCAGCATTGCCAAATAAGATGCCTGTGTAGTCGCTATTTTTTTCGGTAGCTAATGCACGTAGCGCTCCTTTCATTGATGAACCAAAAACGCAAGGATAAGCGGTATGGGCTTCGCGCTGAATAGGTAGATCAATCACGTTATCCGTTGAACCTATACCAGCATGAATAGCAGTTTGTGCGTGTAGGGTAATGAGTGCATGTTTCATGATAAATCCTTTGTTTGGTTGTTTAATGAGTTGGAGTGTTGCCTAAGGCAATTTGCCCGTAGCCTTGTGCGCGACTATGTCCTTGGCTAATGTAGCCAAGATGAAGGCGGTCGATGAGTTGTTGGGCTTGTTCTGTGGTATCAGTTTGTAAATACCAGCAACTACCTGCGGGTAAATAGCTTTGCACTGGCAGAGATTGGTGCGCTGCCATATCCCAACCACCATAGCGTTGCGCCTTACCAACAATGGCACTGATAATGGTAACCGGAATATCGACTAGCATTCCTTGCCAAGCGTCAGCTTGCTGGTATTGGCAAGGTGTAAAGGCTGTATGAGGCAGTGGTGGCTGTTGGGAATTGCTGCGCGTATCTGCTAGCGGGGTGAGTAAATATAGCATTAAGCAATTGTTTTTCGCGGTAGTTGCTTTCGGTAAGGTGATGTTCTCTTGCTTGGTTATGCTCGCCATCCGCGCTTCTCCACCAAAACGAACGGTATCAATTTTTGGTAGATAGGTGCTGTCAATACCATCAATGCCGAAATAGAGTTGCCAGCCATCTTGTAGCCGATAATGTTGGGTTTGATAAAGCATGCCGTCTTCTACGCGACGTTGTGTTCTATCAATACTAATACCCAAGCGTGGCTCGGCAGTGAGGATTTCTGATTGTGTTTAACAGACTTTGGCGCTTCGCCTGCTAGGATACGTTGATAGTCTTCCAGACTAAGCCAAGCTTGTTCTAATGGTGTATCGCGTTGTCCATTCTGTTCTCCAAGGCTGGGTAGATATACTTTTCCTAAGTCAGTTTGTATGGCAGTTTCACTGAGTTGGAAAAAGCCATATTTTACGGGTGTTGGTTGTTCGAGGTTGGTTGGTGCTTGTTGCACAAGGTTAGCGGGTGCGGGGAGATAAAGGGTATTTTCATAGGCTAAAAATAGTCCTTGGGCTTTTAGGTTGGCGAGTTCGCTGCCATAGCCAATGAGTTTGGCTAATGGGTGATCGGCTTTGAAATCTGCCCACTGTCCGCCATTTTTCTGAAAATAGTGATTGCCAATAGTGGTGCGTAAAGCGCCTAAGGCGGTTTGATGACTGGGCGGAAAAACGCTATTTAATGCACTGGAACCAGCACCGTCCATGCTGCGTGATTCTCGAAAAAACCAGCTGTCTATTGGGGAAAAAAGGTAATGATTCATGCGTTGGCTCCTCTTTCAATGCCTTTTTGAGCGAGAAAACGCACTAATAAAGCGGCATTTTCGTCAATATGGTTATTGTTTAGCGGATTTTTACATTGCGCTAATAATGGTTGAATAAGTTCTCTCGCCATTTTTAGTGTAATGTCTGTTCTTCCGATACCGCGCGCAGATTGAATAAAATCGGCACAGAGTAAGTCGGTGAGTAGTTGATTGTTTTCGTCGCTAAGCGTTTGGGTTTCTGTTTTAAATAGAGAAAAACGGTGGCGGATTTGGTAAAGAAATTTACTGGAAAAAATGCCTTCTTCACTATCATTGCTATCGCTGTTTAGGCGAATAAGTTTGGCTTGAATGGCATTTAAGTAATAGTCACCATCTGTATTTAATGCATCATCCCATTTTTTTGCCCATTGCACGGCAGGCCCACTGCCTTTATAAACATGTACAGCAAGCGCATCTCTGCCCGCTGCAGCTTTGGCATCGTCATCAAGCACTTGATGTGCTTTATGAAGTAGGTTTTTCAGTGGGGCATTGATGTGCGCATAAATAATCGCTGCAGAAATGCTGGTGGTAACGGGTTTGTCTTTAAAGCAATCTTGATAATGGATGCGAACGGCTTTGGCGCAATCCAGTGCATCTTCTAGCGGTAAAATCGCCAGCACATCATCGCCACCGGCATAGATGAGAAAACCATTGTGATTAGCGACGATGTCAGGGACTTTTTGGGTAAATTCTGCTAATCCTTGAGTGATGATGGGTTGTTTATTGATATCACTCATTTGTCTGCCCAAATGATCACCGTCCATCATTAAAAAAAATCGCGTAAAATGGTAAGATTTTTCCGTATTGCTGTAAAAGCGGTTTTAAGGCGTTTTTGACATCATCGACACTAACTTTCGCGTTTTCCCGCTTGGTCTCCTTCATAATATTTGGATTCTCAAGAGCGATTTCATGGAAGAGGTTACCATCAATGCCTGTGCGTTTTGGGTCTGTTTCAGCCTCACGAATGCAACGAATATTGGTTTTATACTCAGGTTTACCAGCAAATTCTCTGGCAGTTTCAATGAAATGATTGAGTTTAGTTGAGCCTTTGCCTTCTTTTAAGACTTTAGCAAACCATGGCACAGCTGCCATGTAGGCAACAGATGGTACATCAGAAGGCACTTGCCAGCCATGAATGGTCAAATCTGCGTTGATGCTTGCTTTGAAATTGGCAAAATGGCGGTCAAAACGGCGTTTGATATAGGCAATCGCACATAAAGGTTCTTTTCCAGTTGAGTCAAAATCATATGGTCTATTATTTTTTTGCTTATCAAAGATATTTTTCCAAAATTCTTCTCGTTGTTTTCGTTCCTCATGGCTCACGCCTAATACGCCAGATAACTCCTGCCAATCACCAATTAATGCGCATTTTATACCGGGTTCAGCGGGTAAATATTGGCTACGCCAGCTTTTGCGTTGGTCAAGTCCGCTGCTATTTGCTTCATCATCGGTTAATACCCAACTCATTTCCCAAAAGTGTTCAACTTGACGTTGCCAAATCACGGCAGTTTGTTCTGAGTCAAATTGTGCTGATTCTTGTTGATAGATTTGCGCAGCTAACTGTTGCCATGCTTGTTGTACTGCCGCGGTGACAGCTGTTGCGGAAAAATGCTCGTTGACCGATGCTTTAAAACGATTAGGGATACTACCTTGTTTAGGTAATTTTTCGGATTTTTTGCCTTCAATAGCATGAAGGAAATCTTCATCTGCTTGTGGAAATAGAACTTTCCCACCTTGTTTTATCACGGCTAACATCGCCACACCTGATAGCCAAGACAGTAAAAATGATCCTGCCCAAAAATCGCGTGTGCGTCGCGCTTGTCCCACAAAAGACTGCACCGGACCTAGAGTAAAATGAAAATATTGTGTCATGCCGATGCTCCTACACTGGGAAATACAATAGTGCTTTGGGGAAAGCGGTTTGTGTCTAATAAAAAGTTTTCTTTTAATACTGACCAATCAAATTGCTGCGCAACCAATAATCCATTCGCTGAGACTTTTTCTTTAGCGGGTAGGAATTGAGCGGGCAGTAGCAAAGCAATGCCCAAATAGCAATTATCCAGTTTGCAGACATGGAAAAATAGCGGTGAAGCGCGTCTGCCGACTTTTTCATTTCTGCTTTTTTCTTTTAAGACTCTGCCCACATGGATATATTTGCCATAGCTATGCGGTAAGCCAAAAATTGCTCGTTTTGGATGAAAGGATTTAAAATCCCATTTCGGAAAATGGCGCTTAAAGACGGTTTCGCCTTTGCTCCAATCATGGTCTTGTGGGAAATTTTTCTCAGAAAGTTCGCCTAAAACGATGTGTTCATCTTTATTACGCGGTTTTCTGCCCCAGCTGCGATAGCACATCATCGCTTTTCCATAGTTTTCTAACACGGAAAACGCGTTGTCTGCAAAATCTGTGGTAATGATTAGACTTTGCTTAGAAAAAGCGGTAAACGGCGGTAATGCTTTTGTAGTGATTCCTTCTAATAATTGGGCAAGTGTTTTTTGATAGTCTTCTAAACTTTTCGGAAATGTCCAATTTTCTTGACCCCTTAATGAAGCCAGTTGAATACTACCAAAACCTTTACGGGCTTTAGCGCCTAATCCGCCTAATAAACCTAAGAGTTTAATCGCCGGAATAATCGCTTTTAAATCTTCTTCCTTAGAACTGGAGAAAATCACTTCAAAGGATTGATTGTGATTGATACACCCTCGAGTGAGGCGACCTTGTATAGAAGTTTGTTCTGCGTTTGTAAAACTTTCTACAACGCCATAACCCAAATATCTGGCTGCTTCTCTTTTTTTTAATTCTTGATGGATTTTCTTTTTTTCCGTATGAGTTAAAGAAGTGGAAATACTGTGAATAGCAATACTTGCCGCTTGATGTGTTTTTGCTTCACCACTAATGTTGCCAAACAACCGTGCCTCTTCGCTATGCAATAAACGCAATGCCTCTTTGGGATCGGATTTTTCCTTGATACATCGCGACCATTGCAACGCCCGCCACCAAAAGCGTAAAGCACCTTTTATTGATTGCGGGAAAATCATGGTGGGGTTTTGTTGTCCGTCACCAATAAACATTGGCGTGAGTACGTCAAAAGTTGCCGTGATGGTATCTGGCAATTTGAGTTGGTAAGACTCCATTTAGCTCTCCTCTAAAAATAAGAAGTAATTAAAAGAGTGTTAGATTTTGATGATTAGATGATTGAATTATGATTAAACGAGATTGTTTATCCTATTTAATCATAGTATAAAAAACGACCTATTTAAATTATTTTGATTGAGAAATTATAAAAATCTATGCGAGAAGAGAGATTTTCTATCAGGTTAATGAAGATTTAAATGGGTTGATTTTTTGTCTTATTTGCAAATGCTATCTAAAAATTGATGTAAGTGTGCTAATCGATCGCTTAAGGTAAGCATTTTTTGACGTAGGCTAATAGACGTTGGGCTAAGCATTTTGTAGTGATGTGGTTCGTTTTGTAACAGGGCGAACAGTTTATCTGGTTCAATGGCTGCATCTGCTTGGAATTGGATGTCAATAGCGGTAGGGCTTAAGGTGATTTTTTCAATGCCAATTTGAGTAGCGCGTTGTTTGAGTCGAGTGGTTTCTAATAAGGCTTTGGCAGGTTCCGGTAAGGTGCCAAAGCGGTCAATGAGTTCGATTTGTAGTTCGCGTAAGGTTGTGGTGTTTTTCGCGCGGGCAAGGCGTTGATAAAAGTCAAGACGCAATTGTGGATCGTGAATGTAATCAGCAGGGAGTAAAGTTGGTTCGCCAAGGTCAATTTCTATTGGGCTTGGATCGTCAGCTTCTGGGTTAAGCATTTCGCCACGTTTGATAGCGGCAGTGGCTCGGTCTAATAGGTCAAGATAGTAGCTCATGCCAATTTGTTGGATTTGTCCGCTTTGTTCATCGCCGAGGATTTCACCTGCGCCACGAATTTCAAGGTCTTGACTAGCAAGTAGGAAACCAGCACCAAGGCTATCAAGTGTGGTAAAGGCATCTAAGCGACGTTGGGCATCCTTGTTGAGGGTGGAAAGCGCAGGGGTAATGAGGTAAGCATAGGCTTGGTGATGGCTTCGTCCCACGCGACCTCTAAGTTGATGAAGCTGCGCTAATCCCAGTTTGTCAGCACGGTTAATGAGAATGGTGTTGGCATTGGGGATGTCGATACCGCTTTCGATAATGGTGGTGGCAATCAGGATGTCGTAATGTCGGTTATAGAAGGCTTGCATGATGGTTTCTAGTTCGCGTTCGCGCATTTGTCCATGCGCAACGGCGATACGCACATCGGGTAAGCATTCTTGTAAGGTGCGAGCAATCCGGTCAATGCTAGCCACATCGTTATGGAGGAAAAAGATTTGTCCGCCTCGAGAAAGTTCTCGCCGGCAGGCTTCTTCAATCGTCGCTAAATCCCAGTCGCAGAGGATGGTTTGAACGGATTGTCGTCCAGCCGGTGGGGTGGCAATGATGGATAGGTCGCGTAATCCTGTGAGCGCAAGGTTTAGCGTGCGTGGAATGGGCGTGGCGGTAAGGGTAAGCAAGTTAACATCAGTGCGTAGGTTTTTGAGTTTTTCTTTATGGCGAACACCAAAGCGCTGTTCTTCATCAATGATAACGAGTCCTAGGTTATGAAAGGTAACGTCTTTTTGCAGAAGTCGATGAGTACCAATAATGATATCGGTTTGTCCGTTTTTGAGTTGTTCTAGAGAGTGTTTTTGCTCAGCTGAGGTTTTGAAACGGCTGATACTGTCAATTTGTACGGCAAGTTCGGCAAAGCGGTCAGCAAAGTTATGGTAGTGCTGGTCAGCGAGTAGGGTGGTGGGTGCGATAAGCGCTACTTGCTGTCCTGCAAGAACAGTCGCATAAGCCGCACGAATAGCGACTTCGGTTTTGCCAAAGCCAACGTCACCACAAACGATTCTATCCATGGGGCGAGCAATAGAGAGGTCGTGTAAGACAGCGTTGATTGCGCTTTTCTGGTCGGGGGTTTCTTCGTAGTGAAAGCTGTTGTGAAGGTCAATTAGCGCAGGATGATCAATATTGATGGCATGTCCTTCAGCGGCTTCTCTTGCGGCATAGATGGCAAGCAGTTCAGCAGCGGTATCGTTAACGCTTTGTTTGATTTTGCGTTTAGCGTTTTGCCACACTTTTCCGCCGAGTTCGTGTAAGGGCGCGTTTTCTGGGCTTCCACCGCTGTATTTGTTGATGAGGTCTAGGTCGGTAATGGCAACGTAGAGTTTGGCGGATTTTGCGTATTCAATAGCGAGCATTTCTTCATCGCCAATGGTTTCTAAGCCTTGGTAGCGCCCAACGCCATAATCAATATGCACAACAGGGTCACCAATGTGCAGATCTTGTAGGCTTTGAATGAGCTCGCCAGCGTGTTTTTGGCGAGTTTGGCGATAGTTAGGCGTTTCAGGGGTGCTTTGCAGAGTGTTTTCGGCAAGGTGAACAATGCCGTCTGCTTGAAAGTTATATTGCAGTGGTGAGCGATAGAGCAGTAGGCGAGCATCGCTCAAGGGTTGGTAGTGTTCGGCAATTTCAGCACTACGGTTGGCTTTGTGTAAGCGTTCAAACCAGTGTTCTCGAATGCCGTTACCTGAAAAGTGCAAGGCAACGTGTGAATGGTTTTGGATGGTGTCTAACCATTGGGCTTCACGAGCGTCTGCATCGCCTTCTAGTAATAAGGGTTCACAGTGGTTTTTAATGTTGTGTGTGGGCAGGGCGTTAAGCGCGTTTAGCGTGCTTTCGGCGGATAACCACAGTTTATCAGGGGAAAGTAGGGTTTGTTCTCTTAGGGTATTCAGCCGTTGGTAGCGTTTTTGGCAATAGTCTACATGTTGTTCAAGCGCTGCTTCGGGAGATTCGGTTGGAATCAGGACGGTATTTTTAGGAAGGTAATCAAATAGGGTAGCAGTTTCATCAAAAAAGAGTGGGAGATAGTATTCTAGTCCTTGAGTAGGTCGATTACTGCTGACGCTCTCATATATACCGCTATTTTCTATTTTTGCGCCTAGTTGCGCACGCGCGCTTTGGCGAAAGCAAGTGCGACCTGCGTCGGAGAGGTCGATTTCTCGCGCAGGAAGTAAGCTGATACGGCTTAGTTTGCTGATGGTGAGATGGGTGTCAATCGCAAAGGTTCGAATGGTGTCGATTTCATCGTCTAGCCATTCTAAGCGAATGGGGTCTGATGCGCCCATGGGGAAAAGGTCTAATACGTTACCGCGGACGCCGTATTCGCCTTTTTCTTTGATGATAGGATTGTTTTGATAGCCGGCTTGGATAAGACGTTCGACAAGGTCTTTCTGTGGCAAGATATCCCCAATGGAAAGGTGAATGCCGTATTTGTCTAAATGTGTTTGCGGACAAAGGCGTTGTGAAAGCGCGGCTGCGCTGGTAATTAGGATGCCGTTTTGGCGAGTGGGCAATTCAGCAAGGACGCGCAAGCGTTCGGATACGAGGTCGGGATGTGGCGGATAAGGGTCATAAGGTAAGGTTTCCCAGTCGGAAAACCAGTAGAGATTTTCACTGCTGTTGAGCCAGAATTTTAGCATTTGGTAGAGATATTGTGCCCATAAGGCATCAGGCGTTACCACTAAGGCGACATTTTTTTTAGGCAGTTGTTTTGCAAGGTTATAGGCAAGATGTTGGTAAATACTATGGCTCATAAGGATTTTAAGACGGTAGAAAAGCGTAAATGGCAAAACCATTTACGCTGATTGAGGTTATTTCCAGCTATCGCGGAGTCCGACGGTTAGGTTAAGTACAAGTTTATCGGCTTGGGTATCTGAATCAACGGCGTAATAGCCTTGACGTTCTAGCTGATAAACGGTACCTGCTTCTGCACGCACCGCAGGTTCGGCATAGGCATGGTTGAGAATGTGAAGGGACTCTGGATTGATGGTATCTAAGAAATGTTCGGCAGCCATTGGATTGGCTTGAGTAAAGAGCAATCCGTATTGTCTGATTTCAGTCGGTTCAGCATGTTTGGCTGATACCCAATGGATAACGCCGTTTGGCTTGTAACCTTCAGGGTTTTTACCAAGGGTTGCTGGGTCATGACGACATTTTAGTTCAATGATGTTACCGACATCGTCTTTAATCACTTCTTCGCAGGTAATGACGTATGAACCACGTAGGCGGACAGATTCGCCGGGCGCTAAGCGTTTCCATTTTTTCGGCGGGTTTTCGCTGAAGTCTTCTTGTTCAATATAGAGGGTATTGGAGAATGGGACTTCTCTTGTGCCCATCTCTGGATTTTGCGGATGATTTGGTAATTGATAGTGTTCTTCAAAATCATTAGATAAGGAAGTGATGGTAACTTTTAGTGGATTGAGCACAACCATTCGACGAGCGGCGTCTTGATTTAAGGTATCGCGGATGACGTTTTCGAAGTAGCTCATTTCAATGGTGCCATCGGCTTTACTAATGCCAATTTTTTTGCAAAATTCGCGTAACCCTTTCGCTGGGATGCCGCGACGGCGAAGTCCTGCAATGGTTGGCATTCTTGGGTCATCCCAACCGTTGACGTGTTTTTCTTGGACTAATTGAATGAGACGACGCTTAGATAAGGCGGTGTATTCTAAGTTGAGTCGTGAAAATTCAATTTGTTGTGGATGGCAAGGGGTATTGAGTTTGTCTAGTACCCAATCATATAGTGGGCGATGGTCTTCAAATTCTAGGGTACATAGGCTATGCGTAATGCCTTCAATCATATCTGATAAACAATGGGTGTAGTCATACATTGGATAGACTTTCCAGCTATCGCCGGCATGGAAATGTGCGGCATGACGAATACGGTAAATGACTGGGTCGCGCATATTGATATTAGGACTTGCCATGTCAATTTTTGCACGTAACACATGCGCACCGTCGGGATATTTTCCTTCAATCATTTCTTCAAAGAGCGCGCGATTTTCTTCAGGACTACGGCCACGATAAGGACTATTTTTTCCCGGTTCGGTTAGCGTACCGCGATTTTCGCGAATTTGTTCAGCATTTTGGCTATCGACATAGGCATCGCCTTGGTCAATGAGCTGAAAGGCGTAAGCAAGCAGCTGTGGAAAGTAGTCGCTTGCATGGCGAAGATGTTGCCACTCAAAGCCTAACCATTGTACATCTTTTTTGATGTTTTCCATGTATTCGAGATTTTCTTTCTCAGGGTTGGTGTCATCAAATCGTAGGTTGCACTGTCCGCTAAATTCTTCTGCCATCCCGAAATTTAGACAGATAGATTTGACGTGCCCAAGATGTAAGTAGCCGTTAGGCTCTGGTGGAAAACGGGTTTGGACTTTGCCGTTATTTTTATGATGTTTAAGGTCTTCTTGAATAATATTGCGGATAAAGTTAGCCGCTTGTGGAGAGGTTTCAGTGTTACTCATGGATGTCTCTTAAAAGGTCTCGTGCTTTTTGCGCAGAATGTTAAAATGCGTCATTCTATCAGATTTGTAGAAGGGAATGCGCATGAAGACAGGGTTTTTGCTGGGCGTGAGTTTGTGTGTGTTAACAGCTTGTTCTGGTTCGGGTTCATTGCCCAACCAAGCGCCACAAGTCAGTACACGGCATTGGCTACCGACCCATGATGATGCTCGGTTTAATGGCGAAATACAACCGCCAGAAAGTTTACAAGAAGATGCTTGTGCGTTGCTGGATAATCGTCCGCATTGGCGCTTGGCTTTGGGACAAACCCGCGCGAAATGGGGCGTTGAGCCTTGGTATGTGTTGGCATTTTTGCATCAGGAATCTCGCTTTAATCCTACTGCAATGAGCACATCAAGAGCGTATGGTTATGCGCAAGTGAAAGATGAGTCTTGGGATTGGTATATTTTAAAAACTGGCAACAAAGGCGGAAGCCGAGAGCGTTTTGATGATGCGGTAGATTTTATGGGGTTTTATGCCACGCAGAACGAGAAGCGTAATGGGGTGGCATTAAATGACGTCAAAAATCAATATTTAGCTTATCACGAAGGCATGGGTGGTTTTGAGAGAGGTTCATTTTTAGGTAAACCGTGGTTATTAACCATTTCTGATAAGGTGCTTGACCGTGCTGCAATGTATCAAGCGCAGTTATTAGATTGCCCGATAGTTGCTCAATGATTTGGCAACTTCCAAAAGACGGCTCAACCATAAAAGCCGCTTTTTTTTCGGATACGGTTTTTGCGTATCCAACAGAAGCGGTTTATGGATTAGGCGGTAATCCTGCTTCTGAAAAGGCTATCCATCAGATTTTGCAATTAAAGGGACGAGCCGCAAGTAAAGGATTGATTATGGTGGCTAATGATTGGGCGCAATGTGAAAACTGGATAGGGGCAGTATCTTTGTCGGATAAAAAAGCCATGATAGCGCTTTCTCAGGAACGCCCGACAACGTTTATTTTGCCTGCTGGCAAAAAAGTTGCCCGACAACTGACTGATGCGGAAACTGGGCGAGTCGCTTTAAGAATTTCCATGCATCCAATTATTCAGGCTTTATGTAAATTGTTCAATCAACCCATCATTTCAACTTCAGCAAATTTGAGCGGTGAAGCGCCCGCGCAATCAGCAGAAAAAGTACAACAAATTTTTCCAACCCTTCCTTTGATAGCAGGAAGTCTTGGTCAAGCAACACGCCCCAGCAGAATTATTGATTGGGAAACAAAACAAATCATTAGACAGTGATATGAGGAAAAGATGAGAATTGGTCTTTTAGGTGGTGGTCAATTAGGTCGGATGTTTTTACAAGTTGCGGCAAATTATCCGTATACGGTAAAAGTATTAGACCCGCAGGTAAATGCGCCTTGTGCACATTTATGTGATGAGTTTGTGGTCGGAGATTTTGCTGATGCAGAAACCGTTACCGTCTTTGGCGCAGATTGTGATGTCGTCGGGATTGAAATTGAGCATGTGAGTGTAGAAGGGCTACGCCGTTTAGAAAAGCAAGGAGTTCGTGTCGTTCCATCGCCAGATGTGCTAGAAATTATTCAAGATAAAGGTTTACAAAAGCAATTTTATCAACAACACGGTATTGCAACCGCGCCTTTTTCTTTGGCGGAAACGGCGGCAGATATTCAAATAGCCCCTCCTTTTGTGCAAAAAACGCGTAAAGGCGGATATGACGGCAAAGGCGTGCAAGTCATTCGCCAATCAGACGATATGTCATCATTATGGGATGTGCCAAGTGTGATTGAAACGCTGTGTCCAATTGAAAAAGAAATTGCAGCGATTGTAGCGGTTGATGCCAATGGGCAGCAAAAGCTTTATCCATTAGTA
>NZ_LWHB01000003.1 GCF_001889065.1 Suttonella ornithocola | reverse complement strand
ATTCTTAAAAGGTTACCGTCCACAGTTCTACTTCCGTACAACGGATGTTACTGGTGAATGTATTCTTCCAGAAGGTGTAGAAATGGTTATGCCTGGTGATAACATTAAGATGGAAGTGAATCTCATTCACCCAATTGCGATGGATGATGGCTTGCGCTTTGCGATTCGTGAAGGCGGACGTACGGTAGGTGCGGGTGTCGTTTCTAAAATTATTGAGTAAATATTATGGCGAATAATCAAAAAATTCGTATTAGATTGAAATCATATGATCATAGATTAATTGATGCATCTGCTAAACAGATTGTAGAAACTGCAAAAAGAGCTGGTGCACAAGTCAAAGGTCCAATTCCTTTACCTGTAAAAAAAGAAATCTATACTGTGTTGATATCACCGCATGTAAATAAAGATGCTCGTGATCAATATGAGATGCGTACCCATAAAAGAATTATGGATATTGTAGATCCTACTGATAAAACAGTTGATGCTCTTATGAAGTTAGACTTAGCGGCAGGTGTTGACGTTAAGATAGAATTGCAGTAAAATCTTGCACCTTTCGAGAGCTTTTGAAGGCGAAGAGGGTCTCCCGCCCTCCTCTCGCCTTTTTCATTTACTTGAGGAATGTAAATATGACAATGGGATTAGTGGGTCAAAAAATTGGTATGACTCGAATTTTTGATGAAGATGGAACTGCAAATGCCGTTACGGTAATTGAAGTAAAGCCAAACATCATTTCACAAATAAAAACTTTAGAAACGGATGGTTATGTGGCTGTTCAGGTTTCTTTGGGTGAGAAAAAATCAAACAAAGTAAGTAAACCTGAAGCAGGGCATTTTGCAAAGGCAAATGTGCCGGCTGGAATCTTTGTGAAGGAATTCCGTCTTTCTGAAGAAGAAATTTCAGAATATGAAGTTGGGAAGCAGGTTGAGTTGTCTATTTTTGAAGCTGGTCAAAAAGTAGATGTTCGTGCACGAAGTGTTGGTAAAGGTTTTCAAGGTACGATAAAGCGCCATAATTTTCGTGGACAACGTAAAACTCATGGTAACTCTCTTTCTCATCGAGTGCCGGGTTCAATAGGGCAAAACCAAACGCCAGGTCGAGTATTTAAGGGCAAAAAAATGTCTGGACATATGGGGAATGTAATGCGTAGTGTTCAGAATTTAGAGATTGCTCGAATTGATGCTGAAAGAAATTTAATCCTTATTAAGGGAGCAGTTCCTGGTAGTAAGGGTGGTTTTGTAACTATTCGTCCATCGGTCAAGGCATAAGGGGGAAGTAATGGAAATTCAATTAAAAAATACTTCCAATAAAATCTCTGTTTCTGATGCTATTTTTTCTAGCGAATATAATGAAGCACTTGTTCATCAAGTGGTTATTTCATTTTTAGCTGGAGCTAGAGCTGGAACCAAAGCACAAAAAACTCGTTCAGAGGTTTCTGGTGGAGGTGCTAAACCTTGGAAGCAAAAAGGTACTGGTAGAGCTAGAGCAGGTACAATAAGATCTCCTATTTGGCGTTCTGGCGGTGTTGCTTTTGCTGCAAAGTCGCGCGATTATAGTAAAAAAATAAATAAAAAAATGTATCGTGCAGCGCTAAAAAGTATTTTGGCGGAATTAAATCGTACAAGTCGTTTAGTTGCTGTTGAAAGCTTAGAGTTGGGAAGCCCTAAAACAAAAGCTTTTATAGCGCTTTTAAAAGAACAAGAGTTTGGTGAAGATGTATTGTTTATTTTAGGAAGTGACAATTTAAATCTTTATCTTGCTGCTCGTAATATTCCTAAAATTACAGTAGTGGATAGTACAGCAATTGATCCCGCTTTACTGCTTCGACATGAAATGGTTGTTGTTGATAAAGCAGCTTTAGAACATATTAATGAGTGGTTATCATGAAACAAGAGCGTTTATTGCAAATAATTAAAGCGCCGCATGTTACTGAAAAATCTTCAAGAATTGCAGCCTCAAAGCAGTTGGTTTTTAAAGTTGATACTACAGCAACTAAAGAAGAAATACGCCAAGCAGTTGAGTCTTTACTTGAAGTCCAAGTTTTAGCAGTAAATACGGTTAAAGTTAAAGGTAAAACAAAAAGATTTGGTCAGCGTATTGGTCGTAGAAAAGACTTCAAGAAAGCTTATGTTAGTTTAGATCCATCAGTCAATATGGAAGCGTTGCTTTCTGAGCAAGGTTAAGGAGTAAATAATGGCAATTATTAAACATAAACCTACTTCTGCTGGTCGACGCTTTGTAATTGATGTTACTCGTCCAGAACTTCATAAAGGAGCGCCTTTTGCTGCGTTAGTTGAAAAGCAAACAAGAGGTAATGGAAGAAATAATGCAGGTCGTATTACTACCAGACATCGTGGTGGAGGTCATGCTCATAAATATCGTATTATTGATTTTAAAAGAACCAAAGACGGTATTGATGCTGTAGTAGAAAGACTAGAATATGACCCTAATCGTACTGCATTTATTGCATTGCTAAAATATATGGACGGTGAAAGACGTTATATTGTAGCTGCGCGCGGTATGAAAGCAGGTGATAAAGTTAGAAGTGGTGATGATGCGCCTATAAAAGTAGGTAACTGTTTACCGCTTCGCAATATTCCTGTTGGTTCGACAGTATATTGTATTGAAATGAAACCAGGTAAAGGCGCTCAGCTTGCACGTAGTGCTGGCGCATCTGCTCAAGTTGTCGCTCGTGAAGGTAAGTATGCCACGCTTAGATTAAAATCTGGTGAGCGCCGTCGAGTATTGGCTGATTGTCGTGCGGTAATTGGTGAGGTTAGTAACCATGAGCATAGCTTACGCTCTTTAGGTAAAGCAGGTGCTACGCGTTGGAGAGGTATTCGTCCAACTGTTCGTGGGGTTGTAATGAATCCGGTTGATCACCCACATGGTGGTGGTGAAGGTCGAACGTCTGGAGGACGTCACCCAGTTAGTCCTTGGGGACAACCGACTAAAGGCAAAAAAACACGTAAAAATAAGCGAACTGATAAGCTTATTGTTCAGCGCCGTAAGAAGAGAGGTTAAGCTATGGCACGTTCATTGAAAAAAGGTTTCTTCATTGACTTGCACTTAGCTAAGAAAGTTGATGAGGCTGTTGCTAATAAAAGCAAAAAACCTATAAAAACATGGTCACGTCGATCTATGATTACTCCAGATATGATAGGTCTTACTATGGCTATTCATAATGGTAAGCAGCATGTTCCTGTTTTGATTAGTGAAGATATGATAGGGCATAAGTTGGGAGAATTTGCTCCAACACGTAATTACCGCGGACATGCGGCAGATAAGAAAGGCAAGTAAGGAGTAATGTAATGGAAGCTATTGCAAAGCTACGAGCTGCCCGTATCTCCGCACAAAAAGCGAGATTAGTTGCAGATCAAATTCGTGGTAAACATATTTATGAAGCTGTTGAAATTTTGACTTTTAGTCAGAAAAAAGCAGCGGCAATTATTTTGAAAGTTCTTAACTCAGCTATCGCTAATGCGGAAAATAATGAAGGTGCAGATATTGATGAACTTCATGTAGCAGAAATTCAAGTTGGCGAAGGGATGACGATGAAGCGTTTTGCTGCAAGAGCTAAAGGGCGTGGTACGAGAATTTTAAAGCGTACTAGCAATATTTTTATTCGCGTCTCAGAGCGTTAAGCGGGAGTATAAGATGGGTCAAAAAGTACATCCAATAGGTTTTCGCTTAGGTGTTTCTAAAGACTGGATATCTAAGTGGTATGCAGAAGGTCGTGATTACGCAGACTTTCTAGAAAAAGATTTCGAGGTTCGTGAGTATATTCGTAAAAAACTTGCTCATGCTTCGGTTAGCAAAATACAAATTGAGCGTCCAAGAAATGGAGCGCAAATTACAATTTTTACAGCTCGTCCAGGAATTGTAATTGGTAAAAAAGGCGAAGATATTGAAGTCTTAAAAAAAGAAGTTAGTAAGATTCTTGGCGTTCCTGCTTCAATCAATATCGAAGAAATTCGTCGACCAGAGCTTGATGCTTATTTAGTTGCAGATAGCATTGCCAAACAACTTGAGCGTCGGGTAATGTTTAGACGTGCTATGAAACGAGCTGTTGCTTCAACAATGCGTTTAGGTGCATCTGGTATTAAAGTAAGTATTTCAGGTCGTTTGAATGGTGCAGAAATTGCACGTACAGAATGGTATAGAGAAGGAAGAGTGCCTCTTCATACTCTGCGTGCAGATATTGATTATGGTTTAGCTGAAGCGCATACTACTTATGGAGTAATTGGCGTTAAGGTTTGGATTTTTAAAGGCGAAAACCTAAATAGTAACGAGGTGGTTGATAATAATCGTGAACCATCTGATGATAATAAGCGTAATCGTCGTGCTGCGAAACCTCGTGCACGTCGCAAGGATTAAGGTGAGCAATTATGTTACAGCCTAAACGCACTAAATTTAGAAAACAACATAAAGGTCGCAACCGTGGCATTGCGCAATCTGGAAACTCAATTAGCTTTGGGGAATTTGGTTTAAAAGCAACTACTCGTGGTAGAATTACTGCTCGACAAATTGAAGCTGCTCGTAGAGCTATTAACCGTCATGTTAAGCGTGGTGGTAAAGTTTGGATTCGTATATTTCCAGATGTTCCAGTTACAAATAAACCTTTAGAAGTTCGTCAAGGTAAAGGTAAAGGTAACGTTGAATATTGGGTTGCTAAAGTTCAACCTGGTACTGTTTTATATGAAATGGAAGGAGTTAGCGAAGAGTTGGCAAGAGAAGCATTTAGACTTGCTGCCGCTAAACTACCTGTTCAAACAGTTTTTGAGAGCCGGAAGGTGATGTGATGAGTTTGAAAGATCTAAAAGAAAAAGATGTTTCTAGTTTAAAGCAAGAATTGTTAGAGCTTCGTCAAGCTCAGCTAAAATTAACTATGCAAAAAGCTAGTGGACAGTTAGAGCAAACTCACCAAATCCGTCAAACCAGACGTGATATTGCTCGCGTTAAAACGCTCTTAGCACAAAATAATGTAAAGGTATAAGCAATGAGCGAACAACAATCAATTCAACGTACGCTACAAGGTCAAGTAGTAAGTAATAAAGGTGATAAATCTATCACTGTAACAGTCGTTAGATATGAGAGACATCCTGTTTATGGAAAATATGTGAGAAAAACATTAAAATGTCACGCTCATGATGAAAATAACGAATGTAATATTGGTGATACTGTGCGTATTGCTCAATCTCGACCAATTTCTAAAACCAAAACTTGGCGTTTGGTAGAAATTGTTGAGCGCGCTAAAGGTTAAGGAGGTTTTATGATTCAAATGCAATCTCGCCTCTCTGTGGCTGATAATAGCGGCGCAAGAGAGTTGCAATGTATAAAAGTATTAGGTGGATCACATCGTCGTTACGCGGGTATTGGCGATGTAATTAAAGTTTCTGTAAAAGAAGCTATGCCACGTGGACGTGTAAAAAAAGGTGATGTTTATAACGCTTTGATTGTACGTACTCGTAAAGGTGTTCGTCGTCGTGACGGTTCTGTATTGCGTTTTGATGGAAATGCTGCTGTTTTGCTTAATGCAAAATTAGAACCAATAGGTACACGTGTTTTTGGTCCGATTGCCCGCGAGCTTCGTAGTGAGAAATTTATGAAAATAGTTTCTCTTGCTCCTGAAGTATTGTAAGGAAGTCTTATGAAACGTATCAAAAATGGCGATGAAGTTATTGTAATTGCTGGCAAGAACAAAGGACAGCGAGGAAAAGTAGCTTCTGTTCTAGGTGATAGAGTAATTGTTGAAGGTATTAATAAAGTAGTTAAGCATGTACGCCCTAATCCTCAATTAGGTATTGAGGGTGGAAAAGTACAAAAAGAAGCTTCTATTCATATCTCTAATGTTATGCTTGTTAATCCTGAAACTGGAAAAGGCAGTCGTGTTGGTTTTAAGATAGAGGATGGTAAAAAAATCCGAGTATTGAAAACTGGCGATGTCAAAATAAACTGAGGTGATTATGGCTCGTCTACATAAACTATATAAAGAAAAATTAGCGCCTGCATTAAAAGAAAAATTAGAGTTATCTAATGTAATGGAAGTTCCTCGTTTAGAGAAAATTACTATTAATATGGGCGTTGGTGAAGCGGTTAATGATAAAAAAATCATGGATAATGCTGTTCGTGATTTAGCATTAATTAGTGGACAAAAACCAATTGTAACTAAATCAAAAAAATCTATTGCAGGATTTAAGATTCGCGACGGTTGGCCAATTGGTTGTAAAGTAACTTTAAGACGTGAACAAATGTATGAGTTTTTGGATAGATTAATCAATATTTCTTTACCAAGAACTCGTGATTTTCGTGGTTTAAGTCCAAAATCTTTTGATGGACGTGGAAATTATACTTTTGGTGTTAAAGAGCATATTATTTTTCCAGAAATTGACTTTGAAAAAACTGATAGTATTCGTGGTATGGATATAACTTTCACTACTACTGCGAAAACTAATGAACAGGCTAAAGTTTTATTAGAATCCTTCGGATTCCCATTTAAAGGATAATTTATGGCAAAAAAAAGTATGGTAAATCGCGAAGCTAAGCGAATTAAAACCGTTAAAAAATATGCAGAAAAACGTGAACAACTAAAAGAAATTATTCGAAAAGTTGATACTTATAGCGAAGAAGAACGTTTAGAAGCACAAGAAAAGTTACAAAAACTTCCTCGTAATGCTTCTCCAGCACGTTTACAACGTCGCTGTCGTATTACTGGTCGTCCACATGCTGTTTATCGTAAATTTGGCTTATCAAGAATAAAATTACGTGAATTAGCAATGCGTGGTGAAGTACCAGGCGTTAAAAAAGCAAGTTGGTAATATTTTTATTTATCAATTTAATTTAAGTTCCAAGATCAGAAGATCTGATACTGAAAAAGAGGTTTAAATGTTAATGGATCCTATCGCCGATATGCTTACGCGTATTCGTAATGCTCAACGTATCGGTCGTTCTTTAGTAACAATACCATCTTCAAAACAAAAAGTTGCAATTGCAAAAGTTTTGCAAGATGAAGGCTATATACAATCTTATGAAATTGCTGGTAATATAAAACCAGAGCTAACAATTCATTTAAAATATTATCAAGGTAAGCCTGTTATAGAATTAATTAAACGCATTAGTCGTCCTGGTTTGCGCATCTTTAAAGGTAAAGATGAGTTACCACGTGTTCAAGGTGGCTTAGGAATTGCAATCGTATCTACTTCAAAAGGTATGATGAGTGATTATCGAGCGCGTGAAAACGGTGTTGGTGGCGAAATCATTTGCTTTGTGGCTTAGGAGGATAGATGTCTAGAGTTGGTAAGCAACCAGTTAGTATTCCTAATGGGGTTAATGTTTCTATTGCTGATAAAAAAGTTTCTATAAAAGGTAGTAAAGGTCAATTAGAGCTAGATTTACATCCTTTTACTCGGATAGAAGAAAATGATGGTAAGTTGTTAATTAAACCTGAACAAGAAACAGCTGCTCATTGGGCAATGACTGGAACAATGAGAGCATTAGTTAACAATATGGTTATTGGTGTAAGTGAAGGTTTTGAGAAAAAGCTGCAGCTTATTGGGGTGGGATATAGAGCTCAAGCTCAAGGTCAGAAAGTTAACCTTTCACTTGGATTTTCTCATCCAATTGAGTTTTCTGTCCCACAAGGTATTACTGTCGAAACACCGAGCCAAACAGAAATTTTGGTAAAAGGAAGTGATAAGCAGTTAGTTGGCGAAGTTGCAGCAAAAATTCGTGCTTATCGTCCGCCTGAGCCTTATAAAGGAAAAGGTGTTCGTTATGCAAATGAGCATGTTGCAATGAAAGAAGCTAAGAAAAAATAAGGGGTAGAAGATGAATCAGAAAAAAATTAATCGTATTCGTCGTGGCAAACGTACTCGCTTAAATATTAGAGCTTCTCATAAGCCTAGCTTGATTGTTAATAAAACGGCTCGTCATATTTATGCGCAAATTATTGGTGGCGAAGATAATCGTGTTCTTGCAACTGTTTCTA
Source organism: Suttonella ornithocola (assembly GCF_001889065.1). Lineage (GTDB taxonomy): Bacteria > Pseudomonadota > Gammaproteobacteria > Cardiobacteriales > Cardiobacteriaceae > Suttonella_A > Suttonella_A ornithocola. The sequence continues at coordinate 10,920 of NZ_LWHB01000003.1, read as the reverse complement.
CTTTACAAAAAGCAGTTTCACAAGATTTAAAATATACTGGTAATGTAGAAGCTGCTGCAAAAGTAGGAAAATTGATTGGTGAAAAAGCTAAATCATTAGGAATTGAAAGTATTGCTTTTGATCGTAGTGGGTTCCGCTATCATGGTCGCGTAAAAGCGCTTGCAGATGCAGCGCGAGAAGCTGGTTTGCAATTTTAAGAGGTAATTATGGCGCAGCAAAAAGAACGTCAACAAGATAATGAATTCTTGGAAAAATTAGTCGCAGTTAATCGTGTTACAAAGGTTGTTAAAGGTGGACGTCAGTTCGCATTTGCAGCTCTAGTTGTTGTAGGCGATGGTAACGGAAAAGTAGGCTTTGGTTATGGGAAGGCAAAAGAAGTTCCAGTTGCCATTCAAAAAGCTATGGATCAAGCTAAGAAAAGCCTAGTAACTATTTCTTTACATAAAGAAACATTACAACATCCAGTTATTGGTCGTCATGGTGCAGCAAAAGTTTATATGCAGCCAGCTTCTGAAGGTACAGGAATCATTGCTGGTGGTGCTATGCGTGCTGTTTTTGAAGTTGTAGGGATTAAAGACGTTTTAGCTAAATGTATGGGAACACGTAACCCAGGTAATGTGGTTCGTGCAACAATTAGTGGTCTTCAATCTATGAATACAGTAAAAGATGTTGCTGCTAAGCGTGGTAAAACAACTGAAGAGGTATTAGCAAATGTCCAATAAGGTTCGCGTGACGTTAGTTAAAAGCTTAAATGGTCGTTTAGAGGCGCATAAGCAATGTGTTGCTGGTTTAGGACTTCGCAAAATGCATCAATCTCGCGAAGTATTAGATACGCCAGAAAATAGAGGCATGATTAACAAAGTCTCTTATTTACTGAAAGTTGAAGAGGTTTGAAATGCGATTAAATGAATTGAAACCGGCAGAGGGTTCGCGTCAACAGGCTAAACGCTTAGGACGCGGAATCGGTTCAGGTTTAGGAAAAACAAGCGGTAAGGGTCATAAAGGGCAAAAAGCACGTAGTGGTGGATATCATAAAGTAGGCTTTGAAGGCGGACAAATGCCATTACAAAGACGCTTACCGAAGCGTGGTTTTAAAAGTTTAAATAAAAGTCAAACAGCACGTTTAAGATTATCAGAATTAGCAAAAGTTGATGCTGATGTGATTGATATTAATGTGTTGAAGTCTATAGGTTTAATTCCCAAAGCATCTTTAAATGTAAAAGTTTATTTACATGGTGAAGTATCTAAAGCATTAACGCTAAAAGGTATTACCTTAACAGAAGGTGCAAAGCAAGCAGTCGAAGCTGCTGGCGGGAAACTTGAAGAATAAATAAGGCTATAAACTCATGGCAAAGCCCCAATCCAATCCTTATAAAGAATTAACTGCAAGACTTTGGTTTTTGGTTATTGCATTAGTTGTTTATCGTATTGGTGCACACATTCCAGTGCCAGGTGTTGACTTGGCACAAATACGAGATATGTTTGAAAGTGGAAAAGGCTCTATTTTTCAATTGTTCAATATGTTCTCTGGTGGGGCGTTGTCTAACGCCTCTTTATTAGCATTAGGTGTGGCACCTTATATAACTGCTTCTATTGTAATGCAGTTACTTGCTCATATGTATCCACCGCTAAAAGAGCTAAGACAGCAGGGTAGCAGTGGACAGAAAAAAATCACTCAGTACACTCGTTATTTGACTTTGTTTCTAGCGTTGATTCAAGGTTATGCTATATCAAGAACAGTAATGGCTGCAGGTATGAAATTATCAAATATTGCTCCTTTACAGTTTTTATTAATTGCTACTATTGGATTAGCAGTTGGTGCTTTATTTATGATGTGGCTTGGAGAGCAAATTACAGAAAAAGGTATTGGAAATGGAATATCAATGCTAATTTTTGGTGGAATTGCTGTAAATATGCCTAAAGGTATTGGTAACCTTATTAACCAGGCTAAGGTTGGAGAGATTGGCTATCCTCAATTTTTCTTAACTTTGGGAGTAATTGTTGGATTATTTGCCTTGATTGTATTTGTTGAAAGAGCACAGCGTAGAATAGCGATTCATTACGCTAAGAGGCAACAAGGTATGGCGCGTTCTATGGGAGATAGACAGCATTTGCCGTTAAAAATCAATATGGCCGGAGTTATTCCAGCAATTTTTGCTTCGGCGATTATTACGTTACTTGTCTCTGGGCTATCTTTATTTTCGGGAATGCAAAATACCTTTGGAAGATATATTAGCGATTTAGCAAATGGATTTCATCAAGGAGCATGGCTATATATTGCGACATTTAGTTTGCTAATTATTCTCTTTTCTTTCTTCTATACTGCGATGATGTTTGAAAATAGAGAGCTAGCAGATAATTTAAAAAAATCTAATGCTTTTATACAAGGTTTTCGCCCAGGAAAGCAAACAGCCGATTACTTAGACAAAGTTCAAGAACGTTTGACTTTGGTAGGTGCTTTTTATGTTGCGTTTGTTTGCGTTCTACCATCTTTACTAAATATTGGCTCTGCTTCTGGTCAAGTATTATTTCTTTTTGGTGGAACATCATTGTTAATCGCTGTTGTTGTCGCAATGGATTTTATGTCTCAAGTTCAATCTCATATTGTATCTAAGCAATATGAATCATTGATGAAAAAAGCTAATTTATCTGGATTTGGTGGTCAGTATCATCGTTAAATTAGTTATTTCTTATTTATATATGGGTAAGGTTTTATAAATGAAAGTAAGTGCTTCAGTAAAAAAAATGTGCCGTAACTGTCGGATTATCCGTCGTAATGGTAGTGTTCGTGTAATTTGCACTGATAAGCGTCATAAGCAACGTCAGGGCTAATTATTTTGACTTAATGGTGAGAATTGTTTAAAATTCTCCGCCTTTATTTTTAGGAGTAAATATGGCTCGTATTGCTGGTATCAACGTACCTACTAAAAAACATACAGTAATTGCGTTGACCTCAATTTACGGTATTGGTCCTAGTCGTGCTAAAGCAATTTGCGCAGCAGCTAATGTACCAACCGATAAAAAAATTCAAGAGCTGAGTGATTCAGAAGTTGATGCATTACGTCAAGCAGTTTCTGAGTACCAGGTTGAAGGGGATCTTCGTCGTCAAGTATCAATGGATATAAAACGATTGATGGATTTAGGATGTTATCGTGGACTACGTCATCGTCGTAGTTTACCGGTAAGAGGTCAGCGTACAAAAACAAATGCGCGTACTCGGAAGGGTCCTCGTCGTCCAATCAAACGTTAATTTTAAGAGAGTAATTTTATGGCTAAGGCTGCTGGTAAACAAAAAAACGTAAGAAAAAAAGCAAAGCGTGTTGTTGTGGACGCTGTTGCGCACGTTCACGCATCATTTAACAATACAATCGTGACTATTACTGATGGTCAGGGTAACACGCTTTCTTGGGCAACTGCCGGTGGTTCAGGTTTTCGTGGTTCTCGTAAAAGTACCCCTTTTGCTGCTCAGGTTGCTGCAGAACGTGCAGGAGAAGCAGCTAAAGAATATGGTGTACAAAATTTAGATGTTAATATCAAAGGACCAGGACCTGGGCGTGAATCCGCTGTGCGTGCATTAAATGCAAGTGGATTTAATATTCATAGTATTACCGATGTTACTCCGGTGCCACACAACGGTTGTCGCCCGCCTAAGAAACGTCGTGTGTAAAATAATTAAGGAGTAAACATGGCTAGATATATTGGACCTAAGTGTCGATTGGCGCGTCGCGAAGGCGTTGATTTGGAGCTGAAATCAGGTGTTCGTCCTTTAGAATCAAAATGTAATATGGGTGCTGCTGCAGGACAGCATGGTGCTCGTAGAGGTCGATTATCAGATTATGGTGGCCAGTTACGTGAGAAACAAAAACTTAAACGTATTTATGGGGTTTTAGAACGTCAGTTCCGTAACTACTATAAAAAAGCTGCTCAGAAAAAAGGCTCTACAGGTGAAAACCTATTACAACTTTTAGAACAGCGTTTAGATAACGTTGTTTATAGAATGGGTTATGGTTCTACAAGAGCTGAGGCAAGACAATTAGTTTCTCATGGTGCCATCGAAGTTAATGGTCAACGAGTAACAATTGCATCTTATCAAGTACAAGCTGAAGATGTAGTTTCAGTTCGTGAAAAATCTCGTTCACAAGTTAGAATTCAAAGTGCTTTAGAGATGGCGGCTCAGCGTGGTTTTGTAGACTGGGTTGAAGTTGATACCAGTAAAATGACTGGGCAATTTAAACGAGTTCCAGAGCGTATCGATTTGTCTGCTGACATTAACGAATCTCTTGTTGTTGAGCTTTACTCGAAGTAATCGGGTTTTTGTTATTTCTATCTAAGGTGTTGGTATGGCTTTATCTGAATTGTTAACCCCAAAAATTGTTCAAATTAAAGAAATTGGGCCAAACACCTCCCGTGTGACACTTGAGCCACTAGAACGTGGCTTTGGTTACACTCTTGGTACAGCTTTGCGTAGAGTTTTATTATCTTCTATTGAAGGAGCTGCTATCACTGAGTGTGATATTAATGGTGTTTTACATGAATATTCAGCGATTGAAGGTGTAAAAGAAGATGTTATTGATGTTCTCCTTAATCTTAAAGGAGTGGCATTAATAATGCCTGATTTGGATCGAGCTGAATTAAAATTACGTGTGAATAAAGCAGGGGTGGTAAAAGCAGGTGATTTTCAAGTGCCTGCTGGTGTTGAAATTGCTAATCCTGATTATGTTATTGCGCATCTAACTCAAGATTTGCCTTTTGAAATGACTGCTACAGTCGAAAAAGGTCGTGGCTATAAAGTAGTTACACAAAATTCTGATGAGGAAGAATATAGCAAAGCTAAAGTACTTAAACTTGATGCTTCTTTTAGTCCTATTCGTCGAATCGCTTATCGTGTAGAACAAGCACGTGTAGAGCAGCGTACCGACTTAGATAAACTTATTATTGATATTGAGTCTAATGGGACAATTGAGCCTGAACAAGCAATTAGAGAAGCAGCAACTATTCTCCATAATCAGATTAAAGTGTTTGTTAAACTTGAATCTACAGAAATTGAAGAAGAAACTGAGGAAGAAGTTCATATTGATCCAGTTTTACTTCGACCTGTTGATGATTTAGAGTTAACAGTGCGTTCAGCAAATTGCTTAAAAGCTGAAAATATCAATAATATTGGTGACTTAGTAAGAAGAACTGAAGTGGAGTTATTAAAAACTCCTAATCTTGGTAAAAAGTCATTAAATGAAATTAAAGAAGTTCTTGCCGCTCATAATTTAGAGCTTGGTATGGATATTGAAAATTGGCCGCAAAATTAATATCGGCTACACGAATTTGGAGTGACTTATGAGACATAAATTAGCCGGTCGTAAATTTAGCCGGACCAGTGCACATCGCCAAGCGATGTTCAAGAATATGTCAGTATCATTGATTGAACATGAACTTATTAAAACAACTTTGCCAAAAGCAAAGGATTTAAGAAGAGTTATTGAACCAATGATTACTCATGCAAAAAATAATGATACAGTAGCGGCTCGTCGTCTAGCATTTGCTCGTCTACGTGATCGTAATGCAGTACAAAAGCTATTTGCTGAGCTAGCTCCTCGTTATAAAGGACGTCCTGGTGGGTATGTACGTATTTTGAAATGTGGATATCGTCCAGGTGATCAGGCACCAATGGCTTATGTTGAGCTTGTTGATCGCCCAATTGAGCGTGGTGAATAATATAAAAAAGCCCCGCTATTAAGCGGGGCTTTTTTATTTTGGATATAAAATGTTTCAACATTCTACTTCTAAAAGTGCTGTATTATTGATTAATCTAGGCTCTCCAGACGAGCCTACGACTCCAGCATTGAAGCGTTATTTAAAAGAATTCTTATCCGACTTTAGAGTAATCGATTTACCACGTTGGAAATGGTGGCCGATTTTAAATGGTATTATTTTACAAACTCGGCCCAAAAAATCGGCTATGCTTTATCAAAAAATATGGACAGATGAGGGTTCACCGCTTTTAGTTATTACAGAGAAACAAGTCAAAGCTATTCAAGAATATTTTGTTTCTAATAAGCGAGAACATATTATAATCGACTATGCAATGCGATACGGAAATCCTTCTATTGCAAGTAAATTAGCGGATTTAAAATTAAAAGGCGTTAATCAACTTTTGATTATACCTATGTATCCACAGTATTCGGATGCAACGACGGCTAGTGTTATTGATGAAGTGGCTCATTCTTTTCGTAGCATGCGTTATATGCCTGAATGGCGTTTTATTCATCACTGGCATGATCATGACTTATATATTTCGGCATTAGCAGACTCTTATCAAGAATATTGTGAGAAAAATGGTCATCCTGAAAAGCTTTTATTATCATTTCATGGCGTGCCTAAGCGTTATTTAGAGGAAGGTGATCCTTATTTTTGTTTTTGTCATAAAACTGCAAGGCTATTTCGTGAGAAATTAAATTTATCAAACGATTTTGTAGAGTTGGTTTTTCAATCTCGTTTTGGTAGCGAACCTTGGTTACAGCCTTATACTGATATAAGGCTGGAAGAGTTAGCTAAGAAAGGAACTCAATCAGTCGCGGTAATGTGTCCTGGTTTCTCAGCAGACTGTTTAGAAACTTTAGAGGAAATAGCAGAAACTAATCGAGAGTTATTTTTAAATTCAGGTGGCAAAAACTATGACTATATTCCAGCTTTAAATGCTTCTCCAAAACATATTGAGTTATTGGTGCAATTAATAGATGAGCATACAAATGATTGGATGAGGTTTCAAAAAGAAGGGTTAGAGAAAGAAAAAGAATTTGCTATGTTTGCAGATGAGCAAATGATGATATGGGAAAAAGGTATTAAATGACTCAGCGTTCTGTCTTGATTACAGGTTGCTCAAGTGGTATTGGCTATGCAGCTGCAAAACAGTTGCATGATAAAGGTTGGCAAGTGATAGCCAGCGCAAGAGATGCGAGTGATGTGGAGCGTTTAAAAGCAGAAGGCTTGCAAGCGGTGCAACTTGATTTGGCATCTCCAGATTCTATTGCTATGGCTTTGGATTGGACATTAAAGTTAACCAATGGTCGTTTAGATGCTTTATTTAATAATGGAGCATTTGCCATTCCGGGGGCGGTAGAAGATTTATCTCGTAGTGCATTGGCATATCAGTTAGATAATACTTTATTGGGCTGGCACGAACTGACGATTGCAGTGCTCCCTATTATGAGAAGGCAGGGTTTTGGTCGGATTATTAACAATAGTTCTGTTTTAGGGCTGGCTGCAATGCGTTATAGAGGTGCTTATGTTGCTAGTAAGTTTGCATTGGAGGGATTGACTGATGTCTTAAGAATGGAGCTACATGGTAGTGGAATTTATGTTAGTTTAATTGAGCCTGGTCCGATTACAAGCCATTTTCGTAAAAATGCTTATTTACAATTTAATCGTTGGATTGATGCTAAACATAGCCTGCATAAAGTTTCTTATCTAAAAATGATACAACGTTTGGAAAGTGAAAAGAAAGCACCGTTTACACTTTCTCCTGATGCGGTAGTTAAAGTATTAATTCATGCTTTAGAATCTAAAAAACCTAAATCAAGATATTATGTTACAAAGGCTACTTGGCTGATGGGGTTGGCAAAACGTTTATTATCTACTCAATGGATGGATAGATTTACGCGTAAAATTGCTGAAAAGGAAAATGAGTATTATGAACCTAAGATTAAAGAGCAGTAAAGCCTGACTTTAAAAGTAGATTATATGCTTGCATGATTTGCAAATATACTGATAATAGATTTTTTAATTTAAAGAGTAAAATAATGGTGGACATTAATAGTATTCCTGATATACAAGGTACGCCTGATAAACGAGAATTATCCATTAATCGTGTTGGTATTAGAGATATTAGAATTCCTTTTGCAATTAAAAATCATGAAGGAAACATCACTCATACAGTCGCAGAAGTTGAGATGACGGTTTCATTACCTCATGATAAAAAAGGGACGCATATGTCTAGGTTTATTCATTTGCTTAATGAAACTGCTTGCTATCAATTATCAGCCTTAGATGATTTACATGCTGAGATGTTAAAGAGGCTGAATGCGCTTGAAGGGACTATTATCCTTGATTTTCCTTATTTTGTAGAAAAATTAGCACCTATTAGTAAAACGCAAAGTTTAATGGAATATCAAGTATCTCTCACAATTGATGGAAGTATGCAAGAAAAAGATATTGTTGTAGAGGTTACTGTTCCAGTGACAAGTCTTTGTCCTTGTTCAAAAGAAATCTCTCAATATGGTGCACATAATCAACGTTCTCATATTATTATCACAGCGCTATATGATGCTGATAATCCTTTTTTTATCGAAGAGCTGATTTATATGGGCGAGAAAGGTGGTTCTTGTCCAATTTGGGCAACTTTAAAGCGTCCAGATGAAAAGTATGTTACGGAACATGCGTATGAGAATCCAAAGTTTGTTGAAGATATTGTTAGAGATGTCGCAATTATGTTGAATGAAGATGATAGAATTCTAGCTTATACGGTATCATCTGAGAACTTTGAGTCAATTCATAATCATTCAGCTTACGCTATTATTAAGCATGATAAACGCTTATGACAATTAAAAGTTTTGTTTTAAGACAAGGAAGAATGACTGCTGGGCAAGATAGGGCATATGAAAATTTATGGCCTATTTATGGTATTGAAATTAAAGAAGATGTAGGTATTCTAAAACAAGAAACACTTTATCCACAAATTAGCTCAGAATGGATACTAGAAATAGGTTTCGGTAACGGGGAAAGTCTTGTTCAAATGGCAATAAATTATCCTGAGAAAAATTTTCTTGGGATAGAAGTCCATGGTCCTGGCGTTGGCCATGCTTTGCTAAAAATAGAAGAAGCCAATATTCAAAATTTAAGGTTAATTCGCCATGATGCAGTAGCTGTGCTTAATCAGCATGTTGAGGATAATTCATTTAGCCGAATTCAGATTTATTTCCCAGATCCTTGGCCAAAAAAAAGACACCATAAGCGTCGTTTGGTTCAAAAATCTTTTACAGATTTTCTATATCAAAAATTAACGGCGAATGGCGAACTGCATTGTGCAACAGATTGGGAAAATTATGCCCAATGGATGCAAGAAATTTTTATTGATGATCAGAAGTGGGAAAATTTAGGGAATGAAGATGGATTTGCAGAGCGTCCAGATTGGAGACCGTTAACTAAATTTGAAAAACGAGGTCTTAATAAAGGGCATGGAGTTTGGGATCTTCGCTATCAAGCGTCTAAATAAACCTTAGGAGGCTGTATGAAACGTATGTTATTTGCCGCAATTTTAGGATTGGGAATAGCTAGTGAGGCATTATATGCAGCTAATCCACAAGCTGAAATGCAAGCAGCTGCAACCGCGTATCAGAAAGGAAATAAAGTTGAAGCATTTAAGCATTTACAGAATGCAGCAGCGGCTGGAGATGCTATTGCTCAATATAATCTATCTGTTGCATATAGTAATGGAGATGGTACAAAAGTTAATGCAAAAAATGCGCTTATTTGGCTAAAAAAATCTGCACAGCAGGGGTATCCGCCTGCACAATATGATTTAGCGCTTTATTATTTATCTCAAAAACAGCCTACTCAGGCTGCCCCCTTATTAAAAATATTAGCTGATAAAGGAGATGCTGCAGCACAATTTAACTATGGCATGATGCTTATTAAGGGAGATGGCGTAAAAGTAAATGTTACTCAAGGTAAACAATATATTTCTCAAGCAGCTAAACAAGGTTTTCCTCCAGCTCAACAGATATTACCTCAATTGAAGTAGTAGTGGATTAAAGTGCATATTAATTTAATAGCGGTTGGGCATAAAATGCCTGACTGGGTAAATAAAGGCTATCTAGAGTATGCAGAGCGCTTAAAAAAAGAGGTAATATTATCTTTAACAGAAATTCCATTACAAAAACGCAGCGATAAGCAGCAAATTAGCTCTGCACGTAGTAAAGAAGATAAGCAAATCTTAAAGGCTATTGAAGGAGCTGATTACGTTATTACGCTTGATATTCCTGGGAAATTGCATAATAGTGAAACGCTAGCAGAGCGGTTAAATTATTGGCAATCAAATTATCGTAAGATAGCTTTGATTATTGGTGGGCCGGAAGGTATTAGTGATAGTGTTAAAAATAAAGCAGATGAAAGCTGGTCTCTTGGGAAACTAACTTTTCCTCATCCATTAGTGAGAATTATTGTTGCCGAGGCTATTTATCGAGCTTGGACAATCAATCAAAATCATCCCTATCATAGGGCTTGATTTTAGATCGATAAATATATTGGCTCTAGACTATCAGGAATAACCTGTTTGTCTAGAGCCAATATTGCAAACTACAATGGCAAGGCTTAAGAGATGTCAAGCCGGCTACTTTGGAATCGGTAGACTGGTACAACAAAGAGCGACTTAACAGTACAATAGGTTATCTATCACCTTTTGAGTTTGAAAAAATGAATCATCAACCCCCTAATCACGTCAGGCATAGCAGCCTGACTCAAGTAATTAGGTCTCCGATAAAGTCAGGGCGATTCACCCATTCAGCTATAGCTCTTGTTACAGACTGCACACATCAGTAAGGCAAGATGAATCAACTTTGTATACGAGTTAAAGATATTTAGCTATAACCAACTTCCCAAAAAATGTATATAACGTTAATTAAATATCCACTTTGAAAAAAGTATTCTATCTCTAAGTTCTGTATGTATTTTTTTGGGGGCCGCTATATAGTCAAAGGCTAATAAAAGAGTCACAGAAATTAGATCGCTATTCCAGTAATAGTATAGTGAAATCATCTAAAACCCAATCCAAGCCAAAGCAGATAAAAGCATAAAGTATCAATACAATCCATCCGCCATTCTTTGCGTATTTGCTTAATCCAAGCCCACATCTTTTCAATGGGATTTAAG
>NZ_LWHB01000029.1 GCF_001889065.1 Suttonella ornithocola | reverse complement strand
CAACACGATAGCAAACGACGTCCGATTGATACGCTAGGCTATTTGGTTTCTAATCATCTCATCCGAAAAGCGGCTTACGATGCGGCCCAAACGCAAAATAATATTCGTTGGTTATTGGGACATAAAGTGGTTTCAGCAACCAGTAATCATCAAAAAGCCAGTGTAACTTTAGACAATGGTGAAACATTAACTGCTTCTTTATTAGTGGCTGCGGATAGCCGTTTATCCTTTGTTCGCCGACAAATGGGCATTGTATGCGAAATGCACGATTTTGGTCGCACCGTTTTGGTTTTCCGACTTGAGCATGAAATCAGCAATGACCATACGGCTTTTGAATGTTTTTTCTATGGCAGTACCCTGGCGCTTTTACCGCTGACAGACTATATGACCAATTGTGTCATCACTATTGATACACGGAAACTCCATACACTGACCAAGCTTAGTCCAGAAGGACTTGCTGAATATGTAGAAAAACAGGTTAATCATCGTTTTGGAAAAATGACATTGGTGAGCGAAGTATGCGATTATCCGTTGATGGGAACACATGCTAGACAATTTTACGCGAATCGTTGTGCTTTAATTGGTGATGCTGCTTGCGGCATGCATCCAGTGACTGCACATGGTTTTAACTTAGGACTAAAAAGCCAAGATATCTTGGCGCGTTTAATTATGCGTCAGGCAGGGCAGGGGAAAGATATTGGCGCTAGTAGCTTATTAGTAGAATATAGCCGTAAACATCGCAAAAATACTTTACCGCTATATTTAGGCACAAATATAATCGTCGGCTTGTTCACGCGCGAAAGTGCACCCGCAAAATTTTTACGCGATAGTGTGCTGCGCATTAGTAATCGCTTACCTCCCTTAAAAACTTTAATTACTCGTCAACTGACAGGTTAACCCCAATTTTGGAGACATAATTATCCATGAGTGAAACATCAGCATCGGCGACGCCCGACTTCGTCGGGCCGCCGGTTCCTCCCGATTTACCCAATACAAACGATATCGCTATTATTCCTGAACAAATAGATCTAACGGACGCACATCAAGTTTTAGGGATAGATGCGCTACAGGGCATTTGGCAAGAAAACGTTGCCCCTTTTTTAGATAAATTTGATAACTATCTCCCTTTCTTTATTGCTGCTGCTGTCTTAGTGGTGGTTTATACGCTCTTTTTTTGGGGGCTAAAAAAACTGATTGATAAAATTATCAATCGATTATTTTCTGCTTCTGATAAGCAAAAGCGTTGGCGTAGCTATAGCCATATTTTTTTACGGTTGACCAATTTGATGGTCTGTGCAGTAACAGTATTTGCACTGATGCCATTTGCGCAAAACTATACGGGGGCTATTTTCCGAGTATATGCGCTATCTGTATTTATTGCGCTGTTATGGAATTTATCACGACATCTGATTAAATCCCTCAGCCGTAAGAAAAACTTAGATGAAAGCATTACCTTATTGCTAAATAACGTTTCTAATATCGTGTTAATTCTTATCGGGGTATATCTTGCCTTTAGACAATTTGGCGTCAACTTACTGCCTATTTTAGGCGGTTTAGGGGTTCTCGGTTTAGCGGTTGGTTTCGCAGCACAAGACATCTTAGCGAATTTTATTAGCGGTATTACCTTATTGATTGATCGTCCTTTTGCGATTGGCGATTGGATACGCGCGGATAGCTATGAAGGGCGCGTGAAAGGGTTAACCTTACGTACCACGCGGATTCGCACCCGCAATAACGAACATGTTTCCATTCCGAATAAAGACTTAGCCGGTTCAACCGTTATTAACCTCACTCGAGGGGGACCTTTGCGCATAGATGCGCCCATTGGTGTGGCATATAAAACAGATATTGACCAAGCGCGCGCCGTATTGATGCAAGTCGTCGAACAATTTGAAGAAATTATCACTCGTCCGGCACCAGTTATTGCGGTTGAATCGTTAGGCGATAGTTCTGTAAATCTACTCATTCGCTTTTGGATAGATGCAGAAGAAATTGCGCAATATCCGGCATTGCGTATGCGCTTATTAGAAGCAGCGAAAAAAGCGCTTGATAAAGCCGGGATTGAAATACCGTTCCCGCATTTGCAACTTCATATCGATGGCGCAAAAGCCTTACGACCTTGGCAGCCTCAACCATGACTACCAGCAAGCAATTTACTCTTATTCGATTGCCTAACTGGTTAGGCGATATCGTTATGGCATTGCCTGTTATTGGTGGCATTGCCAAACAAAAACCATCAATCACCTTACTGGGCAATGCGAGCTTTGCGCCGTTGCTTAACTACTTCTATCCAGAATTGCCGTATCAAGCCCTACCAAAAAAAGGCTTCACTTACTATCCCAAATGCCTAGCTTTACGCCAACCTTATTCACAAGCCATCTTATTTGCCAATTCACAACGCAGCGATATCGAAGCGTTGCTAATGGGGGCTAAAAAGCGCTACGGCATTGCTTGGGCGCAGCGTCCGAGAAAAAGCTTAACCCATCGCTATTTGATTAAACATCCTGAACAAGATGGACAACGCCATCAAACCCAATTATGGGCAGACTTTACCGCACACTTTCATCTTCAGCAGCAGATTAGTTATCAGCCGTTCCACCAACAGAACGATAAAGACAATAGCATTATCTTAATTTGCGGTTCAGAAAATAGCCCAGAAAAACGTTGGCCAATCTCGCATTGGCGCACGCTTATCAATGCCTTATTAGAAAATAGCTCAGTAACTCTTTTGCTCACGGGTACTAAAAACGACCAAGAAATCACCCATACCATTGCCAATGGCTATCCCAAACAGCGTGTACAAAACCTTGCTGGACAAACCAGCTTTAGCGACTACCTTACCTATTTATCACGAGCGCAACTCGTTATTGGTAACGATACTGGTGGACTACATCTCGCCAATGCATTAGGCACGCCCGTTATCGGACTTTATGGGCCAACCAACCCCCAACGAACCCGCCCAATATTTGCGAGTTCTGTCGCCGTTCTACAACCACCTAACTGTCCCGCTAACGGAGGTGCAGAAATTGCACAGCTAATGCCGGAAAGTGTATTAAGTGCGGTGCAGTCTGTATAATAAAAATCTATAAATAGATTTTTATTAATTATTAGTGAGTTCAAATCCACCTACTCTTTTTGTATCAATGATTTCAAAATTTATCCCTTCCAATTTTATTTTTAGAGTTTCTAAAACAAGATTTACTCTATTTTCTATAAATTGATCTAAAGCATTATCTGGTAATACTCCTAATCTTGCCCATTCTAATATTTCATTAGAAAGTAAATGCGAAGAAAGAATTTTTTCAAACTGTGGTTTATCATAGTCTTTCAAATACTCAATTGGATTTTTATTTGTAATATTAAGATTAGTTATTTGGGTTAAGTAGGCGATATTCATTAAACTATCATTTGTAATTTTATTATTGTATTGATTTTTTAATACATATTCTGAATTTGTTGGAAAAATATGATGTAAATTCGGTTTATCAGTAGAGAAAAAAAGATTATGGGCAAGTACTTCTCTATCACAATGTTCCCAGTCTTTAGACTGAGCATTCGAATATAATGCTAAGATAGCGCGACTTATTCTGCCTTTAGAGCTATAAGTTGCTGTACGAATTGTTTGCTTATCTATTAAAAATCTCTCAAAAATTATAGATTCTTTTATTTTATCTCTATTTAGAAAGGCTATATGTTGGTTTAAATACGTTGTATTGCTTAATAAATCATCATTATGAAAGCTGTAAAACCAAAAATACTTTTTCAAAAAATTATAATTTGGTGAGTTGTTTTTATAGAAGTAAGCTGTAATGGTAAAATAAAAATAACGGAAAGGAATTAGGTAAGGCGTTTTGATATGCAAGTGATTTTCAAAAAAATCAAAAGTTTTAAGAATAGCTTTTTTGGTTTCTTCCCAAACTTCTAAAATATATTCTGTCTTTATCTCATTAAGATATGTATCTGTAATATTTTTAACACCGCTATCTTTTATATTTTCTTTAATAATAGTTGCCAGAATCTGAAGATAATCAAGATCACCAATCTTTAAAAATTCACTATTATTATACTCTCTAAAATTATCTATTAATTCACGGAGATAAAAACCATTATCATTTTTTTCTGTATTTTCTGGTTTAAATGTCTTAGCAACGACAATATCGAATATATTTAAAGGTTTTCCTGCTTGATTGATTCTTTCAAATATTTGACAGACTTCAGGAACTTTAATTCCTTTAATTTCAATAAATGAAATTCGATAATTGTCTAAAACCCCTTTTATTTTTGATAATTCTGACAATATTGGATGATTAAAATCATTATTAACAATATCACTATTAAAGACTCTTTTTTGAATATCAGTATAATTATTTTTAATATCAATTAACTTTACAATTAATCCCTCGTTAAACTTTTTTTTCTTTCCTCTATTTTGTCTGATTTCTCCATTACGATCATCAATTTCTGACCAAAATAAAAAACGATTCTTATAACTCTCATCATCTGTTTCATTCTTAATCGGAATAGTGAGATCAACGTACAGCGTGGGATCAAAATTAGATAATTTTTCGATTTTTCTACCATATAAGGAAGTTAATAAAGATGTTGTTCTTTGTTGTCCATCAAGAATATATTGATACTCTGCCCTAGTAAAGTTGATATCTGTTATTTCACGACCACCAATTGTACGATGATTACTCAGTTTTACATTTGTTTTCCAAATTAAAATGCTTCCTAAAGGGTAAAATTTGTATATGCTATCCCAAAGTTTTTTAACATTTTCTTGACTCCAAACAATATCTCGCTGAAATGTCGGAATTTGATAATTTTTTGCTATTAATTCATCAAGGTAAGTTGTTAGCCCTTTGTTATTTGGGAAAATTCTGTCTGTGTAATTTATGCTCATAATTTTGCACTCCTGAATTGAAGAAAATATTCTATTAAGTCACTGGATATACTAGTTTAGCAATTGTGAATGTTTCATATTATCTTTTTAATCGCTTAAATGCCTCTGCCATCGCGGTATTGCCTGTGTTTTTTTCTGCTTTGCCGTGTGTAGATTTCGGGCGTGGGGTGGAGCGGTTATCCGCTTTATTTTTTCCGCTTTCTTCAAGACGCATGGTGAGCGCAATGCGGTTGCGTTTTTCATCGATTTCTAGCACTTTGACTTTCACAATATCACCGGCTTTAACGATTTCTCTCGGGTCAGCAACGTAGCGGTCCGCAAGAGCGGAGATATGCACTAAGCCATCTTGATGAACGCCAATATCCACGAATGCGCCGAAGTTTGCCACGTTACTGACTACGCCTTCTAATACCATGCCGACTTCTAAATCGCTAATTTCATTGATGCCTTCGGCAAAGGTAGCAGTTTGAAATTCGCCGCGCGGGTCGCGTCCTGGTTTTTCTAGTTCGGCGAGAATATCGCGAATGGTGGGCAAACCAAATTGTTCAGTGATGTAATCGCGCGCGTTAATTTCCGCGATTTTGGCACGATTGCCGATGAGTTCCGCAGCACTCATTTTCAGGTTTTTCAATATATTATCGACGACGCAATAGGCTTCAGGATGTACGGCGCTGGCGTCTAAAGGTTCTTTTCCGCCATGAATGCGCAAAAAGCCAGCGGCTTGTTCGTAGGTTTTCGCGCCCAGTCGCGGCACTTTTAATAAAGTTTTTCGGCTGTCGAATGCGCCGTTTTCATCTCGATAGGCGATGATGTTTTGCGCCAGCGTTTGATTGAGCCCTGAAATGCGCGCAAGCAATGGCGCAGAAGCGGTATTCACGTCCACGCCAACGGCATTCACGCAATCTTCCACCACCGCATCTAAACTTTTAGCGAGTTGGCTTTGGTTAACGTCATGTTGATATTGCCCAACGCCAATGGATTTCGGGTCGATTTTTACCAGTTCGGCGAGCGGGTCTTGCAAACGGCGGGCAATGGAAACCGCCCCGCGCAGGGAAACATCTAAGTCCGGAAATTCACGCGCCGCGAGTTCGGAGGCGGAATACACGGATGCGCCCGCCTCACTAATTACGAGTTTATGCAACCCCATTTCAGGCAGCGCGCGAATGAGTTCGCCAGCGAGTTTATCGGTTTCACGGCTGGCGGTGCCGTTGCCGATGGCGATGAGTTTCACCGCGTGTTGTTTGATTTTGGCGGCAAGGGTAGCGAGCATTTCGCGTTCGTGGTGCAAATAGACGATGACGGTGTCTAAGAGTTTACCTATGTCATCAACAATCGCGCATTTCACGCCGTTGCGATAACCAGGGTCGAGTCCGAGCGTGGTTAAACGGCCAGCAGGCGCGGCAAGTAACAGGTCTTTGAGGTTACGCGCAAACACGGTGATGGCATCGTTATCCGCCTGTTCTTTCAGGCGGTTGAGGGCTTCTAATTCTAGCGAGAGAAAGATTTTTGCCCGCCATGCAAGACGCACGGTATCGTTGAGCCATTTATGCGCGGGAGAGATGGCAAAGTGTTCGGCGATGCGTTGTTCGTAAGCACTCTGCTGCGTGGACGGAATGTCGTCCGCCTGATATTTCAGCGCGATTTGTAAGATGCCTTCGTTGCGTCCGCGTAAAACTGCAAGCGCACGGTGGCTAGGCATATTGCGGATGGCTTCGCGGTGGTCAAAGTAGTCTTTGTATTTTTCGCCTTCTGTTGCTTTTCCCTCAATCACTTGCGCGTGAATTTCTCCTTCTTGCCAGAGTTGGTCGCGCAGTTGCCCGATGAGGGTGGCATCTTCGCCGAATTGTTCAATAAGAATGGCGCGCGCACCGTCAAGCGCTGCTTTCGTGTCAGCAACATCATCGTTGAGATATTGCGCAGCGAGCGTTTCAATGTCTTGTGGTTGTTCGCTGAGTAAGGTATCGGCAAGCGGTTGTAAACCGTGTTCGCGGGCGATTTGCGCTTTGGTGTGACGCTTAGGTCTATAAGGTAAGTAAAGGTCTTCTAACACGGTTTTGTTATCGGCAGCGATAATGGCGGCTTCGAGTTCGGGAGTGAGTTTCTCTTGCTCGGCAATGTTTTTGAGTATCACCGCACGACGCTCTTCAAGTTCGCGTAAATAGGTGAGGCGGGTTTCTAGTAACCGCAGTTGGCTGTCATCTAATCCACCGGTCGCTTCTTTTCGATAGCGCGCGATAAATGGCACAGTTGCGCCTTCATCGAGTAAGGTAACCGCGGCAATGATGTTTTTTTCTTGGGTATTGAGTTCTTGGGCGAGTAATTGAGGAATAGTTAAAGCTATATTTGTCATCTGATAAATTTGTGTGCCAGTAAAAAGGCGGTATTATACGGGCTTTTATTGGTGGGGCTGTATGATGACACGTTGGACTTTGGCGCAAGCGCGCGAAATACATGATCAACCGTTTATGGATTTGCTTTTTCAAGCACAACAGGTGCATCGCGCCCATCATGATCCCAATCAGGTGCAGGTTAGTACGTTGTTATCAATTAAAACGGGCGCTTGTCCAGAGGATTGTAAGTATTGTCCGCAGAGCGCTCGCTATCAAACAGGGGTTCAGCGCGAAGCTTTGTTGCCTTTAGAGGAGATTTTGCAAGCAGCTAGGAATGCGAAAGCGCAAGGGGCGCAGCGATTTTGTATGGGCGCTGCTTGGCGCGACCCTAAGCCACATCAGATGCCATATTTAACGGAAGTGATTAAGCAGGTAAAGGCTTTAGGGTTAGAAACGTGTATGACGCTTGGGATGTTAGATGCAGAAAAGGCGCAATCGTTGGCAGATGCTGGGCTAGATTATTACAATCATAATTTGGATACATCACGCGAGTATTATCAAGAGATTATTACGACGCGCACGTATGATGATCGCTTAGAAACGTTAGAGAATGTCCGTAAGGCAGGAATGAAGATTTGTTCGGGCGGTATTATGGGGATGGGCGAGGCTGAGGCAGATCGGTTGTCGATGTTGGTCACGCTTGCGAATTTACCAAAGCCGCCAGAAAGTGTTCCTATCAATCAGTTGGTTAGAGTAAAGGGAACGCCATTGGCGCATGCTGAGGATGTCGATGCTTTTGATTTTATCCGCGTGATTGCAACGGCTAGGATTTTAATGCCAACATCAGCCGTGCGGATTGCTGCTGGGCGTGAGTTTATGAATGAGCAAACGCAGGCGCTTTGTTTTATGGCGGGGGCAAATTCGGTGTTTTTTGGCTGTAAGCTGTTAACGGCGAAGAATGCAGATGAGGCGGGAGATGTGGCGCTTTTTGGTAAGCTTGGCATTAACGCGGAATGGGTGGCGGCGCAACGTGCGTTGCAAGAAAGTTTAGCGCAAGCAACGGCGATGGGTGTGTATCAGCCAGCTTAGTGAAAGATATATGTGGCATCAATTGATTGGTGGTATTTAGTGAGGAAGGGTTATGAAGTTTGTAGATGAAGCGCTGATTTTTGTAAAGGCTGGAAAGGGCGGCAATGGTGTTGTTAGTTTTCGTCGTGAAAAGTATGTGGAGTTTGGTGGTCCCGATGGTGGCGATGGTGGTGATGGCGGTAGTGTATATTTACGTGGGAATGATGGCGCGAATACGTTAGCGGATTTCCGGTTTACTCGTCGTTTTGAAGCGGAAAATGGTCAACCAGGCGAAGGGCGCAATAAGCGCGGAAAAAGTGGCGAGGATTTGTATATTGATGTTCCCATTGGAACACAGGTATTTGTAGAAGAAACGGGCGAGTTGATTGGCGATATTACCGAAGATGGACAGACGCTTTTGGTGGCACGCGGTGGTTTTCATGGTTTAGGAAATACGCGTTATAAGAGTTCGGTTAATCGCGCGCCTCGTCAATCTAAGCCGGGTACAGAAGGTGAGGAACGAGAGCTACGCTTGGAATTAAAGTTGTTGGCAGATGTAGGTTTGTTGGGAATGCCGAATGCCGGTAAGTCAACGCTAATTTCTCAGGTATCGGCAGCAAAGCCTAAAGTGGCGGATTATCCTTTTACGACGATTCATCCAAATTTAGGGGTAGTGCGGGTTGGATTTTTGCAAAGTTTTGTAATGGCAGATATTCCAGGTTTAATTGAAGGGGCTGCTGAGGGCGCAGGTTTAGGACATCAGTTTTTAAAGCATTTGTCGCGTAATCGTTTGTTGTTGCATTTGTTAGATTGTTCGCCAATGAGCGATTCTCAAGACCCCGTTCGAGATTTTGAGCAGGTAAGCGCAGAGTTGGTGAAATATGATGACGTTTTTGCGGAAATTCCGCGTTGGCTGGTATTAAATAAAATGGATACGTTATCACCAGAGGAACAGGTGGCACGTCAGGAAGAGATTGTGCAAGCGATTGGTTGGGAAGGTCCTGTTTATCGAATTTCTGCAGCGACAGGCGAAGGAACTGCGCGGTTATGTGAAGATATTATGCAAGCTTTGGAGCAAATGAAATCTGATGAGGCATTTATGCAGGTTTCAGAAAGAACTGAAGAGGAGTAGTCATGCAATCGCGTAGCGAATTATGCGGGGTTGAGCGTTGGGTAATTAAAATTGGTAGCGCGATGATTACCCATCATGGTGAGGGCTTAGATGTTACAGCTTTGAGCGACTGGGCTAAGCAAATTGCTAAACTTCAGCAAATGGGGAAGCAATGTGTATTGGTCAGCTCTGGCGCGATTGCTGTAGGGTTAAGAGTCTTAGGTTGGAAAAAGCGTCCCACTGCATTGGCGGATTTGC
The DNA here is from genome assembly GCF_001889065.1 of Suttonella ornithocola. Classification (GTDB taxonomy): domain Bacteria; phylum Pseudomonadota; class Gammaproteobacteria; order Cardiobacteriales; family Cardiobacteriaceae; genus Suttonella_A; species Suttonella_A ornithocola. The sequence goes on along the minus strand of NZ_LWHB01000029.1, from coordinate 5,834 downwards.
AAACTGCTGCCGCGGTGGGACAAATGCAGTTGGCTAAGGCGTGGCAGGAGGCTTTTGCGCAATATGATGTGCAGGTTGCACAGGTGTTGCTCACGCATGATGATGCCGCTGACCGTAAGCGTTATTTGAACGCGCGTTCAACACTGCAAGCGATGTGTGGGCATGGCATTGTTCCCGTTATCAATGAGAATGATACGGTCGCTTTTGATGAAATTCGCTTTGGCGATAATGATAATTTAGGCGCAATGGTGGCAAATATTACCGCCGCAGGTGGCTATATTATTTTGACAGACCAACAAGGGATGTATGACAAAAATCCCAGAGAGTTTGCTGATGCGCAGTTTCTTTCGCAGGTATCGGTAAACGACCCAAGATTACCGCAGATGGCAGGTAAGGTTGGCGGGATTTTGGGCAGCGGTGGTATGTATACCAAAGTGTTAGCCGCGCGGAAAGCCGCACGCTCAGGAACGCAAACGTTATTGGCTTATGGTTATAAAGCGGATGTGATTACGCGTTTAGCGGCAGGAGAAGCGGTTGGAACATGGTTTATTGCTCCTGATGATCCGCAACACGCGCGTAAGCAGTGGTTAGGCGGACAGCTACAGGTACAAGGAACATTGTGGCTAGATGAAGGTGCGGTCACGGCTTTATGTGAACGAGGAAAAAGTTTATTGCCAGTGGGTGTTTCCAAAGTAGAGGGAGAATTTGCACGCGGGGCTTTGGTGTCGTGTAAAAGCTTATCAGGAGAGGAATTGGCGCGCGGTCTAGTGAATTATGACGCCGATGATTGCCGTATTTTAGCGGGTAAGCATAGCGATGAAGTCGCGCGGTTGCTCATTCATGGGGAAACGCTGATTCATCGTGATAATTTGGTTTTGGTGTGAGAGCAAATCCGCTGTCAGCTGAAGCTCTCGTAAGTTGCTTCACTATCCGCACCGTTGGGAAAAGCAATATCCTCATCTCGCACTTTGTCGTTAATCCTGTTCTTATGCCGTTAAATTAGCTACAAAAAATAGAATATTCTATAAATTTCACCTAGTGCTTTTTGCAAAATTCTCAGATTATTAGTCAAAGGCTAAATCCTGTTTGGATAAGATTAAAAAATATATTGTTATAAGAAAAGTAGATGATATTTGAAGAGTTAGAAAAAAGTAAAAAAATATTATTCTATAGCCATAGAGAAAAGTAAGAATAGGATGTGCAGATAAGGGATATCTAATGAAGAAAATACTGACAGTTATTCTAATTATCGGATTACTGCAAGGATATGTATTTTATTTAGGATATCTAAAAGAAAAAGAGTTATTAAAACTAGCTACCTCCTTTGAAAAATTGTGTGTGGATAATGGTTTTTGTCCTTCTCAACCAGTCGGTTGGAGTTGTTATGCTGATAACTACTGTTACGATAAAAATAGTCAGTATTCAGAAATTATTTATAAAACAAAAAATTTACAACAACATTTCGAGCTAACTTGGAAAATTGCTACAGGTATGACGCTTGTAGCGACTGGAGGCGTCAAAGAAAAAATTGTCGTTAGAAAACAATTTGACTAGAGTCTGTATAGAAAGTTCTGCTTTAGATGATTTGACTATAGTAGGGTGGGCTGCTTGCGCTAGGTCAAGTAAGGAGCATATGTTTTTTGTTAGTTTATGCGTTTTTAATGAAAGGATAATGGGATGAGGTCGCCGATTTTTTTTCTTGGTTTCCGTATTTTTTTCGCAAGTAGTGCGCTATATGGCGCGATTGCGATGATGATATGGCTTGCATTATATGATTTTGGATTGCCCATTCCGTTGGGAGATTTGCCTTCTATTTATTGGCATGGGCATGAGATGGTGTTTGGCTATGCAATGGCAGCAGTTGCGGGGTTTTTATTAACTGCTGTGGGGAATTGGACGGGGCAAGCCATGCCTAGTGGGCGTTCTCTGTTCCTGATTTGGTTGCCTTGGATTTTGGCGCGTTTGATTTTTGTAGTTGCACCTTCTCTTTATCGTATTGGCATAGGTTTGGATTTTATTTTTATGGGATTGCTATTTTATGCCATTGCAAAGCCTATTATCGCGATTAAGCAATGGCGACAAATGGGGATTCTTTCAAAAATTGTACTGATGATGCTAGCAAATGCTTTCTGCTTGGCAGGGGCTTTAGGGTGGTTTTCTGGTTGGCATTATGGACTATATTTAGGTGTGTTTAGCATCATTGGTTTGTTATTAACGATAGGCAGACGCGTAACGCCATTTTTTATTTCTCGTGGTGTGGGATATCCTTTTGAACCAAAAAATAGCACACTTGTTGATCGTTTATGTTTGGTTGGATTCGTTGCTTTTGTTTTAATTCAATTGTTTACGCCGTGGGAGCAGTTGGCAGCAGGTTTGGCGCTAGTTACTGCTGTGTGTCATGCTTGGCGATTGGTAGGATGGTACACGCCTGGCGTTTGGAAAAAGCCTTTGCTCTGGAGTATGTTGTTTTCACTTTGGTTCATTGTTTTAGGTTTATTTTTATATTTCTTGAGGATTTTTTGGAGCTTCCCTGCATCTTGGGCAATGCACGCAATGGCAGTTGGTGGAATTGGTATCATGATTTTATCAATGATGGCGAGAGTGAGTTTAGGACATACGGGACGAAATATTCATATGCCGCCTAAGGTAGTTCCGGCATTATTGGTGTGCGTGAGTTTGTCGGCGGTTTTTAGAGTGGTGTTTCCTTTGTTCTTTCCTAGTGTCTACTTGTGGTGGATAGCGATTGCGCAAGTGTTATGGATTGTTGCGTTCCTTTTATTGGCAATCGCTTATTTACCGTATTGGTGTACGCCTCGGGTGGATGGAAAAGCTGGCTAAAGAGAATGCTGTAAGTGTTCAGCAAGATAGTCTAAATCTTGGGTAGTATGTGTAGCGCTTAGGCTAATGCGTAATTGTGCTTGTTTTGGCGCAACGGTTGGAGGACGAATCGCCGCGACGCTAATCCCAGCTTGATGGAGAAATTGTGTTAGCTGAAGCGTGCGCGCATTATCGCCAATGAGATACGGCAGAATTGGGCTGAGGTTTTCTTCAGTGGTAGGAATGTTTAATAAGGCTTGAAGGTAGCGAATATTGGTAAATAATTGATGACGCTGAGCATCATATTGTGGCAAATGCTCAATTTGATGATGCAACCAAGCAATGTTGATAGGCGGTTGATTGCTAGAATAGATGAGCGGACGTGCATGGTTAACAAGATGGTCTTTGAGAATTTCAGGAACCAGCACGATTGCACCAATCGCAGCTAAGGCCTTAGCGCATGGCGCAACCCATATATCAATTTCGTTTTGAAGATGATAAGCATTGGCTAGCCCTAATCCGTGTTGACCATATAAGCCAACGCTATGGGCTTCATCAATGTAGAGTAAAGTTTGATACGTAGATTTTAGTTTAACCAGTTGCTGGAGGTTGCTTAGGCTGCCGTCCATGCTGAATAGGGCTTCGCTGACGATGATGGTTTGTCGGTAGTTTGCGCGATGTTTTATCAATAATTGTTCGAGTGCTTCTAAATTTTGATGCGGGTAACGGATGAGTGTAGCTTGGCTTAGGCGCGCGCCGTCAATCAGGCTGGCGTGAATATGTTTGTCCGCCAAAATCAAATCTTGTTTCTCTAATAGGGCGGGTAAGATGGCGAGGTTGGCATGGTAGCCGCTGTTCATGTAGAGCGCTGGGCGCTGATAGTGTTGTTCTAATAGGTTTTCGAGTTGATGCGCGATTGTGGCGCTGCCACCTAATAGTCGAGAACCGCTGCTGCTTGCTCGGATGGCGGTTTGGGATTGTTGGCGTAAAAATTCTTGATAAAGCTCGGTGTTGGCGGCTAAGCCTAAGTAGTCGTTGGAGGTAAAGTCTTTGCCTATTGGGGCGGGGCGTAAATAGCGTTGAGCGCTGTTATTTAGGCGCTGTTGTTGTGCGTGGTAATAGGGTTGATATAAGGGGTTTTTCATTGGTGGTAGTTGTCTAAGGTGTTAATGAGGGCAGTGGTAAGTTGGGTGAGTTCTTTATCGGAAATGATATACGGTGGCATGAGATAAGCCAGTTTGCCAAAGGGTCGTACCCAAATGCCTGCTTCCACAAACAGAGGGGTGATTTTTTCTAGCGTTAATGGTTGATGAAGTTCAATGACGCCAATTGCGCCCAATACGCGCGTTTGCGCAATGTAGGGACGTTCGAGTGGTAGAAAAGTCTGTTGGAAATGTTTTTCAATTCGCAAAACATTTTCTTGCCAATTTGTTGTTTCTAATAAATCCAAACTTGCACAAGCGGCAGCGCAGGCAAGCGCATTGCCCATGAAAGTTGGTCCGTGCATTAGCGCAGATGGATTTCCTTGTGAAATCGTTTCCGCTACCGCTTTGGTGGTTAATGTAGCGGCAAAACTTAACGTTCCTCCTGTTAACGCTTTACCAATACAAATAATATCAGGACGAATATTCGCCAAAGTATGTGCAAAATAACTTCCGGTACGTCCAAAACCCGTTGCAATCTCATCAATAATCAAAAGAATATGATGTTTTTTACAATAGTGTGAAAGTTGCGAAAGATATTCAGGATGATAAAACCACATTCCTCCAGCTCCTTGAACGATAGGCTCTAAAATAAAGGCAGCGAGATCGCTAGGTGGAGACATAAAAAATTGTTCCAACGCTTGAGTATCTTGTGCGTTTAATTGAGGCTCAGAATACGTAGTAGTTGGACGCGGTAAAAAATACTGTACTGCTAATTTTCCTTGATAGAGATGATGCATACCTGTTTCAGGGTCGCAAACACTCATTGGATGCCAGGTATCCCCATGATAACCCCCGCGAATGGTGGCAAATTTACAGCGCTGATGCTCGCCTCTGGCTTGCTGATATTGCAGCACCATTTTTAAAGCAACTTCTATCGATACAGAACCACTGTCGCTATAAAACATATGTGCCATCGTAGGCAGTCGTGCTAATAATTTTTCAGTAAGCGCAATAGCAGGCTGATGCGTTAATCCCCCAAACATCACATGGGAGAAATGGTTTAATTGTCGAGTAATAGCGGCATTAAGCGTTGGGTGATTATAGCCGTGAATGGCACACCACCAGCTAGACATTCCGTCGATTAGGGTTTTGCCGTTAGAAAGCGTTAGCGTTGCGCCTTGTGCGTGCGAAACGCAATAAGCAGCAAGCTCGGGATAGGGCGTTTGATAAGGATGCCAGATGTGATGATGATCAATTGGATGATGAAGCATGGTTTGAGAAAAAGGTTATTTTATCGTGTGTAGAGGGTGGCTTGTAGGCTTTATTTATTTGAGCTTAAGGTGTCATATAGTGCAATCATCTAAAACCCAACCCAATCCAAAGCAGATAAAAGAATAAAGTATCAATACAATCCATCCGCCATTCTTTGCGTATTTGCTTAATCCAAGCCCACATCTTTTCAATGGGATTTAAGTCTGGACTATAAGGGGGTAACCAAACTATCTCATGCCCATGCTCTTCAATGATTGCTTGAATATCACTGCGTTTATGAAAAGCGGCATTGTCCATGACAATTACACTGTTTTTAGGTAACTCAGGTAACAGTGCTTCTCTCACCCAATGAGAGAAAATATCGCTGTTAATAGAACCATCATATAAGCGTAAGGCAAACAATTCTCCATTGATAATGGCTCCAATCGCATTGCTCTGGTTCTTTAAATGCCAGTTATCACTTCCATGACAAACTTGTCCTTTTGTGCTGTAGCCATAAGGTCTATGATCAAAGGCTTTAAAACCACATTCATCAAGATAGACTATCGGTTTGTCTTGAGCGGTCTTATCTATATTTGTTCTTTGAAAGTGCTCTCTTTT
>NZ_LWHB01000286.1 GCF_001889065.1 Suttonella ornithocola | reverse complement strand
GCAAATTCACCGTCTATAGCTGGATTAAAAATCCCCATCCTAAAGGCTTTACTGAGCGTAAGCCTCAAAGATTGATGATGAAGCCTTGCTTAAGGATATTGAGCAGTATCCTGATGATTACCAATGGGAAAGCGCTAGACGTTTTAATTGCTCGCAATCAGCGATTTGTTATGCTCTAAAGCGACTAAAGATAACGCATAAAAAAAGATTAACCAACATCCAAAAGCCGACACAGAGAAAAGAGAGCACTTTCAAGAACAAATAGTGGATAAGACCGCTCAAGACAAACCGATAGTCTATCTTGATGAATGTGGTTTTAAAACCTTTGCTCATAGACCTTATGGCTACAGCACAAAAGGACAAGTTTGTCATGGAAGTGATAACTGGCATTTAAAGAACCAGAGCAATGCGATTGGAGCCATTATCAATGGAGAATTGTTTGCCTTACGCTTATATGATGGTTCTATTAACAGCGATATTTTCTCTCATTGGGTGAGAGAAGCACTGTTACCTGAGTTACCTAAAAACAGTGTAATTGTCA
>NZ_LWHB01000285.1 GCF_001889065.1 Suttonella ornithocola | reverse complement strand
TAAAGCCCAACCCAATCCAAAGACAGATAAAAGAATAAAGTATCAATACAATCCATCCGCCATTCTTTGCGTATTTGCTTAATCCAAGCCCACATCTTTTCAATGGGATTTAAGTCTGGACTATAAGGGGGTAACCAAACTATCTCATGCCCATGCTCTTCAATGATTGCTTGAATATCACTGCGTTTATGAAAAGCGGCATTGTCCATGACAATTACACTGTTTTTAGGTAACTCAGGTAACAGTGCTTCTCTCACCCAATGAGAGAAAATATCGCTGTTAATAGAACCATCATATATAGTCAAATCACTTATAATCCAATCTATCCAAAGCAGATATATAGTCAA
>NZ_LWHB01000284.1 GCF_001889065.1 Suttonella ornithocola | reverse complement strand
GTTTGTTTTGATAATTCGGTAGTGGTTTGAAAAGTATGCTGGAATATTATCAAATAATCCAATGGCAGTTAAATATTTAAATATCAATATATTAAAAGAAGTATTTTTTGTAAGAGTATGTTTAGCATACTTTTCAAACAACTACCAATAATTCTACTACAAGTTGTTCTTTATATCTGCTTTGGATAGATTGGATTCTAAGTGATTTTACTATAACGCATAAAAAAAAGATTAACCAACATCCAAAAGCCGACACAGAGAAAAGAGAGCACTTTCAAGAACAAATAGTGGATAAGACTGCTCAAGACAAACCGATAGTCTATCTTGATGAATGTGGTTTTAAAGCCTTTGATCATAGACCTTATGGCTACAGCACAAAAGGACAAGTTTGTCATGGAAGTGATAACTGGCATTTAAAGAACCAGAGCAATGCGATTGGAGCCATTATCAATGGAGAATTGTTTGCCTTACGCTTATATGATGGTTCTATTAACAGCGATATTTTCTCTCATTGGGTGAGAGAAGCACTGTTACCTGAGTTACCTAAAAACAGTGTAATTGTCATGGACAATGCCGCTTTTCATAAACGCAGTGATATTCAAGCAATCATTGA
>NZ_LWHB01000283.1 GCF_001889065.1 Suttonella ornithocola | reverse complement strand
ACAAACTGAGCATATCCTATGACCTACTGCCGCCAATTCCGACAGAAAATTCTTAACGATATTGCTAATGGAGAAACTTGGCACGCTGTTGCAAAGCGCTACAAGATCAGCAAATTCACCGTTTATAGCTGGATTAAAAATCCCCATCCTAAAGGCTTTACTGAGCGTAAGCCCTCAAAGATTGATGATGAAGCCTTGCTTAAGGATATTGAGCAGTATCCCGATGATTACCAATGGGAAAGCGCTAGACGTTTTAATTGCTCGCAATCAGCGATTTGTTATGCTCTAAAGCGACTAAAGATAACGCATAAAAAAAGATTAACCAACATCCAAAAGCCGACACAGAGAAAAGAGAACACTTTCAAGAACAAATAGTGGATAAGACCGCTCAAGACAAACCGATAGTCTATCTTGATGAATGTGGTTTTAAAG
>NZ_LWHB01000282.1 GCF_001889065.1 Suttonella ornithocola | reverse complement strand
GTCTGGACTATAAGGGGGTAACCAAASTATCTCATTGCCCATGCTCTTCAATGATTGCTTTGAATATACACTGTCGTTTATGAAAAGCGGCATTGTCCATGACAATTACACTGTTTTTAGGTAACTCAGGTAACAGTGCTTCTCTCACCCAATGAGAGAAAATATCGCTGTTAATAGAACCATCATATAAGCGTAAGGCAAACAATTCTCCATTGATAATGGCTCCAATCGCATTGCTCTGGTTCTTTAAATGCCAGTTATCACTTCCATGACAAACTTGTCCTTTTGTGCTGTAGCCATAAGCTCTATGAGCAAAGGCTTTAAAACCACATTCATCAAGATAGACTATCGGTTTGTCTTGAGCGGTCTTATCCACTATTTGTTCTTGAAAGTGCTCTCTTTTCTCTGTGTCGGCTTTTGGATGTTGGTTAATCTTTTTTTATGCGTTATCTTTAGTCGCTTTAGAGCATAACAAATCGCTGATTGCGAGCAATTAAAACGTCTAGCTCTTTCCCATTGGTAATCATCAGGATACTGCTCAATATCCTTAAGCAAGCTTCATCATCAATCTTTGAGGCTTACGCTCAGTAAAGCCTTTAGGATGGGATTTTTAATCCATGCTATAGACGGTGAATTTGCTGATCTTGTAGCGC
>NZ_LWHB01000281.1 GCF_001889065.1 Suttonella ornithocola | reverse complement strand
ATAAACGCAGTGATATTCAAGCAATCATTGAAGAGCATGGGCATGAGATAGTTTGGTTACCCCCTTATAGTCCAGACTTAAATCCTATTGAAAAGATGTGGGCTTGGATTAAGCAAATAGCAAAGAATGGCGGATGGATTGTATTGATACTTTATTCTTTTATCTGCTTTGGATTGGGTTGGGTTTTAGATGATTTCACTATATCACTTCCATGACAAATTTGTCCTTTTGTGCTGTAGCCATAAGGTCTATGAGCAAAGGCTTTAAAACCACATTCATCAAGATAGACTATCGGTTTGTCTTGAGCGGTCTTATCCACTATTTGTTCTTGAAAGTGCTCTCTTTTCTCTGTGTCGGCTTTTGGATGTTGGTTAATCTTTTTTTATGCGTTATCTTTAGTCGCTTTAGAGCATAACAAATCGCTGATTGCGAGCAATTAAAACGTCTAGCGCTTTCCCATTGGTAATCATCAGGATACTGCTCAATATCCTTAAGCAAGGCTTCATCATCAATCTTTGAGGCTTACGCTCAGTTAAAGCCTTTAGGATGGGGATTTTTAATCCAGCTATAGACGGTGAATTTGCTGATCTTGTAGCGCTTTGCAACAGCGCGCCAAGTTTCTCCATTA
>NZ_LWHB01000280.1 GCF_001889065.1 Suttonella ornithocola | reverse complement strand
CATAACAAATCGCTGATTGCAGAGCAATTAAAACGTCTAGCTCTTTCCCATTGGTAATCATCGGATACTGCTCAATATCCTTAAGCAAGCTTCATCATCAATCTTTGAGGGCTTACGCTCAGTAAAGCCTTTAGGATGGGGATTTTTAATCCAGCTATAGACGGTGAATTTGCTGATCTTGTAGCGCTTTGCAACAGCGCGCCAAGTTTCTCCATTAGCAATATCGTTAAGAATTTTCTGTCGGAATTGGCGACAGTAGGTCATAGGATATGCTCAGTTTGTTTTTGA
>NZ_LWHB01000279.1 GCF_001889065.1 Suttonella ornithocola | reverse complement strand
TTGTTGGTCGTGGTCTTTTTTTAAGTGTCATACCGATTGATTTTAGTGCATAAAATATACCTTGTGGTGTACAGGCAAAGTGTTCTGCTATTTCAAATAAATAGGCATCATTGTGTTGTTCTACATAGGTTTTAAGTTGTTCACGGTCTATTTTTCTTGGTTTTGTGCCTTGAGATTGGGCGCTAAGTTCACCTGTATCTCTTTGGAGTTTTTTCCAGCTGTATAGTGCTGAGCATGATATGCCATAGGCTTGTATTACTTGGTCAATGTCTTTGCATTTGTCCCAGTACGCCATTGCTTTTTGTCGGATTTCAATTGTATAGTGCAATCATCTAAAACCCAACCCAATCCAAAGCAGATAAAAGCATAAAGTATCAATACAATCCATCCGCCATTCTTTGCGTATTTGCTTAATCCAAGCCCACATCTTTCAATGGATTTAAGTCTGGACTATAAGGGGGTAACCAAACTATCTCATGCCCATGCTCTTCAATGATTGCTTGAACTATCACTGCGTTTATGAAAAGCGGCATTGTCCATGACAATTACACTGTTTTAGGTAACTCAGGTAACAGTGCTTCTCTCACCCAATGAGAGAAAATATCGCTGTTAATAGAACCATCATATATAGTCAAATCACTTATAATCCAATC
>NZ_LWHB01000028.1 GCF_001889065.1 Suttonella ornithocola | reverse complement strand
CGTTTTAATTGCTCGCAATCAGCGATTTGTTATGCTCTAAAGCGACTAAAGATAACGCATAAAAAAAGATTAACCAACATCCAAAAGCCGACACAGAGAAAAGAGAACACTTTCAAGAACAAATAGTGGATAAGACCGCTCAAGACAAACCGATAGTCTATCTTGATGAATGTGGTTTTAAAGCCTTTGATCATAGACCTTATGGCTACAGCACAAAAGGACAAGTTTGTCATGGAAGTGATAACTAGCATTTAAAGAACCAGAGCAATGCGATTGGAGCCATTATCAATGGAGAATTGTTTGCCTTACGCTTATATGATGGTTCTATTAACAGCGATATTTTCTCTCATTGGGTGAGAGAAGCACTGTTACCTGAGTTACCTAAAAACAGTGTAATTGTCATGGACAATGCCGCTTTTCATAAACGCAGTGATATTCAAGCAATCATTGAAGAGCATGGGCATGAGATAGTTTGGTTACTCCCTTATAGTCCAGACTTAAATCCTATTGAAAAGATGTGGGCTTGGATTAAGCAAATACGCAAAGAATGGCGGATGGATTGTATTGATACTTTATTCTTTTATCTGCTTTGGATTGGGTTGGGTTTTAGATGATTGCACTATAAATCTAGTAGCACCGAAATAAAAGAAACAAAAGTTACAACTTCGGCTCCTACATTTAAAGTACTTTCTTATATTTATACGCCATTTGTAGAGCGTGATGAACAAGGCAATATTGGTGGCTTTGAAACAGATATTTTAAGAGCTATTGCGGCTAATCAAAATATTCAACTAAATTTCTCTTTGGCAAGTGCACAAACGCCTTGGAGTACGATGTTCGATATGTTGGCTGATAAGCAAGAAGACTTGCTTTCGGCAGGAATGTATGCAAATGATGAGAGACGCAAACGCTTTGATATTAGCGATCCTTATATGAAGAGTCAATTTGCCTTTTTAGCAAAAGGTCAACCTGTAAATACTCTAGAAGATTTAAAAGGCAAAAAGCTCGCGCTCATGGAGAATTCTATTGCCTATCGTGAAATTGAGCCATTAGCTCAAGACAATAATATTACGATTGTTCCTATAAAATCTGTTTATTCAGGTGTTTCTAGTGTCATTCGGGGAGATGCAGATGTTATTTATGGTGACCAAGTCGTTTTAGCTTATTATGCTAACCGCTTTAATAAAGATAAGCTCTTTTTTCATGTAAATGAGTCTGCTAAAAAATATCATTTTGCTTTTTTGATAACCAAAGGTAATACTGAGCTATTAAACAAAATTAATGTAGGTCTAGCAGCAATTAAAGAGGATGGAACTTTACAGCAAATTATTGATAAATGGACTAAGGTTAAATAAGTTTACTGTTGGAATATAATATTTTTAAGTATCTTTAATTGGAAAATATAGCGAGTAAGAATATTCTTAAATATTGTCATTTAAAATGGACTAACATATTGTTAATCACACAAAAATTTTTATGAGGAATAAAAAACTGCTTTATCGAAAAGTCAATACGCGAACTTTCAATGTTCGTCATGATTTTGGTGGAGAATTTAAAAATGAACGACACGCCAAGAGAGAACATCTAACAACAAGTAAGGGGAAGATGTATTGCAAAAAGCAAAGAGGATTAGATTACACGCCTCTGTATCATTTTCTCCTTTCAAAAGTTGGTCAAAAATGGGATATCATTTTTAGTGAAGCTAAATCACGTTTAGATAGAGTGGAACCTATATTCCATATAGTCGCTTTGAATAGTCTTGATAAACATGATGTTGTCAGAGTGGGAGAGTCTTCCTATTTTTCAGGCTTATTTGTAGATGAACAAGGGATTTTACAACTATGCAATCCTAATCTTACCGCAAAAGATTTAAGCCTTTTTTGTAATTGTTGTACACATACATTGAATGGAAAAATTTTTGAGAGCAAATGAGTAAGTTAATATTTATAGAAATATTTTCTCTTTTGCTCTCATTGCGTTGAAGATTTTTTAGCAATCACTTAAAGTTTTTGGATAGTTTGGCATTGATTCTAAACTGGTTTTTTTCATAATCGGCTTTTCTAAAAACTGTTTGAAAGCAAGTTGATTTTGAGAGCTTAGGTATTTTTTAAGTAATTCTGGTTCTCTAGAAATGAACTCAAAAGCAACTGCAAGACAGTATTGCGACCAATCTTCACTTTCAACGGATAATTGTGGGCTAAGTGGAAGAGCACGTTTGAGTGCTGCAAGGCTTCTTGCAATGTGCGGATGAGGAATTGGTTGTTTGGCATCACCTATGCGATGAATCATTGAAAAATATTTTAGAAATTGATCCATTAAGGCAAGCGCAAAGCTAGCATATTTTGCGGCTTGTGAGCCCCTTAAAATGCTGTCATCAAGATAGTGACAGATAATTAAACTATTAGTGATAGAGACGCCGTCATCAGTTACTAAGTTAGGAACTTGTGAAAAAGGATTTACCATTTCTAGTGATTTTGGATTTTCCCAAGGATTGACAAATTCTAGTTTCAGATGTGTTTTACCACAGCGTAAAGCAGTAATTGTTACTAATCTCGCATAAGGCGAACCTGGGCTGAGATAAAGTTTCATAATAACCTCTCATTTTAGCGTTTCAAAAAAAAGCCCACATAATGTGGGCTTTTGTAATTTATTGTCCGAGTAAGTCTTGAACGGCTTCTCTTTCTTCTCTAAGTTCTTTATCAGTTGCATCCATTTTTTCGCGACTAAAATCGTCAATCTCTAAGCCTTGAACGATTTCATATTTACCATCTTTACAGGTCACTGGATAAGAATAAATAATGCCTGGTTCGATACCATAAGAGCCATCAGAAGGAATACCCATACTGACCCAATCGCCTTCTGCGGTACCTAATGCCCAAGTACGCATATGGTCAATTGCAGCAGATGCTGCTGAAGCTGCTGAAGAAGCTCCACGAGCTTTGATAATAGCTGCACCACGTTGTTGAACAACAGGAATAAAGCTTTCGTTAATCCAAGCGTCATCGACTAAGTCTTTAGCGGCTTTTCCATCAACAGTTGCATGACTTAAATCTGGATATTGTGTAGAAGAGTGGTTACCCCAAATAATCATTTTTTTGATACCAGTGGTATGAGTACCAGTTTTTTCAGCTAGTTGTGATAATGCACGGTTATGGTCAAGACGTGTCATTGCTGTAAATTGTTTAGGATCTAAACCTGGAGCAGATGCTTGTGCAATTAAAGCATTAGTATTGGCTGGGTTGCCTACTACTAATACTTTAACATCACGAGAAGCAAAGTCATTTAAGGCTTTTCCTTGAGGACCAAAAATAGCGCTATTAGCTGCGAGTAGGTCTTTACGCTCCATGCCCGGACCGCGAGGACGTGCGCCAACAAGTAATGCATAATCAGTATCTTTAAAAGCAACACTTAAATCATCGGTGGCAATGATATCTTTTAAGAGCGGAAAAGCGCAATCGTTTAATTCCATGACAACGCCTTTTAAAGCATCAAGAGCAGGGGTGATTTCTAAGAGTTGTAAAATGATAGGTTGATCTGGACCTAGCATATCCCCCGCAGCTATCCGAAATGCCATGGCATAACCAATATTACCAGCAGCGCCAGTAATAGTTACACGGACTGGATTTTTCATCTATTTGCTCCTATTATTTAGTTGGAAAGGTTTTGGTAAGTATAGCAGATAAGTAGAATGTTCCGTGGATTTAGAAAATGCTTTTATTTTTTCGTGCTTTTTTTGTATATGATACGACTTTTTACGATAAAATGCTTTGGACTTAATTGACAAGGAAAGGAATCAATAATGATGAAAAAATCCGCATGGTTAGCAGCTATTATGGCTGTTTGCATGGGCGCTCCTGCTTGGGCAGTGACTGATGGAGAAGCTTCATTAGCCAATCAATTTGTGATTTATAAGTGGTATCAGGGTGGTATTGCTCATTATGCAAAGACACCACCTAGAGATATTAAAAATTATGTCATGCTTAATGAATATGGTATGGTTATTCGTAAGGAACGACCTTCCACAGAAGGCAGTAATACGAATGTCATTCGCCCTGTTAAAGCACAGCAGTCTGAATCAAATATTCAGCAAGATAATACTTCGGAACCTGTACCAGGAACGATTACTAAAGAACAACGCTGTGATACAGCAAGAAAGAATGTTCAGATTATTCAAACGAAAAAGACTATTTATGAGGATGATGGACAAGGAAATTTGGTCCCTCTAAGCGATAGTCAAAAAGCTGAACGCTTACAGCAAGCGCAACAATTAGTATCGGAATTTTGTGAGTGATTATTTGTTTTTCGATTATTAAATTTAGTATTCTTAAAGAGCGTGCTTAGTAGCACGCTCTGGTTTTTCTTAGGTGGTAAATTCTATGCGTCTTTCTCAATTTTGGTTAGTCACACAACGGGAAACTCCTGCTGATGCTGAGATTATTAGTCATCAACTAATGCTTAGAGCGGGAATGATTCGTCAAACAGCTGTAGGCATTTATTCTTGGCTTCCTTTAGGACTAAGAGTAGTTAATAAGGTTGCTAATATTGTTCGTGAAGAAATGAATCGTGCGGGTGCTTTAGAGGTTTTGATGCCATCGGTGCAGCCTGCAGAATTATGGCAATCTTCAGGTCGTTGGAAAGATTATGGTCCAGAATTATTGAGATTTGTTGATCGCCATAAACGTGATTATTGTTTAGGTCCAACGCATGAAGAAGTGGTGACGGATTTAATTAAGCGGGATTTATCTAGCTATAAACAGCTACCTGTTAATGTTTATCAAATTCAAA
>NZ_LWHB01000278.1 GCF_001889065.1 Suttonella ornithocola | reverse complement strand
CGATTTGTTATGCTCTAAAGCGAACTAAAGATAACGCATAAAAAAAGATTAACCAACATCCAAAAGCCGACACAGAGAAAAGAGAGCACTTTCAAGAACAAATAGTAGATAAGACCGCTCAAGACAAACCGATAGTCTATCTTGATGAATGTGGTTTTAAAGCCTTTGCTCATAGACCTTATGGCTACAGCACAAAAGGACAAGTTTGTCATGGAAGTGATAACTGGCATTTAAAGAACCAGAGCAATGCGATTGGAGCCATTATCAATGGAGAATTGTTTGCCTTACGCTTATATGATGGTTCTATTAACAGCGATATTTTCTCTCATTGGGTGAGAGAAGCACTGTTACCTGAGTTACCTAAAAACAGTGTAATTGTCATGGACAATGCCGCTTTTCATAAACGCAGTGA
>NZ_LWHB01000277.1 GCF_001889065.1 Suttonella ornithocola | reverse complement strand
CCAACATCCAAAAGMCGACACAGAGAAAAGAGAGCACTTTCAAGAACAAATAGTGGATAAGACCGCTCAAGACAAACCGATAGTCTATCTTGATGAATGTGGTTTTAAAGCCTTTGCTCATAGACCTTATGGCTACAGCACAAAAGGAGAAGTTTGTCATGGAAGTGATAACTGGCATTTAAAGAACCAGAGCAATGCGATTGGAGCCATTATCAATGGAGAATTGTTTGCCTTACGCTTATATGATGGTTCTATTAACAGCGATATTTTCTCTCATTGGGTGAGAGAAGCACTGTTACCTGAGTTACCTAAAAACAGTGTAATTGTCATGGACAATGCCGCTTTTCATAAACGCAGTGATATTCAAGCAATCATTGAAGAGCATGGGCATGAGATAGTTTGGTTACCCCCTTATAGTCCA
>NZ_LWHB01000276.1 GCF_001889065.1 Suttonella ornithocola | reverse complement strand
TATCAAGCAGATATAAAGARCTGATTTGACTATAGTAGAATTATCAAAAACAAACTGAGCATATCCTATGACCTACTGCTAGCCAATTCCGACAAAAAATTCTTAACGATATTGCTAATGGAGAAACTTGGCGCGCTGTTGCAAAGCGCTACAAGATCAGCAAATTCACCGTCTATAGCTGGATTAAAAATCCCCATCCTAAAGGCTTTACTGAGCGTAAGCCCTCAAAGATTGATGATGAAGCCTTGCTTAAGGATATTGAGCAGTATCCTGATGATTACCAATGGGAAAGAGCTAGACGTTTTAATTGCTCGCAATCAGCGATTTGTTATGCTCTAAAGCGACTAAAGATATAGTGCAATCATCTAAAACCCAMCC
>NZ_LWHB01000275.1 GCF_001889065.1 Suttonella ornithocola | reverse complement strand
AGAAAATTCTTAACGATATTGCTAATGGAGAAACTTGGCGCGCTGTTGCAAAGCGCTACAAGATCAGCAAATTCACCGTCTATAGCTGGATTAAAAATCCCCATCCTAAAGGCTTTACTGAGAGCCCTCAAAGATTGATGATGAAGCCTTGCTTAAGGATATTGAGCAGTATCCTGATGATTACCAATGGGAAAGAGCTAGACGTTTTAATTGCTCGCAATCAGCGATTTGTTATGCTCTAAAGCGACTAAAGATAACGCATAAAAAAAGATTAACCAACATCCAAAAGCCGACACAGAGAAAAGAGAGCACTTTCAAGAACAAATAGTAGATAAGACCGCTCAAGACAAACCGATAGTCTATACTTGATGAATGTGGTTTTAAAGCCTTTGATCATAGACCTTATGGCTACAGCACAAAAGGAGAAG
>NZ_LWHB01000274.1 GCF_001889065.1 Suttonella ornithocola | reverse complement strand
CGCCATTCTTTGCGGATTTGCTTAATCCAAGCCCGACATCTTTTCAATAGATTTAAGTCTGGACTATAAGGGGGTAACCAAACTATCTCATGCCCATGCTCTTCAATGATTGCTTGAATATCACTGCGTTTATGAAAAGCGGCATTGTCCATGACAATTACACTGTTTTTAGGTAACTCAGGTAACAGTGCTTCTCTCACCCAATGAGAGAAAATATCGCTGTTAATAGAACCATTATATAAGCGTAAGGCAAACAATTCTCCATTGATAATGGCTCCAATCGCATTGCTCTGGTTCTTTAAATGCCAGTTATCACTTCCATGACAAACTTGTCCTTTTGTGCTGTAGCCATAAGGTCTATGATCAAAGGCTTTAAAACCACATTCATCAAGATAGACTATCGGTTTGTCTTGAGCGGTCTTATCTACTATTTGTTCTTGAAA
>NZ_LWHB01000273.1 GCF_001889065.1 Suttonella ornithocola | reverse complement strand
GAAAGTGTTCTCTTTTCTCTGTGTCGGCTTTTGGATGTTGGTTAATCTTTTTTTATGCGTTATCTTTAGTCGCTTTAGAGCATAACAAATCGCTGATTGCGAGCAATTAAAACGTCTAGCGCTTTCCCATTGGTAATCATCAGGATACTGCTCAATATCCTTAAGCAAGGCTTCATCATCAATCTTTGAGGGTTTACGCTCAGTAAAGCCTTTAGGATGGGGATTTTTAATCCAGCTATAGACGGTGAATTTGCTGATCTTGTAGCGCTTTGCAACAGCGCGCCAAGTTTCTCCATTAGCAATATCGTTAAGAATTTTCTGTCGGAATTGGCTACAGTAGGTCATAGGATATGCTCAGTTTGTTTTTGATAATTCTACTACAAGTTGTTCTTTATATCTGCTTTGGATAGAT
>NZ_LWHB01000272.1 GCF_001889065.1 Suttonella ornithocola | reverse complement strand
GCTTTTGGATGTTGGTTAATCTTTTTTTATGCGTTATCTTTAGTCGCTTTAGAGCATAACAAATCGCTGATTGCGAGCAATTAAAACGTCTAGCGCTTTCCCATTGGTAATCATCAGGATACTGCTCAATATCCTTAAGCAAGGCTTCATCATCAATCTTTGAGGGCTTACGCTCAGTAAAGCTTTTAGGATGGGGATTTTTAATCCAGCTATAGACGGTGAATTTGCTGATCTTGTAGCGCTTTGCAACAGCGCGCCAAGTTTCTCCATTAGCAATATCGTTAAGAATTTTCTGTCGGAATTGGCGACAGTAGGTCATAGGATATGCTCAGTTTGTTTTTGATAATTCTACTACAAGTTGTTCTTTAATATCTGCTTTGGATAGATTGGATTATAAGTG
>NZ_LWHB01000271.1 GCF_001889065.1 Suttonella ornithocola | reverse complement strand
CAAAGCAGATAAAAGCATAAAGTATCAATACAATCCATCCGCCATTCTTTGCTATTGCTTAATTCCAAGCCCGACATTCTTTTCAATGGGAATTTAAGTACTGGACTATAAGGGGGTAACCAAACTATCTCATGCCCATGCTCTTCAATGATTGCTTGAATATCACTGCGTTTATGAAAAGCGGCATTGTCCATGACAATTACACTGTTTTTAGGTAACTCAGGTAACAGTGCTTCTCTCACCCAATGAGAGAAAATATCGCTGTTAATAGAACCATCATATAAGCGTAAGGCAAACAATTCTCCATTGATAATGGCTCCAATCGCATTGCTCTGGTTCTTTAAATGCCAGTTATCACTTCCATGACAAACTTGTCCTTTTGTGCTGTAGCCATAAGGTCTATGATCAAAGGCTTTAAAACCACATTCATCAAGATAGACTATCGGTTTGTCTTGAGCGGTCTTATCTACTATTTGTTCTTGAAAGTGCTCTCTTTTCTCTGTGTCGGCTTTTGGATGTTGGTTAATCTTTTTTTATGCGTTATCTTTAGTTCGCTTTAGAGCATAACAAATCGCTGATTGCGAGCAATTAAAACGTCTAGCGCTTTCCCATTGGTAATCATCAGGATACTGCTCAATATCCTTAAGCAAG
>NZ_LWHB01000270.1 GCF_001889065.1 Suttonella ornithocola | reverse complement strand
AAAAATGGAGAAAGATTATCGCCTTCAATAAGGTATAGGTAATCGGGTGAGGCAGAGATTTCTTGCGCAATTTCTCCAAGATTAAGGGCTTGTTTTACGCTATTTTTTTGATTGATAATGAGTATTTGAGTCATATTTCTTCCTAGAAAACATTCTGTTTTTTGATTGAAAATAAAGATTTGACGTATTGGTTTTTATATTTTACTCATTTTATAGTTTTTTAGGTTGGAAAATAGGATGATTTATCAATAGATTTTCTATGCTATCGGGGTTTCAATGGCTTTTAGTAAAGCTTGTAGCGGATGCTGCAAATCGGTATTTACCATACGCTTGGTTTGTGAACGGCAGGAATAGCCGGTTGTGAGTAGGCGTTCACCATATTCATGTACGGGCTGTTGCCAAGATAGAGCGAATAAGCCTCAGAGGATT
>NZ_LWHB01000027.1 GCF_001889065.1 Suttonella ornithocola | reverse complement strand
GGGTGCTTTAGAGGTTTTGATGCCATCGGTGCAGCCTGCAGAATTATGGCAATCTTCAGGTCGTTGGAAAGATTATGGTCCAGAATTATTGAGATTTGTTGATCGCCATAAACGTGATTATTGTTTAGGTCCAACGCATGAAGAAGTGGTGACGGATTTAATTAAGCGGGATTTATCTAGCTATAAACAGCTACCTGTTAATGTTTATCAAATTCAAAATAAATTTCGGGATGAAATTCGTCCGCGTTTTGGTGTGATGCGTGGACGTGAATTTACAATGAAAGATGCTTATTCTTTTGATACTGATGAAGCAGGTATGCAGGCATCGTATCAGAAAATGTACGAAGCTTATTGCCGAATTTTTGATCGCCTTCAATTAGATTATCGAGCAGTTATGGCAGATAACGGCTCTATCGGCGGTAGTGGTTCGCATGAATTTCATGTCTTAGCAGAAACAGGCGAAGATGATGTGGTATTTTCAGATAGTAGTGATTATGCAGCTAATATTGAAAAGGCAGTTGCTTTACCACCAGAAGTTACTCGTCCTGTCCCAACTGCTGAATTAGAAAAACGAGAAACCCCTAATACAAAAACAATTGCTGCATTAGTTGAAAATCATAATATCCCTATTGAGAAAACTTTAAAGACTTTATTGGTCGAAGGGGCAGATGAAGGAATTGTTGCGTTAGTGGTTCGTGGAGATCATGAGCTCAATGCAATTAAAGCAGAACATTTACCAGAAGTTGCAGCGCCTTTAACTATGGCTTCAGAGGAAAAAGTACGTTCAATAGTAGGAGGGGCAGGCTTTGGTTCTTTAGGTCCTGTTGGGCTTGCTGAAAAAGGGGTACCTGTTATTGTGGATCACGCGGCTGCTGTAGTGTCAGATTTTGTCGTCGGTGCAAATGAAGATGGCTATCATTTGTTTAATGTCAACTGGGAGCGTGATTTACCATTAGGGCAAACCGCCGATATTCGTAATGTCGTTGCAGGCGATCCTTCTCCAGATGGTAAGGGAAAACTTTCTATCCGACGTGGTATTGAAGTTGGGCATATTTTCCAGCTAGGAGAGAAATATTCGAAAGCAATGGGGCTTTATGTACCTATGGAAGATGGTAGTCAACAAACGGTATTAATGGGCTGTTATGGTATTGGTGTGACTCGTGTGGTTGCTGCTGCAATTGAGCAAAATCATGATGAGAACGGTATTATTTGGCCAGAAGCAATTGCGCCATTTTCGGTTGCTATTTTGCCAATTAATGCGCATAAGTCTGAAGCGGTTAAGCAAGCAGCAGAGCAGCTTTATCAAGAGTTGTTATCAGCTGGCGTTGAAGTTGTTTTAGATGATAGGGGTAAACGTCCTGGATTTATGTTTGCGGATATGGATTTAATTGGTATTCCTGCTCGAGTTGTCATTTCTGATAAAACATTGGCAGATGGGGAAGTAGAATTTAAGCGTCGTCAAGACAGCGAAGCAATTCGTTTGCCTTTAGTAGAGATAATTAAGCAATTTTGTTAATAATAAAATTTGAGGAGTAAATATGTCTGATGTCCAAGATTTTCCAACTTTTAAACATTGGCAATTAAAGGCAGAAGAGAGCGTTTTATATCTGATCTTAGATAAAGAAAATGCGTCTGCAAATACATTAAATGCTTCTGTATTAGAAGCATTTGAAGATGTTGTTGAATGGTTAGAAACGAAAAGTAGCAATTATCAAGCATTGTTTTTGCAATCTGGTAAGTCGTCAGGGTTTATCGCGGGCGCAGACATTGAAGAAATTAGAGAGAGTCGTGATTCAGTGCAGCTTTCTAAAAATATTACTCGAATTGCGCGCTTATTTGAACGTTTTGAAGCGCTGCCTATTGTAAAAGTAGCATTGATTGATGGGTTTTGCTTAGGCGGGGGCTTGGAATTAGCGCTTTGCTGTGATTATCGCGTGATAACTAAACGCTCTGCTCTAGGTTTACCTGAGGTCAAGTTGGGGTTACATCCAGGGTTTGGCGGAACAGCAAGGTTGCCGCAATTAATTTCTCCGATTAAAGCGCTCCCACTGATGTTGCAAGGAAACTCATTGAGAGGAAAAAAAGCCGTTCAAGTAGGCATTGCAGATGCTTGTGTTAATGAAGCTAATGAGTTAGTTCAGGCGGCAAAAAAGCTTAGTAAACAAGGTAAACGTAGCCGAACACATTGGCTATCAAAAGTTTTTTCAGTATCTGCTTTACGACGTTTAATCGCTAATAAAATGCGAGAGCAAGTGGCTAAAAAAGCTCGTCCTGAGCATTATCCTGCGCCATTTGCCATTATTGACTTATGGGCAGAGCATGGCGGAAGTTATCAGACGATGATGCATGCTGAAACTTCTTCATTTGTACGATTACGCGCGACTTCACAAAGTGAGAGTTTAATTCGGTTGTATTTTTTGCAAGAGCGATTAAAAGCTTTTGGTAAAAATGATGCGCAGCCGATTAAGCATTTACACGTAATTGGTGCTGGTGTCATGGGAGGGGATATTGCTGCTTGGGCTGCGATGAATGGTGTTTATACTTCGCTTTCTGATTTGTCTCAAGAAACGTTGGATAAGGCATTGGCGCGAGGATACAAGCTTTTCGATAAAAAATGTCGTGATAAAGATGATAATGCTGAAGCAAAAATGCGGTTGCGCTCTGATATTGATGGATGGGGAGTAGATAAAGCAGATTTGATTATTGAAACAGCGGTTGAAAAATTAGAGATTAAGCAAAAGATTTTCCAAGATTTGATGAATCGGGCTTCAACAAAAGCCATTTTAGCGACAAATACCTCTAGCTTAAAATTAGAAACGATAGCAGAAGGCTTGTCTGAACCGGAAAGATTGGTAGGGATTCATTTCTTCAATCCTGTTAGCAAAATGCCGTTAGTAGAAATTGTTAAGAAAGCGGATACACCTTTAGAAGTGATTGAGCGTTCAGCAAAGTTTGTAAATCAGATTAAGCGACTACCATTACCAGTTAAATCTTCTCCGGGATTTCTTGTAAATAGAGTTTTAGTCCCTTATTTGTATGAAGCATTATTGCTTTATCGAGAAGGCATTGAAGCAGCCGCTATTGACCAAGCAGCAGAAGCGTTTGGGATGCCTATGGGACCAATAGAGTTAGCAGATAATGTTGGATTGGATGTCTGCTTACATATTTTAGAAACGATGAAAGACTTTTTGCCAGAAGCACAAGCAAAAGAGCTATCAGAGTGTGTGAATGCCGGAAAATCGGGTAAAAAATCTGGAGAGGGCTTTTATGTATATGAAAAAGGGAAACCTCGGAAGTCTGCTTCAAATAGTGATAGCGAAACACAAAATCAAATTCAGCAACGTTTAATCATGGCATATTTAAATGCCTGTGCATGGTGTTTAAGAAATGAGATTGTAGAAGATGCTGATTTATTGGATGCTGGTTGTGTATTTGGAACAGGATTTGCGCCTTTCCGTGGTGGTCCAATGTATTATGCGAAATCTTTAGGATTTGGCAAAGTTGTTGAGCAACTCAATCAGTTAGAAGAAAAATATGGTGAACGTTTTACCCCTGATGCTTGGTGGTCTAAGCAGTCGTGATTCATCATAATATTCATCGCTTTCAGCAACCGGCTATTCTAGGGGCGACAATGATGGGCGCTAGAATAGCTGCATTGTTTGCTAATGCGGGCTATCGCGTGAAGTTATATGAACGCCCTTTTGATAAGGATTATCCTGATGCCGCAGCAGAAGCTGCTATAGATAGTTTGTTTCAGCAAACCCCATCTCCTTTTACAGGAATGGAAGCAGCATCTTTTATTGAGCCTAGAAATTATCGTGACCATTGGATTGAACTACAAGACCATGATTTGATTATTGAGTGTTACGAGGATTCATTGGCAGATAAACAGGATTGGTTATCGCGATTAGCACCCGGATTTGCCAAGGATGCTGTTGTATTATCCTTATCTATGGGTGAATGTGCCGCAGCCATTGCCAAAGCCTTGCCAGCAGGAATGCGTCCGCGATTTATGGCTGTAAACTTTTTTTCTCATCCTCGCCTTCAGCGCTTAGTGGAATTAGTGGCGACGGATCGAACTGAAGATAGAGTAAGTGAGCGAATACAAGCGTTTTTTAGGCAATCTTTAGGAATACGCCCAGTTAGGGTTTTGGATACGCCAAATTTTATTGCGAACCGTTTAATGGTTTTTGCCGTTAATAGCGCTTTTTATTATGCCAAGCAATTTAATTTGTCATTGGCAATGATGGAAGCATTGACGGCTTTGATAATGGGGCATACTCATGAAGGAATTTGTTTTGTACTTGATCGAGTAGGGTTAAATCATTTTCAAAAAATGGTCGAGAGAACACCTGAAGAAGATAAACAATCATTTGGAGAGGCTTTACACTTGGCTGACCAAATAGTTGTTATGATAGAAATTCAACGTTTAGGTCGTCATAAAAATGGGGGATTTTACGATTATCAAGAAAATCAACCTACTTTTTTTGAGCAAAGAGAGAGTCTACCAGAATCTCTTGTGAATGCATTTGAATCTCGAGATTGGCAAAGCTTATTGGCATTAGAAACGGCAGAGGCGAAATTTGTTAAAGCATATTTGCAGAATTTCTGGCAGTTTTTGATGCGGGTGAGTGAATTAGCTGAGAAAAATGGTACTCAATTAGATGATATTTTGCTTCATGCTTTTCAATGGACGCAAGGTCCTTATCAATTGCTCCAAGAATTTTCACCATCAGTGGTTTATGAAAGTACTTGTGAAGCAAAAGAAAAAGGAGATATTAACTATTCTCTTTCAAGTTTATGGCGGCGACGAACAAGACAATCAAAGCAAAGCAAAGATAAACAAATAGATAGCTTTACTGCGCAAGCGGAGTTAATTCAGGAGAATGGTTTTAGTAAATGTTATCATTATCAAGATAACCTATTGATTTGGCAGCCTAAACAAGAGCTAGTTTCTTTGGATGCTGCTTATTTAAAAGATTTAATAGAAGCAACTAGTTTGGCGCGAAAAACACAAAGTGCGTTAATGCTTTATCATCACGGGAAGCAATTTGGTGGCGGACAAACATGGCAAGAGAGGTTAGCGCATCCGGATGCATTTGTACCAACGCAAATTGCGCTGCGAAAAGCAATACTCGCTTTAAGAATGTTGCCGTATCCAGTGATGCTATCCGTATCTGGCAAGGTAATTGATGAAGGTTGTGCCATTATGATGCAAGCAGATAGGGTTATCTGTAGTGCAGATGTGTCTTGGCGACTAAAAGTTGTTGAGCATCAATTGCCTCCTTACGGTGGTGTATGGTTTGAATGGCTAAGAAGACTACCGCGTTTATCTATTGAGATGACGCGTATGCAAATTCATACGGTTCTAAAATTGATATTTGCAAGTAATGGGATCAATAGCGTACACGCGGCAAGAGATAATGGTATTTTACGGACGCACGATCGTTTTGTGATGGATATTGAGCAATTACCAGAAATTACTTACCGAACGGCAAAAGCTTGGTTGGATAGTGGGCAACGTCGTCCTCAGCGTTATCCTTTATACAAATTAAATCAGGAAGATATAAAGTGGTTTGAGCAACAAAGTAAACAAACAGCACAGCCACAATTATATCTAGAATGTGTGGCATTATTAGCTTCATTGGAGCAAAAAAATATTCTTTCTCTTCGTCGTTTTTTATTAGAAGAAATGGCGCTTCTCCAAACTAAGTTGGTAGATAACACAAATGTCTAACGCTAAAATCAAAACGTATCCTTCAGATTTTTTTGTTACAGAAATATTAGTCCCACAGTTTTCAGAACCAGACGGCGAGCATTTATGGTGCTATATAGAGAAATCTGGAATGAATACGCATTTTGTTAAGCGACGTTGGTCTGAATTAACGGGTTGCCCTTTAAAAGATATTAGCCATAGTGGGCTGAAAGATCGCCATGCAGTTACTCGACAATGGTTATGCTTGCCGGCTAAATATGCGAGTATATTACCCAATCAAGAACAAAAACAAGATGAATATTGGAAAATACTAGAGCAACATCGACAACGCAAAAAATTAAGAGTAGGCACGCATCGGCAAAATCGCTTTAGCATTATTATTCGCGAAATCAATAGCGATTCTATAGAGATAGAGAAATTATTAGAACAAATTCGTGAGCAAGGTTTTCCAAATGCGTTTGGTCCGCAACGTTTTGGTCATAATAATCTTAACCATGCGATGAAATGGGTAGAGAAAAAGCGTTTACCTAAAAAAGCAGATGAAAGAGGAAGAGTGATTTCTGCTCTACGTTCAGCTGCTTTTAATGCACAATTAGAAGCGCGAATAGCTGAGCAAAATTGGCAAATACCGCTTGAAGGGGATTGTATGGTATTAAGCGGTAGTAATAGTCATTTCTTTATTGAGCAAGTCAATGAAGAAATAACAAAAAGGGTTTGTAGTGGAGATATTAGTCCGGCTGGCTGGCTACCTGGAAAAGGGGAATATTTGGATGTTGGCGTAGCTGCCCAAATTCGCTATAAAGCTTTATCGCCGTATCAAGAAGTCATTGAATATTTAAAACAATATACGGAAACTGCTTGGCGAGCATTTTGTGTGATACCACAAGCGATGGAATGGCAATGGCTAGAAGATTCTACATTAGCGCTTTCATTTATCTTACCAAGAGGAAGTTATGCGACGGCTTTATTGGCTGAATTAATGGAAATTACCGATGTCTCAAATATCCAATATTCCAGCGATTGAATTACCGCTCGCTGGAAAAGCACTTATTGAAGCTTCCGCAGGTACCGGAAAAACCTGGACGTTAACAGGTATTTTGCTAAGACTATTATTAGAAGATGATGGCGAAGATGAGCGTTTGCCTAGAGAGATTATCGCTACCACTTTTACGCGTAAAGCTGCTGCAGAAATGCGACGAAGAATTCAGCTAAGATTTGATGCTTTTCTGTTATTGGTTCGAGAAATTGGTAAGGCCTATCAGGAAGATAATAATTTACTCATCGATGATGAGGCATTAGGCATACGAATGGATGCTTTATTAAATTGTTGGGTAGAAGAACACCATAATGATGCGCTAAAATCAGCAGCAGGAGATGCAATTAACCGACATATTTTGTTGCAATCCTGTCAAAAAGGTTTAGCAGCGCTTATTGCTCTTTTTGAACGTGTCGAACGTCGTAGCCGAGATATTGATGAAATCTTTATTGGAACATTAGATAGTTTGTGTCAGCGCTGGCTGAGTGAATATGCCTTAGAAACGGGTAGCGATAATCAACTAACCTTATTAGAAAATGAAAATCAGCCAGTTTATGAGTTAGTACATAATCATTTTAGAAAATTTTATCACGAACATGCTGATGAAATTTTACAACTCAAGTCCTTCCCTTCAATAGAAAATTATAGCGCAGCCATTGCAGCGACAATGAATTTTTCTGAAGCGGAGATTGAAAATATTCAAGATGCGCTTGATGAGGATAAAAAAAAGCAAGTAACCATTCAACAAACTTTAGCTGCTTATAATACGGAGGATTTTTCTAAGTTTGTTCGAGAGTTGGTCTCTATTTTTCCGTATTTAGCCAATAGGGGGCGATTAGCAATCATAAAAACACAGGGTATTACTCATCTTGCACAAGCTTTAGAACACTTATCTCATCAAAAAGCTCTATCCTCTGTTTTACAAGAAGCGCTGTTAGATTTAGTAGCGATTTATGAAAAAGCAAGCGCTGTAAATAATAGCGGAAAACAACTTTTTCTAGCGCTAAATCAGCAAGGTTTGGGAGCTGCTATTCAAAGATTGATTGAACAATATGGACAATTATTTCCTACAGAAGAGGAAAAAGCTAAGTTATTTCAGATGCAGATGGCTTATAGTGCATTAAAAGCAGTGCGTAAAAAATACCCTTACTATTTAGCGCAACACTATCAAACCACTTTTAGTGCGCAGCTCAATCGACTGAATCAAGCGTTATCTAATGAAGCTGGACAAGCATTGGCGCAATATATTGTCCACCGTTATCCAATATTATTGGTAGATGAATCTCAAGATTTAAATCATGCTCAAGCCAATTTACTACGACATTTATTTTTAAATGAGCATACCAAGCCATCAAAAGCCTTTCTTTTATTAGTAGGAGATCCAAAACAAGCAATTTATTTATTCCGTGGTGGGGATGTTAATAATTATCTGAATTTAAAATCGCTTTTTTCTACTGAAGAAATTTTTAGTTTAACAACCAATTTTCGCTCTACGCCGACATTGATTTCGGCAGTGAATAATCTTTATTTAGCAGATGAACAGTCTCAGCAATTGGGAGAGAATATTGCGTATGAAAAAATGCAAGCACAGCCACTGGCGCAATCAGTCGTAAAATTGGCAGATGGTAGTGAAATTATACAACCTATACAATGGTTTTCGGTTGAGAAAGCTGAGAGAGAAACGGATCAAGTTGTTACGTTAATTAAAAGTTTATTAAACGCTAAAAGTCAGTATGCTATTGAGCAGAAAAATGGTGAGCTTGCTCAGTTAGCGCCTGAAAATATTTTAGTCTTGATGAGAACCCGAGCTAAGCTAGCAGAACTTCAATCTGTGCTTCGTAATCATGGTATTGATGCAGAATTTGCCGCAGATGAAAATATTTTTCAATATCCCATTGCAGAAGAAATTGGGGTGCTTTTATTGGCGATGGAAATGCCACAAAATAGAGGTCGACAAAATCGTCTGCTCAGTGGCTTATTTTTTGGCAAGACTGTAAAAGAGTTAGCGGAAATGGCGCATGAAAATCATTCGCTTAATAATGGTGACGCATTGACATATGAAAAGCTTACGATTGTGTTATCAGAAGCTTCAAAAATGTGGGAAAAAAACCAATTATTAGCTGCTTTGCAATATTTTTTAACTTTACCTTTAGATGGGAAAAGTGTCTGGCAACGGTTAGCCAGCTTGCCAATGCCAGATAGAGATAGACATTTATTAGATTTGCGTCAATTATTACAAATCATTGCGGAGCAAAGTAAATCTCGTCAACCTAAAAATTTTTTAAGATGGTGGCAGATGGCACTTGCTGAGCCGCCTGCTTATCAGTGGGCAATCGCAACAGCATTGCCCGGAAAATCAGCCATTCGGTTAATGACTATTCATGGTGCAAAAGGATTAGAAGCGCCTGTGGTGATTTTGGCAGATATGGGGCAACCCACAAACCATTCTGAACAAGTTTATTCCTATTTGGATGAAGGGGAACGCAAACTCTCGACTATTCCGCCAAAAGGAAATCGAGCAGAGCAAAAAAAACAAGAAACATCAGAAGAACAAGCCAGATTGTTATACGTCGCAATTACAAGGGCAGCCAACTTGCTTTTCGTAGGATTGCGTCAGAAAACTCGCAATATTGCTTTAGAAAAGTTGGGTATGAAAAAAGATTCAAAGGCTCAGTTCAAAGAAGAACAATTTCCCAAAAAGCATTTATTTTTATCAGAGATTTCAGAAGAAATCTTACTGAGGCAAGATGATTTTCTATTACCAGAGCCTGTCGGCGCTACAAATTCTAAATTTATACAGTCTTTTCCTTATCCAAAGCAAACATTTAAAGGTTGGCAGAAAACCAGTTTTACTGGGTTATCTAGAACAGCAATGCAAATGTATTCAGCAGTGGATATTGAATTACCTGATTATATGAGTTTATTGGAAGAACCTACAGAATTAGAGAGTCTTATTGAGCTACCTATCGCTTTACGTTTTCCTAAAGGTGTTCGAGCGGGAAGCTTTTTACATAAAGTTTTAGAAGATGCAACACCGGACTTTCCCTACGGATGGGAAGGTTTGATTAAGCGGCATGCACCACGATTTGGTTTATATGAATTATTAGAAGATGAGCAGTCTTTAAAAGAAACCGCTAATTGGTTAAAAGAAGTGAGTCAATCAACGCTGATTTCTGGTGCTACGCTATTTACTATCCCTATTCAGCAGCAAATTCATGAAATGAATTTTTCACTATCGGTTAATTCAGAAAAACCATTGGATATTGTGGCAATTAATCAGTTATTACAGAAATGGGGTAAAAATGTCCAACTGTTGGAGAATCGTACATTGATTGGTTTTTTACGTGGTGAAATAGACCTTTGCTACCAATATAATGATAAATATTACATTTTGGACTATAAATCTAATTATTTGGGTGACGAATCTGAAGATTATAGTCAAGCCAATATGAGTAAAGCGATGAATGATCATCATTATTGGTTGCAGGCATTGATTTATCAAACTGCTTTACATAGATGGTTAAGTTTACGCTTACCAAATTATGCGCCAAATAAACATTTAGCAGATGTTGAATATTTCTTTTTACGTGGTTGCCCAACAGCGTCAAGCAAAGGGCATTTATCGGTTAATATCCCAACAGAAATACTACTCTCTTTTGATGAATTATTAAAAGGGTAATAAAGGAAAGCGCGCTAAATGCTTGCGATAAAAAAAGGGGAGGTATATAGTACACATTTTGTACTATATCGGAGAAGCAATGCTTCGCATCACAAAAGAAAGCGAATATGCCTTTTTGCTGCTTAGCGCATTGCTAGCAGAAGATGATACCCCAAAAAGCGCCACAGCGTTAGCAGAAATGACAGGAATTGCAGGACCAATGACAGGAAAAGTCCTTAAGCGTTTGGTTCGATTTAATATTTTATCGTCTACTCGTGGCTCACGAGGAGGCTATACATTAGCAAGACCAGCCGAAAATATTTCAGCATTGCAAGTGGTTGAAGCAATGGAGGGAGCGCCAGAATTGGTTGACTGTGCTCATGGTGAATGTAATTGTGCATTTGCCGATTTTTGCACCATTAGCCCTTTTTGGCAGCAATTAAATGACGATATTCAATCCATGCTAGCCGCAAAAAGCTTAGCAGATATGCAAAGAGATGAACGACGTGTTCGAACCCAAAATCAAACAATTCAAGTTCCCATAAAAAACATACGAGCTTGATAAGGAAATATCATGAGTCAAAATGAAGAATTAAAAAAAATTGCCGAAAATGAATATCAGTTCGGCTTTGAAATCCATATTGAACAAGTTACGCTTCCGCCAGGTCTAGATGAAGATGTTATTCGTCATATCTCTAAGATGAAGAATGAACCAGAATGGTTATTAGATTGGCGGTTACAAGCCTTTCGTTTATGGCAAACAATGGAACAACCTGATTGGGGACATCTGAATATTGAGCCGATTGATTATCAGGCGATTTCTTATTACAGCGCGCCAAAATCTAAAAAAGATGGGCCAAAAAGTTTAGATGAAGTCGATCCAGAATTGTTACGAACGTATGAAAAGCTCGGTATTCCTTTAGAGGAACGGGAAATGTTAGCAGGAGTAGCGGTTGATGCGGTATTTGATTCCGTATCGGTGGCGACTTCTTATAAAGACCGTTTAGCTAAAGATGGCATTATTTTCTGTTCGTTTTCTGAAGCGGTGCAAGAGCATCCTGATTTGGTGCGCCAATATTTAGGCAGTGTGGTGTCGATGAAAGACAATTATTTTGCTGCACTCAATGCGGCGGTCTTTACCGATGGCTCATTCTGCTATATTCCAGAAGGTGTGCGTTGCCCAATGGAATTGTCAACGTATTTTCGTATCAATGCGGCGAATACAGGACAATTTGAGCGGACTTTAATTGTGGCGGATAAAGGAAGTTACGTTTCTTATTTAGAAGGTTGTACCGCACCACAACGCGATGAAAACCAGTTACATGCGGCAGTAGTGGAAATTTATGCCCATGAAGATGCGCAAGTGAAATATTCTACTGTACAAAACTGGTATCCTGGTGATAAAGAAGGTAAAGGTGGCATTTATAACTTTGTTACCAAACGCGGCTTATGCCAAGGGGCGCGTAGTAAAATCAGCTGGACACAAGTCGAAACAGGTTCGGCAATTACGTGGAAATATCCAAGTTGTGTATTGCGTGGGGAAGGTTCTGTTGGGGAGTTCTATTCAGTCGCATTGACTCGCGATTTCCAACAAGCTGATACAGGTTCAAAAATGATTCATATTGGTAAAAATACCAAATCAACGATTATTTCTAAGGGCATTTCTTTAGGAAAAGCGCAGAATGCTTATCGTGGATTGGTAAGAATTTTACCCGAAGCAGATAATGCGCGAAATTTCTCGCAATGTGATTCTTTGTTGATTGGTTCAGATTGTGGGGCGCATACTTTCCCATATTTGATTACTCAAAATCCAACTGCAAAAATCGAACATGAAGCGACTACCGCAAAAATTGGTGAAGACCAAATTTTCTATTGCTTACAGCGCGGAATTTCAGAAGAAGATGCAGTGAGCTTGATTGTGAATGGCTTTTGTAAAGATGTGTTCCAAGAATTACCGATGGAATTTGCGGTAGAAGCACAGCGGTTGATTGAGTTGAAGTTAGAGGGTAGTGTAGGTTAATTAAGCATCATGATAAAACCACTTCTGCTTTAGAGAAAAGGTTATGTTGCTTTGTGCTGCTAAAAACATATCGCCTTACGTGAAAACTTCACACAGTCTTCACAGTTTCTTCATTTTTCCTTTTTATGATGACCTTTGGGTACTAGAAAGAGGAAGTGAGATGAAAAAATTAACAGATAAAGTCGTTGCAAGCATTAAAGCGCGTTATCATGATTTGAAAGCACAGTCATCGCTACAAGCAGAGTTGTTCATTTATGTTTTATCCGCCTTAGCGCTTATTCCTTATGTTTGGTGGACGGCACAACAAGCAAGAGGATTATGTTGCCAATATCTTCCGCATAGACGCGAAATGACAATGCTTTATTATGTGGTGTTGCTTGGCTTTCCTTTGCTTTTATTTTTCGTTTGTCGTTTATCTTGGGCTTTACGATTAGGATTATTTTCAAGCGGATATTTACTTTTTTATTTTTGGTGGACTGAGTTTGCGGCTTATCCCATTCCTGATAGTAATTTTATCGCTTTTCTTATTGTATGGTTGGTAAATATTTTTTTCTTTTATTGGATGATTTTATGGATGCCGCTGATTGGGATGATGTTGTTTTTGCGTAGGAAAATTCATGGTGAAAGTGGTCGTAAAGATGGGCTGTGGTCATTGTTTCCTTTGGTTATAGGGTTCGGGTTAGTTTCAGTAATTCTGTTTTTGTATATTCAATTCTTTTCTTAAAATGCCATTGCAATTTACGTTATTAAAGAGAAGAAATAAATTTTTTTAAAATATTGAGAGTATTATGTTAGAAATTAAAAATTTACACGTTGAGATTGAGG
The DNA here is from genome assembly GCF_001889065.1 of Suttonella ornithocola. Lineage (GTDB taxonomy): Bacteria > Pseudomonadota > Gammaproteobacteria > Cardiobacteriales > Cardiobacteriaceae > Suttonella_A > Suttonella_A ornithocola. The sequence goes on along the minus strand of NZ_LWHB01000027.1, from coordinate 6,137 downwards.
AAGAGAATAAACAAATTCTCAATGGAATTGATTTAAAAATTGGTGCAGGTGAAGTGCACGCGATTATGGGGCCGAATGGTTCGGGTAAATCAACATTAGCGAATGTATTAGCTGGTCGTGAGGGATATTCGGTTACGGAAGGCGGCGTGATTTATCAAGGTGAAGATTTGCTAGAAATGGATCCGGAAGACCGTGCTCGCGCGGGGGTATTTTTGGCATTTCAGTATCCTGTAGAAATTCCTGGCGTATCGAATATGTATTTCCTAAAATCAGCGTTAAATGCCAAGCGGGCTTATGAAGGCAAGCCAGAAGTCGATGCGATGGAGTTTTACGAATTGTTACAAGCGCGCATGAAAACGGTAAAGATGCCAGAGTCGTTTTTAAGTCGTCCAGTGAATGTGGGTTTTTCTGGCGGTGAGAAAAAGCGCAATGAGATTTTGCAAATGGCGGTATTAGAACCCAAATTAGCAATTTTAGATGAAACAGATTCTGGTTTGGATATTGATGCGTTGCGTGTGGTCGCTGATGGGGTGAATGCGCTACGGGATGCAGGTCGTTCGTTTTTGGTGATTACGCATTATCAGCGCTTGTTGGAATATATTGTGCCAGATTATGTGCATGTGTTGGTGAATGGCGAGATTGTGGAAAGTGGCGGTAAGGAATTGGCACTGGAGTTAGAAGCACGAGGATATGCGGATTATCGTGAAGATGCTGGCGCTGCACGGGGGTAATCATGGCGGATAATTTTTTAGCAGGATTATTGGAGCAAGCCACAATTTTTAATGCGCAAGCAGCGGAAGCTATACAAAATTATCCTGTGCTTTCAAAAGCGGAAGATTGGCGTTGGACGCCGTTAAAGGCGTTACGCAGTAAGAAATGGCGAATGACTGGCGCGGATTATCAGTCAATGTTGGCGGATGAGTTGGCAGAAAATCTGGTTGAAGATGCGCATGAATGGCAAGCCTTTAATCAAGCGCCATTTGCAGCATTGAATGTAAGTTTGCTGAATGAAACGCTTGTGATTGATGTGCCGGAAAATTTTGCAAGTACACAGGTTGAGGCGCTCAATATTAGTCAACGTCAGCGTGATATGCAGTTCTCTCGTGTGCGTGTGCGATTAGGCAAAGATGCGCGGTTATGCTTATGGATGGACGTAGCTGCTGTTGCAAATGGCGCTCAGGTTTCACTGATAGAATTTGAGCTTGCAGAAAATGCGGCGCTTGATGCGGTATGTTGGGCAAGTGGTGAAGCAGCAAGTGCGCAGGTAATGGAATGGCGCGTATTGCAAGCAAGAGGCAGTGAGGCAAATGTAAACGCCGCTTTGCATTCGAGTGTACTGGCGCGCTTGGATGTAGTTGCAGAGTTGCAAGCAGAAGATGCACATTTTAAGTTTGGCGGTGTGCAGATGACTGCTGGCGAGGAAGTTGCCGATTTTCATGTGCAAGTTCGGCATTTGGCAGAGAATTGTACTAGTCAGCAAGTTGTACGTGGCGTGTTGCGTGAGCAAGCGCAAGGAATTTTTGATGGACTAATTTATGTAGCGTATGGAGCGCAGAAAACAGATGCTCGTCAGGATAGTCGCTATATTTTATTGGATAAGTCGGCGAAATCGCATTCTGTACCACGTTTGGAAATTTATGCTGATGATGTGCAATGTGCGCATGGTTCAACAGTTGGTTTTTTAGATGCGGAAGCGGTATTTTATTTGCAAAGTCGCGGTATTGGCTTGGAAGAAGCGCAGAAAATGTTAACGCTAGGCTTCTTGCAAGAAGCAACGATTCTCGAAGATGAAGAAATGACAGCGCAGTTTAATGAAGCCATTATTAGCGTGATGCAGGGAGAGCAAGAATGAGTGCGATACTCAATGAGGATTTTCCTATCTTTAAGCGCACAATTCACGGACAACGGTTGGCTTATTTGGATAATGCGGCGAGTACGCAAAAACCGCAAGTGGTCATTGATGCAATGAGTCATTGCATGGCGCAGGATTACAGTAATATTCATCGTGGCGTGCATTATTTGTCACAGCAATTAACTTTGCAATATGACCGTGTGCGTGCGCAAGTCGCAGATTTTATCGGTGCGGCGCGTGCTGAAGAAATCGTATTTACCAAAGGTACAACAGATGCACTGAATTTATTGGCATCTTCGTTGAGTGAAGTGGTATTGCAGCGTGGAGATAAGGTGCTAATTACTGCAATGGAGCATCATGCGAATATCGTGCCGTGGCAAGTAGCGTGTCAGCGTTTTGGTGCGGAATTAGTAGTTGTGCCGATGGATGATAATGGTGAGTTGATTTTAGAAGATTTTGACGCGCTATTGGACGGTGTGAAAATTTTTTCTTGCGCGCACGTTTCTAATGCGCTTGGTACGATTAACCCTATAGCGAATTTAATTCAGTGCGCTAAAGCACAAGGTGCGGTAACAATTATTGATGGTGCGCAGGCGGTTGCGCATTTGCCTGTAGATGTGCAGGCATTAAATTGTGATTTTTATGTTTTTTCGGGACATAAGATTTATGGACCAACTGCGGTGGGCATATTATATGGTCGCTATGAGTGGCTAGAAAAAATGTCACCATATCAAACCGGTGGCGATATGATTTTGTCAGTGAGTTTTGAAAAAACACAATATGCACCACCACCAATAAAATTTGAAGCAGGTACACCGCCAATTGTGGAAGTGATTGGTTTAGGTGCCGCTCTAGAATGGTTTAGTCATTGGCGAGCGAAAGTGGATATTGCACTTTGGGAAAATCTCTTACGAGCACAGGCAGAGCGTGAGTTATTGGCATTAGGCGGTATACGAATTATTGGTAATGCACGCGAAAAAGCAGCAGTGATTTCTTTTGTGATTGATGGTGTGCATCCACATGATGCTGGCACGATTATGGATAGTTGTGGTGTAGCAGTGCGTGTAGGACATCATTGTGCCGAACCAGTGATGCAACGTTTTGGTGTGCCAGCAACGATTCGTGCTTCTTTTGCGGCTTACAATAATGCGCAGGATGTTGAGCAGCTCGTGCAGTCAGCAAAGCGTGTTCAAGCATTATTTGCTTGAAATTTTTTAGTTTATTTGAGATGAACTATCTTAAGCGAGTGAAAATATCTAATCATTTTATTGTATTAAAAGAAAATATTTATGAATCCTCTACAGAATCTTTATCAAGAAGTCATTCTTGACCATAGTAAAAAGCCGCGTAATTTTCATGCACTCGAGCCTTGTACACACCATGCAACGGGACATAATCCGCTATGCGGAGATAATTTAAAAATCTTTGTAAAAGTTGAAAATGACTTGATAGCAGATGTGAGCTTTATCGGCGATGGGTGTGCGATTTCCAAAGCCAGTGCTTCGCTTATGACTGAGTTAGCAAAAGGTAAAACTATTGCTGAATTTGAAGCACTTTATCAGCAGTTTCACCATATTGCCACTACACAAGATGCTATTCCTGATAGTGTTGGAAAATTAAAAGTTTTGGCAGGCGTGCGTGATTATCCTGCGCGTGTAAAATGTGCAACGTTGGCATGGCATACATTAGAAGCAGCACTCAATGGTAATACCCAAGCCAAAACAGAATGATAAAAGAGAATAATTATGGAATTAGATGAAGTCCCTTTTCAAAAAGATTTAGATGACCCAACCTTATCACCAGTAGAACGCGATATTATCGAACAGCTTAAAACGGTTTATGATCCTGAAATTCCAGTTGATATTTATGAGCTTGGGTTAATTTATGATATTAAATATGATAAGCGCACCGGTGAGGCAAATATTCATATGACTTTAACAGCCCCTGGTTGCCCTGTTGCTGGTGTAATGCCTGATTGGGTAAAAGAAGCTGTTGAAAAAGTTGATGGCGTAGAAAATTGCGCTGTCCACATGGAATGGGATCCGCCATGGCGGATGGAAATGATGAGCTTACGCGCTAAGATTGAGCTTAATATGATTTAAATTATCAATAATTTTTGATAAACAATTAGTTTTTTAAAAAAAGAAATCTCTACTTGTTTGTAAAACATAGGGATTTTCTTTTGGGGTTTGATAACTGCTTTTATACATTATCTTATTCATTTATTTTTAAGAACAAAATAGGTTCAAAATGAACAAAATTTATAAAACACAATATAACGAATCCCTAGGCACTTGGGTGGCTGTGCCCGAAATCGCCAAAGGCAAAAGTAGTTCTTCAGAGACAAGGACTAGCTGCATATATCATACTTTCTTCATTCGCCCTATTGTTGCTGCGCTATTGATGGCGATCGGTGTTGGCGCATCAATGCCTGCGATGGCAGCCTGCGACAATATTAGCATTATTTCAATGAAAGATTCTGAAGCCTACAAACAAGCTAAGGCGGCTAACAACACAGCTGAGATGAAGAGACTTGAAGCAATTTCTGGAAGTTTTCAAGATGGTTGTAATCCCAATAATAAAAATGCTGAGAACTCTGTTGGAATTGGTAAATGGAATGGTGTTGGTAGTGTCGGTGGTATTGGTATTGGAGCAAATGTCTTAAGTTATGGTGAGGGCTCAATTGCGATTGGAGGCAACGGAGCAGCTGGGCAAGGTGCAAAAGTTGGTAATTCTGATAATAAAGTGGTAACCAATCATTCAATTGCTATTGGCTCTACTTCTAATATTCAAACCTCAACTGATGCCGTTGCGATTGGTTATGCTTCAAAAGCCACTGGTGCAAATAAAAGTGCGGTTTTGGGCAGTACGGCAGAAGCGACCAATGCCAACAGCGTGGTGCTGGGCTATGGTGCAAAAGATAAAGCGTACAAAAACGTTCCAAACCTTAGGAAAAATAACATCGATTACACCAGTTTCGCAGGCACTGCTACGGGTGTAGCGAGTGTCGGTGATAATGGCAAAGAACGTCAAATCGTTAACGTTGCACCGGGCGCGATTTCATCCACCTCCACCGATGCCATCAACGGTTCACAACTTTTTAGTGTGCTGGAAAATGGTGGTATTACATTCGCTAATGGAGATAATTCTGGGAGTATTAGTTCAACTGCGACAAATTCAAAAAACAAAAGTAGCTTAGTGAAATTCGGGAATAAAGTTACTTTGACAGGGGCGGGAACTACTTGGGTTGATTATGATCCAAATACAAATACATATACCATCACTTCTAAATCAACAAGCGGTAGTGCCAATGCTTTGTCAGCTATTCAAGTGAATGGTGATAGTGGGTCTGCAGTAATGTTGAATAACTCAAATAACGTAATAGCGATTAATGGGGATGGCAAATACATTGAAACTGATTCAGATAGTAATACAAACAATGTAGTAATTAAAACAGATAAATTAGAGACTGCTTTAAATAACAAAGTTAACACTTCTGAATTGCAAAAACTAACTTTCAAAGTAGATGGCGGAAACCAAAAAGTTGAATACACGCCTACTACTGAAAAAGCAATTACACTTAAAGGTGAAGAAGGCACAAAAGTTACTTTAGCTGATGATGGAACCTATACAATTTCAACCAAAGACTTGAAAGATCAAGTTAAAGCTAACGAAACAGCAATAGCAGGCAATACAACTAACATCTCTACTAATACTGGAGCTATCACTAATTTACAAAAAGGCTGGAAAATCCAAGCGGCTGCCGATGGTGGAAAATTAGCGGATAATTCAACCAAAGATGCTACCAAAGTCGGTGCAGATGACACTGTTACCTTCAAAGCCGGTAAAAACATCACCCTTGCCCGCAACGATAGAGATATCACCATCTCTCTTGCTGATGATGCAAAACAAGAAGTTGTCACACAAATTGATGGTAATGCAGTGAAAACATTGACGAAGACTAATAATACAGCGAACTTCATTACAGGCGATAACATCACCTTGACGAATGAAAATGGTGGAATCAAAGTTGCAACGAAGAAAGACGTATTATTTGACAACATTAATGTTGGACCGATAACCATTAACAAAGATAATGGAATCAACATGGGTGATAAGAAAATCACTAATGTTGCTGCACCAACAGAAGCTGGTGATGTAGCGAATAAGAAATACGTTGATGATAGCATTACTAAGCAAGTTGCTAACGTTGAGACACAATACACTGGTGATAATGGAACTGTCATTGTAAAACGTAAGCCATCGGAAGTATTGATGCTGAAAG